>CAILUI010000133.1 GCA_903837355.1 uncultured Victivallales bacterium
ACCGCCGACCGTCGGGTCGGCTCTGGCTGCGGCTCAGCGGGGCGTGCGCCCCCGGGGAGCTTCGCCCTCCACGCCGGGCGACAGCCCGGCACGACCCGCCCACGGCCCACGGCTGCGCCACCTCCTGGGACCGCCGACCGTCGGGTCGGCTCTGACCGCAGCCGCAACTGCGGCGCTCAGTCCGGGAGCATTTCCAACACCCGCATCTCGTGCAGATCGACGCGGTCGAGATGCAGGCTGACGCGGCCGTCGGCCTGAGCGAAGGGCACGTCGCAGCCCGAGACCGGATCGAAGACCCGGCTGACCTTGCCCGCGACCCGCAGACTCAGCTCCACGTCGTGCAGAGGCAGCCGGTCCTCGATGACTTCGATGCTGCTGTTGGGGTTGTACGGGCTGGCGCCACGCTTGACGGGCACGGCGTGCAGGACGTGCAACACCAACCGGGTGCCCTGCCGCATCAGGTTCAGGCGCGCCGTCGACGGCAGGTTCGAGGTCACCGGCAGGCCGTCCGGAAGAAGCTGCCGCAGTGCATTCATGACCAGTTGCTTGTAGAGCGGCTGGCCGACCGAACGGTAGAGACTGAAGATCGGGTGTGCGAAGTAGATCACCGCCCCCTCGCGGACCACGGCCGGGTAGCCCGCATCACCCGTGTACGGCGTGTGCTGGTGCGAGCAGAAGTGGTTGTAGTCGCGGTTGAAGTAGGGCTTCCAGGCCGCCGCCAGGACCGTCGCCTGGCCGGGGTCGACCATCATCGCCTTGCGGTAGGTCACAAAGGGACTGCGGACCAGTCCGGCGGCCAGGGTGTCTCCGGCCAGGATGTAGTCGTTGGTCCACGGGCTCTCCCCGCGCGCGCTCATGGTAGTCTCAAGAACGAAGGCATCGCGGTCGGGAGCCATGCCGCTGCCGTACGACAGCAGCGCGCTGCCGCCGCCGGCCAGATAGGCGCGAACCTTGGCGGCCAGGGCCGGATCCATGCGGATGCCGTCCGGGAAGATGATCAACCGGTACTGGCTGAAGTCGGCGTCGGTGTCGATGACCGTGAAGGGAATCTGGCTTTCCAGCAGCATCCGCGCCGCGCCTTCATCGCCCAACTGGTCATGCTGGGCCGCGGTGAAGCCATGGCTGATGGCCTCCTCGCTGAGGATAGCGATCTCGCTGACCGGGGTGACGTTCGCGCACCAGGCCTCGCGCCGTTCGACCTCGGCATAGGCAGCCCCGACGAGCTCGTACGTGTCCGCGTCCATGCGCCCATTGGGGTGCAGTTGGTCGCCAACGCTGCAACGGGCGCCGAGGGCGATCATGTGGGCCGTCTCATACTGCAGAGCCACGGGCTTCTTGTAACCGCCAAACTCGCCCCAGGTGGTGTGGAACTTGCCGGTCATACCGAGGAAGTCGAAGCCGGTGGTGATGGCGTAACGGGCCGAGAGCGGGAAATGGTCGTAGCCCCAACCGCCGGTCGGCAGGGACTCGAGTTCGAGGTGGGTGAACCAGGGCAGGATCTCCTTGAAGCCGCGGGAGATATGCCCGGCGTTATGGAAGATGGGCGCGGCGGAACTGTGCCGGCGCAGGGCCTCGGTGGTGCGTCGGTGATAGTCCAGCAGTACCCCATACTGGTAGCGCACGACCGCCTCATCGTGCCGCGGATCGACGCCGGCCTGCTCCATGCCGCGCATGCACCAGGTGCAGAAGCAGCGGCGCAGGCCGATGATGTCGAGGAAGAGGCCATGCCCGGGAAAGAGCTGGGCGACCTCCTCGATCTGGGCGCAGAGGTAGTCCAGGTAGGGCGTGTTGAAGCAGAGTGCCTTGAAGCCGGCCGCGAGCGGGTTGAAGCCGCCGCCATTCGCCGCTTTCACCCCCCACTCGGGATGCTGATGGATCATGTGCTCGTCGACGCCGGCACTGATGTAGATCGGTGTCTTCACCCCGATCTCCGCCGCCGCCTCGATCATCAGCGGCAGCAACGGCTGCGCCAGGTGCGGGTGTGCGTACGCGACTTTGGTGTCGTAATAGGAAAGGCCGTGGTGGCACTTGGCGAACACCGTGATCGAGTCGACGTGCCCGCGCTGCAGCGCCTCCTGGAAGTTGGCTTTGCTGAACTCGCTGCCGACCCCGCGAATCTGCTCAGAGGTGTGGAAGTCGAGATGTATCTGCCTGAAGCGCATGCTCATACCCTGCTCTCCGTAGTGGCCGGCGTGCGGCCGTGTCAAACCCCGTGATTCCAGGGGCCGTACTGTAGCCCCGTGGAGCCGACGGGTCCTGCGCGTAGCCTGCGTTCCCTGGTCCGGCCCTGGTGTGTTGGCGTGGTGGCGGTGGAATCAGCAGGACGTGGTACTGATCTCAGCGCCGGCTGTAGAACACCAGGCGGCTGCTGCGCGGCTGCGGCATCTCGAAGCGCAGCCCACTCGCGACCAGGTCTCGCCCGGCGACGTTCCACGCCGCCCCGCTGTCGGCGTCCTCGAAGACGTACTCGGCCTCGGCCAGGATGCCGCCGAGCGGGAAATCCGCGGCGGCGAGCGGACTGCCGGCGCGGCGGAAGGCGAGGATGACGCCGGCGTTCAAGTCCGGACGGTGGAGTTGCAGGGCGATCCAGGCGTCGGGGGCCGTACTGACGCTCGTCAAGGGGTACAAATCGCCATACCAGAACGGGCGGGCCCGGCGCTGGTCCTCCAGCATCTTGCGGTGCCAGTCCCAAGGATACGTGGCCTCATCGTAACTGAGGTTGCCACACTCGTCCATACCGAAGCACACGCCGGGAGCGATCACGCTGCGGAAGCGATAGGTGTCACCCGGGACTTTGTTGAAGGGGCTGGTGGCATGCAGCGGCAGCCAATGGGTCAGCCCGAACCCGTGCACCTGGACGGTCTCCGGATCGAGGGCGGCGAAGCAGTTGTAGTCATCGCGCCAGAGCGGGATGCTGCGCCGCACCATCTCCAGGTCGAGCCGCCGCCCGCCGCTGGCGCAGTTATCGATACGCAGACCGGGGTGGCGCTGCAGCAGCTCGTCCCAGAAGGCGTAGAGGCCCTCGATGTAGCGGACCTCGGTGAGGCCCAGGCGGTCTGGTGCGTCGCCGGCCCGCCAGTACTCCAGCGGGCAGATATTGAAGTCCTGCCGGTACCAATCCAGGCCATTGTCCGCGATCAGCCCCGAAACCAGGTCGGTGACCCACCGCCGCGCCTCGGGATGACCGAGGTTGAGGATCAGGTTCTCGCCCTCCTGGCGCGGCAGCCCTGGCTGTCGTTGCAGGAACCACTCCGGATGCTCGAGGGTGATCGGGGCGCCGTGCAGGGCCCGCTCGGGCTCGACCCAGAGGAGGAACTGCATGCCGCCAGCATGGGCCTGGTCGCTGAGGGGTTTGAGGCCGTCAGGGTGGTAGCTGCGGTTGACGCACCAGTTACCGGTCTTGCCCCACTCGCCCTGGAAGACGTTCGGACAGGGCTTGTCCGAGGTCCCATACCAGCCCGCGTCGATCCAGTAGCAGTCGTAGGGCAAACGCTTCTCCTGAATCAACTCCAACTGCCGCACGTGCACCGGGGTGGGCGAGCCGCCCCAGGCGATGTAGCAGGACGGGACCTGCAGCGGCCGACCTTCAAGCTGCGGCGTGTAGCGCTCCAGGATCAACCGGCGCAAGCGGTTCTGCCCGGACAGGGGCTGGCCGCGCCAATAGACCACCAGCAGGCGTGGCGTGCGGATGGTCTCGCCGGGCTCCAGCACCAGGCGCAGACCCTCCATGCCGGCCTGCAGGCGCGTATCCTGACCGTGGCGGTCGATCTGCAGGGACCACTGACCGGTCCAGCCCAGGGCGACGATCAGGCCGTCGGTACCGCTCTGCAGATTCACGAACGGCAGCCAGTCCACCGAGGAGCGGCCCTCCCGCCCTGCCGTCAGGCGCAGACTGGCACGGCGCTCGCGGATCGTCTGCAGCGGCTCGCACTGGAACTGGAAATCCCGTGGCGTCTCGATGGCGCCGGGGGACCGGTAGAGGAAGGCGTCGCCGTCGCAGCGCCAGACCAAATCGAGGGCAGCCACCTCGCTGAGCAGTGGCGCACGCCCCACACCCGTGTTGCTGAAGTGCGCCACCCACTCCAGGGCGGGAGTGCCCCAAAACTCGGTCACCTCGAGGCGACAGACCACGCCGGTCTGCGGGTCGGCGTAGGTGAGGATGTGGGCCATTCCGCCGGCAACGGCGCCGCTCGCATGCGTCCGAACCGCCCGCGCGAAGAAGGCCGCCTCCGTCTCCTCACCCAGGCGAAAGGACAAGGGCGGCAGCGCCGTGCCCGCCACCAGAGCCGCCACACCGGCCTGGAAGACAAGCGCCTCGTCGGCCGCGCTGCGGACCGGATTCATCACCTCGCCCAAGGGTCGCATACTGGCCTCCTCCGCGCCGCGTGACGTCAATGAATGATGGCGCCGCCTGGAGCCTTACCGTCGGCGTCGAGGACCACCACCGAGGCGATGGTCTTGAAGTCCTTGTGGTTCTCGTAGGTCCACACGACCTTCTTGTCCGGGGTGATCTCCAAGAGGTGCGGAGCCTTACCGAACTCGTTATGTCCCAACCAATTGCTGATCAACGTATTGCCATTGGGAAGGCGCTGGAAACCGGTAAGGAAACGCAACGGCGCGCCAGGCAGGTCGCGGTTGCTGACCTCCCAAACGGTCTTGCCCGCGGCGTCGACTTCGAGCAGGCGCGGGTCCTGGGCCAGGTCGCCGGTGGCGATCAAGGTGTTGCCATTCGCCAAACGGGCGAGGCTGTGCGGGCCGCTGGGGGCCGCGACCTCCCAAACGGTCTTGCCGTCGCCGTCAATTTCGCGCACTAGTTGGGATCCGGTCAGGGCGACCAGGTAGTGGCCGTTCGCCAGTTGTCGGGCGTTGCGCATGTAAGCGTGGCCGCCGTCCTGCCCCTCGGGTAGCAGGCGCACTTCCTTGGCCACGGAGCCATCGGGCTTGATCTCGAGCAAGCGGCCGCTGTTGCACTCGCCGACAAAGGTGTTGCCGTTGGCCAGCCGCTGGCAGGCGTAGACCTCGCTGCTGCTCGTGTACTCGAAGACGGTGACGCCCGCACGGGTCACTTCGCGTACGCCGCGGCCCGTGTTGAACAGCAGGTTGCCGTTCTCTAGGGCCCAGAGGTCATCGCAACTCGGCGCCGGGGTCTCAAAGCGCACCGTGCCGTCCGGACCGACCAGGCACACCTTGCCCTGCGAGTAGTCCGCCACCGCCAGCCACTTGCCCGCCGCGTAGGAGGTCGCCGCCGCAGGTTCCGCCGCCGCCGCCGCCAGCAGACTCGCCAGTAACCCCACCGCTACGCCCGTGATCCGTCTCATGTGCCATCTGCCTTTCCGCGCCTCGTGGGCGCCTGCATTGCCCGCCTGCCAACCCGCCCCTTCACCGCTACCCCCACCATCCCGACAGCGCCGGCAATATAGCGGCTGGACTGAGCCGCGCCCGCGGGACAGGCGGGGGGACTCCCGCCGGGTCATGGCAACTCCAGCAGCACGCCGTGCAGTGTGTAGGACCATAGGGGGTCCGCCTGCCGTGATCCCACCGCCAGGTTGAGCCGGACCCGCCCGGATCCAGCCAGCCGGCCAGCGGGATCGCGACCGAACGCGGCGCTGTGGCCAAAGGCAAAGCCCGTCTGCTCGGGGCCCACCTCAGCCAGCACGGTCCAGCGCCCTTCCCCCTGACGGATGGCGGCCCACTCGGCCCGCGCCACCTGCACGACCGAGGGCAGACGGACACTCTGGTTGGCCAGAGTCAACTCGCCCGCCGCCAGCGGTCGCACCACGTAGACCAGGTCGCCCGTCGCCGCCAGTGCGAAGTCCGCATCGTGCAGGACCGGCGGCGCCGCGTCACGCTCCGTCAACCCAGCCGTCGACAGGCGTACCGGGGGACCGACGCGCGCGGCGGCCAGGTCGGAGAGGTCCAGCTCGGACAGGTAGGTGTATGTCGACAGATCGTCCTCCTGCCGGGTGTAGAAAAGGGCCACACGGCCGGCCTGGTCGAGGCTCACCAGCGACGGTTGCCCGCTGCCCCAGGTCGCGGCGCTCCCCGACACCACAGGGTTGCCGCGGTAGCGCACCCAGGGGCCTCCCGGCGCGGCGGCCAGCGCCAGGCCGACTTGGTTGTGGCAGTTCGTGAGGGTGTCGCAACCGAGGTATGCCAGGAGCCACCCGTACTCGGTCCCGCCATCCCGGAAGCGGCCACGGATAACGCTCGGATCGCAGACATGGACACCGTCCCATGTCCCGGGCGCGCCCGGAGCCAGGGCCAGTTCGCGGGGTGTCCACGCCTGGCGCGCAAAGTCGTAGCGCCGGAAGTAGAGGTGATCGACGATCCGCCGCGGCTCGGAGTTCTGGCACCACCAGAAGAAATGGGTGCCATCCTCCACAGCGCACGGGGCGTAGTTATAGGTATCGGCGTCGGCTGGAAACAGTTCCCAGGAGGCCGCCCCGGAAACGACCGACGGCACCACCCAGAACAGCGCGGCGGCCAACCCCACGAGCGCGTTTGACCGACGCCCCCAGGCCAGGCATGACAACGCCAGGAACCGTCCACGAATCATCCCTTACCCCCTTCCGCCAGACCATCGAGAGTGGCTGGCATAAGGTACGGTGATCAGGCCCGGCCGCAAGCCCGCCCCCGCGGCCGCTGGCGCCCGGCCGCGACCGCGGTACATTCGCAATAGACGGCGGTCGCTGGCGCCGGCGGCGCACGACCGACCTGAACGTCCACACAAGGAGCCCGCTCATGCGTTCGCTGCTGTTGTCGGTTGTGGCTGTCCTGGGGGGTCTTGCCCCACGCGCCTTGGCCCAGGCCCCCGTCACCATCGGTGGCGTCACCTATGAGCGTGTCGATCCGGGCACGCCCTTCACGCCGGCCGCCGTACCCGCCCAGGATGGCGCCGCCCCCAAACCCTCCAAAGCCGAGGCCGCGGCGGGGATGCTGGCCTACGTCGCGCCCGATCCCGGCGACTACCGTCCGGACCGCATCCCCAAGCCCGCCGAATCCGTGACCCGCCTGCGCGTCTTCCTGACGCCTGGCGAAGACGAGTCATTGAGCTTCGCCGTCTACGCGCTGGCCGACCTCGAGGCCCTCACGGTCAGCATCGACGCCATCGCGGCACCGCTCAGCGTCGACGTGCGTCAGGTGCACTGCTGGCCGCAGCGTACCGGCTGGAACTCGCGGCAGTGGTACATCACCCCCGAACTGCTGCTGCCCTGCGCGAACGGCAAGAAGACCGTCCCGGTCAGCCGCGGCGTGCTGCAGGAGGTGCCGTTCAGCCTCGCCAACCAGCAAACTCAGGGGTTCTGGTTGACCCTCAGCGCCCGCCCCGATGCCGCGCCCGGGCCCTACCGCCTGAACGTCAGCGTGCGCGCCGCCGGCCGGCCGACACTGCTCTTACCGCTCGAGGTCGAGCTCCTGCCCTTCACCCTGCGCAAGCCGACCGACCGCCCCTGGCTGCTGTACTGCGATTCGGCCCGCTGGCAGGCCATGAGCGAGGCCCAGGTGCTGGCCGAACTGCGCGACTTTGCGCGGCACGGGATGGACGGCCTGATCGAGATGCCCTTCGGAGCTCCCGATGTGTCCGGCTTGGCGCAGGGCAAGGTGACCTTTGACGCCGGGCCGTATCGCAAGTACGCCGCCCTCTGCCAACAGGCCGGACTGGCCGGCCCCCATGTCATCGGCTCACCAGGGACGGCACCCGTACTCGCTGCCCTGGGCCTGACCACGGATCTGCAGAAGGGCGACTGGCCGGCCTCCGTGCGCGCCGGTGTCGAAGCCGTGGCCCGCGCCGCCGTGGCCGCAACCCGCGATATCCCCGCGCGCTGGTACTATTACGGCGTCGATGAACCGACCGGCGACAATACCTATGCCATCCAGGACTACCAGGCCTGGCACGCCGCCGGCGCCCCGACCTACGCCACCTTCTACGTCCCCAGCTTCCTGGACAAGGCCGCCGCCTTCCTCACCGCGCCCTGCTTCGTGGTCGGGCTGGTCAGCCAGGAACAGCAGGCCCGCGAGGCGCGCGAAGCCTGTGAGAAGACCGGTGCGGAGTTCTTCTGGTACGGCACGGGCTCCTACGTCAACCCCTTCCCGCAGGAAGGCTTCGAGGTCCACAATCGCTACGGCGCCGGGCTGCTCTTCTGGAAGACCGGCGCCCGCGCCGAGGCCACCTGGACCTTCTGCCGCCCGCATGGGGACGTGTTCAACGATTTCGACGGCAGCGCGGAGAACGGCGCCGAACCCAAAGAGCAGGTGACCGCCTACCCGCATCTGCTGAAAGCGGACGACTACACCACCTACCAGGGCGCCATCCCCACGCTGGCCTGGGAGGGGCTGCGGGAGGGCGTGCATGACTACCGCTACCTCTACACCCTGGCCGAACTCATCAAGCAGGCCCAGACCAGCCTCGACGCAACCGTCCGCCAGGCCGCTCAGGCCGCACAGGGAGAACTGGACGCACTGGCCGGCAGCGTCCCCTGGGCCAACCCGATGGGGCCGATGCCCTTCGGTTCGCAACGCCTGCAACAGGTCCGCCGGCTCGTCGCTGACCGCATCGTGACCCTGCAGAATGCCATCCGCGGCGACGCCGGCAGAACGCCCCAGCGCCGGGCCGAGCGGGCCACGGTGCGCATCCGCACGAGTGCCGGCACGCCCCAACCAGGCATGCCGGCGCTGTCCATACCGGCCGCCCGCCAGGCGCCACTGATCGATGGCAACCTCGACGAGCCCGCCTGGCGCCAAGGCGCCCTGGCCAGCGGCTTCAGCGACATCCGCACCGGCCAGCCCGGCGAGCTGCCGACGCAAGCACGCCTGCTCGCCGATGACCAGGCCCTCTATGTCGCCTTCGACTGCCCGGAACCGGCCCTGGCTGCGGTCGCCGTCAAGGAGCAGAAACATGACGGCAGCGTCTGGCTGGAGGACGGCGTGGAGCTGTTCATCGCCGGTGCCGCGCGCACCCCCTACGCTCACCTTGTCGTCACCAGCGCCGGCGTCGTGCTCGACGAGGTCAACCAGGACAGCGGGGCCTGGAACCCGCGCCTGCAGGTCGCGACGCGCCCTGGCCCCAACGGCTGGGCGGTCGAGATCGCCGTGCCGTGGGCGGAGCTGGCCAAGGCCGGCATCCAGCGTGAGCCCATCATGACCCTCAATGTCGGCCGCAACCGCTATACCAAGGCCGATCCGCAACCCCATACTGCCTGGGCCTTTACCGGCGCTGGCTTCCACGTTCCGGAACGCTTCGGCCTGGCCTTCCTCCCCGAAGCGCCACTGGCGCTGCACGATCTGAGCATCCCCGCCCAGTGGGGTGCGCAAAGCCTGTCGCTGGCCTTGCAGAACCGCGGTGCCGAAGGGCTGGAGGCGGTGGTTAGCCTCGAGGGCGCCGGCACCAAGACGTTCCATCTGGCCGGCGGCGCCAGCCAGGCCGTCGCCTTCCCGGTCCGCCTCACGACCCCCGGCCCAGCCACGCTGCGCTTGTCATGGGGCGTGCGCGGCGAGGCGCCGCAATGGCTCACCCTCACGGCCATCGTACCGCCCCCCGTCCACGGTCCCGGCCACGGCGATCTGCTCCGCCCTGGCAGCACCGGCGAATGGCCCATCGTCGTCAACCTGGCCCCCGCGGCGCAGAAGACACACTCGCTCCTGGTACGAGTGCAGGATGGCAAGCGCGTGAAGGACTACCCGCTGGAGGCGGAAGCCGGGGAGAGCGTCAAAGTGTCGGTGTACTCCAGCGCCGTGGCCCGGCTGCAACTGCTGCTGGTGGACCGCGCCGGTAAACCGGCCTGGCAGAGCCCGGAGTCCTCGTTCATGGTCCTGCCAGAGTAGGGCAATCCAGGCTCAGGGCTGAAGCCCTCACTACGAACGGGGAGAAGAGAACGTGAGATACCTACAGCACCTGGCTCTGACGGGGCTCCTGATCGTGACCGGCAACGCGGCCTTCGCGGCGCCGACGCTGGAGTGGTTCGGGGTGCCGGCGATCCACAAGATCAGCCCGACGACCGCGCCCGCACCGGCCTGGCAGCAGGGCCGTGCCGCGGCGGAGTGCGCCCGCAATGAGTGGGAGGCCCTGCAGATCGTCGTGCGCAGTTCCGAGCCCGTCACCGGCCTGACGCTCCGCGTGACCGACCTGCGCAGCCCGCAAGGCGGCGTCCTGCCGGCCAGGGAGTTGCGGATACGCCGCGTGGAGTGGGTCGATGTGAATGCGCCCTTCGATCCAGCCCAGCCTTCGGAACATCCTGATCTTCAGGCAGATCCACTGGTTCCAGTGAACCTCTCCGCGGACCGTTTCAGCCTGGAACCTGGGCGCAACCTCGTCTTCTGGATCCTGGTCGGAGTGCCCGAGTCGGCCGCCGCCGGAGAGTACGCCGGCGAAGTCAGCCTGGCCAGCGATGTGGCGACGTGGCCGGCGCTGCCACTGGCGCTGCGCGTGCGGGGCTACGCCCTGCCGAAGAGACCGATTCTGCAGAGCATGGTCGGCCTGGCTGAGGACGGCATCTACCGGGCCCATGGCTGCACCACCGCGGCCGAGAAGGAGGCCGTCATCCGGCTCTATTTCGAGGAGTACATCCGGGCGCGCCTGTCGCCCTTCCTGTATGCCCCCACAACCATCGCCTTCAACCCGCTGCCCGGCGGGCGCCTCAACTGGGAGTTCGCGAAAGGCGCCGACGGCAAGCCGACCGGCGAGGTGAAGCTCGACACCGCGGGCTTTGACCGCGAGGCGGAAGTCTACCTCAACCAGCGCCAGGCCTTCAGCGCCTTCAACATCGCGCCCTACCTCTGGACGCGGAACACGCTGAATGGCAAGGAGACGATGGTCCTCTGCATCGTCGACTCGACCAACGCGGTGGTCGCGAGTCCCGATGCCGCCGGCGCGGCCAACCCGCTGTTTGACACGCTGGTCGTGGCGGTTTTCCGGCAGATCGCGGCGCACCTGGAACGCAAGGGCTGGCTGGACCGGGCCGTGTACTACGTCACCGACGAACCCGGCGAGGACGATGTGCCGGCCCTGCGCCAGATCTGCCGGCTCATCCGCCAGGCCGATCCGCGTCTGCGCACGGCCCTGACCTACGATCCGGCGAACCGACCGCGGCTGGCGGAGTTGGTGGATGACCAGGGCCGCTCGCTGATCTCGCTGTGGATCCCATACTGCTCTCTGTACCGCGATGAGGTGGCTGCCCGCGAGCGTGCCAAGGGCGCCGACTACTGGCTCTACGATGTCAAGGACGCCGCCCTCATCACCCACGCCGGCCTGGCCAACCGCGCCCTGCTCTGGACCGTCTGGCAACGCGATGCCAAGGGCTATCTCTATTACCTTTCTACATATTGGGGCCGCGAGGTCACGCCCTGGGACCGGCCCAGCTTCCTGCTGCCCGGCGTCTCGTACCAGTACCGCCAAGGCGACGGCTACTTCTTCTACCCGCCGCAGCGGCGCTACAACCCCGTGCCGCCGGTCCTCGACACCGTGGTCACCAGCATCCGCTGGGAGCTCCTGCGCGAGGGGGTTGAGGACTACGACACCCTGCGCCTGCTCGAAGCCCTGACCGCCCAGGCGGAGCAGCGCCAGTTGCCGGCGGCGGCGGCCGGGCGCGCGGTGCTGGCACAGGCGCGGGCCCTGGCCGAAAGCTTGGCCGGCAGCCTCTCCGGCAGCGGCATCGCCCAGCTCGAGTTCACGGCCCGCCAGGAGGCCGCCGGCGCCATCCCCGGCACCGGCTGGAGCTTCAGTGGCCAGGAGGGCTGGCTGCATCACCGCGGGGGCGAGCGCGCCGATCTGCCCGTCCGCTTCGCGGCCGCGGTGCCCGACGGGCGCTACGAACTCATCCTCAACGTCTACTCCGACCGCGCCTACCGCGACCGGCCCTACTCGCGGTTCCTGGTGGACGGGCGCGCCCAGGCGAGCCCCGACTCGGCCTTCACCGGACCCTTGGATGTCAATGCGGGCACGGTGGAGGTCAAGGACGGACGTTGCACCTTCACGCTGTCGACCGTCGGCGAGGCCGGCATCATCCTCTACCGGGTGGCCCTGCGGCGGCCAACGGCGGAGGACGACGCGACCGGGCTGTACAGTGTCCGCACGCGGCTGGCCGACGCCATCGAGCACCTGCAGACGGCCTTGGCGGGGCGCTAGCCTGGATAACTCACGAGCGCTGCCACGTCGCTCGTAATCCCGCCGTACCGCAATGAGTTGCGACACAGGTTTCGACGCGCTTCACTGGCTCAAGGCCTAGCCCTGAGCACGAGCCCTGGACCTGTCGAATAGGCTCACGTCGAAGCCCTTCGGGTGACGGATTCGCCAGCCACGGCATGGCTGGCGAACCGGTCAGGCTGGCGTGTCGTCCCCGTGGAACGTTGCCTCTCGCCAAGGCGCCGGCAACGCGGCTCGCGGGGCCGCTCGCCCTCCCGTTGGGCACACGGCAGCGGCCAGACGTCCTGCCGCCGCCCGCTCAGCGCACCGGGACCTCGAGGCGGCGCTCGCCCGCCAACAGCGCCAGCGGCAGCGCCGTCCCCGGCTTCACCAGGAACCGCACCGGGCCAGCGGCACCGTCGACCTCAAGGCAGGCGTCCTCGGGGGTTCCGGAAAGGCGCAGACTCGGGACATTGCCGGTCAGATCCAGGGCCCAGCCGACCACGGCGCTGCGGCCGTGCGTGCGCCGCAGGACGGCCACAGGGCGATTCGCGTCGCGCGCATTGAAGCCACGGCCGGCCCAGGTCTCGCCCGCCGCCGAGGTCACGGCCAGGCCCACGGCAAGCTCCTTCGACGCCTGAATCACGGGTAGCGCTCCGGCCACACCCACGACGTCCGTGAGATGCATATAGCCAGGCTGGGCGGGTAACTTGACCGCGACCCCCGTCGGTGGCACGACCCAGGTCCCGCTGTTGTGCCAGGCGACATCGAACGTGTGCTCGGCCTCGGCAGAGACCAGGTCGAGAATCAGCACCAGATCGGCATCGACCAGCGCCACAGCCCGCCGGTAGACGACACCGGCGTAGATCGGTCCGGCCTCGGCCAGCACCGCCGAGAGGCCCGTCTCCGCCCGCGTGCCGAAGGCGAGACACCTGCCCTCGGCCGGAGTCTGATTCCGCTCGTCCACGGTGAGGGTAGTGTGCGCTACGGTGGCGCGGAACCACTCCTTCTGAATCGGCACTCCGTAGGCGGCGGTGCCAGGGTCGATGGCGAAGGCCGTGCCCTTGCGGTAGGCGAGCAGGCTGAGCTTGTCGTCGTGCCCATGGCCGCCGCCGTGAGGCCCGTACTTGAGGCAGAGCCAAGCCGCCTCCGCACCGCCGCCGTGGGTGAGGACGGCATAGCCTGCCGCCGCCAGATTGCGGCTGCCGCCCGCCTCTGCCGGTACCGCCGGCAGAACGTCAACACCGACGAGGAGGGCCTGCAGGTTGCGCCGGTCCGGCCCGATGGCTTCGGCGTAACGCGGGTTGCTGTAGCGCGCCAGGGCATACTCGTAGCTGCGGGCCTGACTCCTGATACCGACCGCCCCCGAGTCGTTGAAGGCCGGCAGGACCAGGTTGGGCATGGCCAGGTCCAGCGGGGCGTCAAACAGCCCGCGACACGAGCGGCCATCGCGCTCAAAGGCATACAGTCCCAAACCACAACGCTCGCCCGCCTCCAGCAGCGGGATCAGCGCCGAAACGGTGTAGAAGTGGTAGCCCCAGGCGCCCTCGTACCACTGACCGTCGGCCGAGACCCCGCGGGCCACTTGCTCGCGGAACCCGTGCGCCGAGGCGACCGCGTCGGCGACCAACTCCGCATCGTCCAGGAGCAGCCCGACGAGCCCCACGGCCGAGTTCTTCCAGCACTGGATGTTATGGATACCCATACGGTGCTGGCGGATGACCGCGGCGGCCGGCCGGAAGAGGCCCTTCTCAGCCTGGCCGCGCTCGGCATCGGTCAGGGTCTCCCAGATCATATCGGCACCCTGGCACATCGGGATCAACCAGGTGGATTCGTCCAGCGTCTGCGGCCCCACGCGAGCGCCGCCCACCGCCGCCTTGCCGTGGATGTTGTGGAGGGTGTAGGACTCGTAGCGGCCGGCATAGGCGAGCAGGATCTCCTTGGCCTTGGCTGCATAGCGCCCATCCTGGGTAAACTGGTAGACGAGCCCGAGCGTGCGCAGGCCCTCGGCGAGGGCCCCGTGCAGGCGGTCCAGAACGACGTCGTCGTAGGGATAGCCGGAGTAGACCTGTCCGCAGACCGGGCACTTATGCTCGCTGGGGGAGACGGTCTGCAAGCGGCTGCCGTCCTTCTTGCAGGCATACCAATGCCACCACTGACTGCCGCGCGGCGGCAATTCCACCGTCTTCGCCAACCACTCATTGGCGCGCTGCGTTTCCACCTCGTACGTTGCGCGCGCCCAGTCCAGACGGGCCAGCTTCGCCTTCAGGACCGGGATCTCGGCGGCACTGACGAGCAGACGCGGATGCGGCGGCAGCCGCAGCGGCCGCGCCAGGTCCAGCCGAAACTGGCGCTCGGAGTCGGGTGCGCCCTGGGCAGCCACCGAGACCACGAGCGGCAGCGTGGCCAGCGGCGCCAGTGCCTGCCAGGCAGCAGGGTCGACGGCGACGGCCACCTCAGCCGCCTGTGTCGCCCCACCGGCCAGGCGGACCTCGCGGCGCTGACTGCCGTCCACCGCGGTCACCAGTCGCAGTTCCGTCGCCGTCAGGTTCGTCAACTCGAGCTGCACGCTGCCCACCCCATCCTGAACCCGCGACTCCTTCAGGACCGCCGCAAAGAGCCGGTCCGTGAAACGGATGTCCGCCAAGTCCAGTGTCAGCGCACAGCCCTTGGAGCCCTCCGTACGGAAGCTGAGGGAGCGCGCCTTGAGGACCGGCGTGTCGCCCCACTTCATCCACTCGCTGGCTAGGTCGACGGTCGCCAGAGCCCACTCACCCGTGGCCTCCGTGCGCCCGAGGAGCTCCCAGGTCGCCTGCCAGCCCTGCGAGTACTGCGGGTCAACGATCTTGACGAAGAGCGAGCTCGAGCCGCGTCCGGAAAAGCGGTACCAGAAGGTCAGGACCTGGTCACGACTCAGCGGCGTGGCGAGGTGCCCAAAGTCGAAGGTGGGCCCGCGCGGACCGCCCTCAGGCACCGCGTAACGGACGGCAGGACGACCGTCACGAGCCTCCGGGAGAAGGGAAAGGCCACCCCCGCCCCAATGCGCCAGGCTCTCGCCCGCGCTCAGCACTACGACGGGTACCGGGTCCGCGGCGGCGGCCAGCACTGCGGACGCCAGGAACGCACCGATCGTCGTTAACCTCACGGCAGAACCTCGTCGGTTAGGCAAGCGACCTTGGCGCTCGGCGGTCAGGAACAACCACGCCGAAAGGTCAGCCGCGGAGGCGCCCTTGTCAACCGCCAGGCTGGTAGGTCCAGGGCTGTTCCGTTTTCCCAACGGCCATCGGTGTTGGTCACCGGCACGGTGAAAGCGTGAGAGCGTGATTGCGTGAGGGTTACGGCGCGTGTGCCGGCCGTCTGCCACGAATCCACACTTTCACGTTCTCACGCGTTCACCCGTAGCGGGAACCGCGATCTTGGAACAGCCCTGTGGTAGGTCGCCCGTCGCCGCGCTATGCTGAGGGCGTGGATTCGCGGGTCCGCTCGACCAAGGAGAACACGGCCATGGGTGCGGGAAAACTGCAGGCGGAGCACGGGGCGATCTGCTCGATGCCCAGGGAGTTCCTGGGCTATTTCGGCTGGCCGTCGGTGGCCCGGCGCGACGATGGCGTGCTGGTGGCAGTGGCCTCGGGGCTGCGCACCGAGCACGTCTGTCCCTTTGGACGGACCGTGCTCTCCATGAGCGCCGACCAGGGGCGCACCTGGACCGCACCACGGGTGCTCAACGACAGCGACCTCGACGACCGCGATGCCGGCGTCGTCTGCCTGGGGGGTCGGCGCCTGCTGGTCACCTGGTTCAGCAGCGATACCCGCCGCTACTACTCCTCGGACTGGATCCAGAATATCGTCAAGGCGCTACCGCCTGAGCAACAGGCCTGGTGGACGGCCGGCATGGCGCGCATGACCGATGCCGCGCAGGCCGCCGGCGAAGGCGCCTGGCTGCGGGTCTCGGAGGATGGCGGCGGCTCCTGGGGGCCGGCCATCCGCGCGCCGCTGAACTCGCCCCACGGGCCCATCCGGCGCCGCGATGGGTCGCTGCTCTATCTCGGCAAGGAGTGCGGCACCTTCGAGGAACTCAACACCGGCAAGATCGTCGCCATGGCCAGCCGCGACGCCGGGCAGACCTGGGGCCGGCTGGGCGCGGTGCCCCTGGCCCCCGGCACGGCCTGGGGGAGCTATCACGAAGCCCATGTGGCCGAATTGCCCGACGGGCGCCTGCTGGGCATGATCCGGCTGCAGAGCTGTGACGGCCCTGACGGGGATGTGACCAAGGCCGGCTTCGTCCAGTTCAGCGTCCTGCAGACCGAGTCCCGAGACGACGGACGCACCTGGAGCCCGCCGCGCGGACTCGGCTTCCACGGCTCGCCACCGCACCTCCTGGCACACTCCTCGGGAACCCTGGTCCTGACCTACGGCTACCGCCAGCCACCCTTCGGCCAGCGCCTGGCCTTCAGCCGCGACGGCGGCCGCACCTGGGAGCACGACTGGATCCTGCGCGACGACGGCCCCGACGGCGATCTCGGCTACCCGGCCACCGTCGAACTGCCCGACGGCGAGTTGCTCTCGGTGTACTACCAGAAACCGCAAACCGTCGCGGACAAATGCGCCCTGCTGTGGTCGCGCTGGCGCCTGCCCTGAGGAACAGCCTCACGGCGGGTTGCTCGACCGCCCGGAGAGACCGCCATGACCACACCCTGCAACCTTGGCACTCGCCACGATCTCCTGCTCTTTGATCTCGATGGTACCCTCAGCGATCCCCTGGTGGGCATCGGCCGTTCGCTCAACTACGCCCTGGCGCACTTCGGCTACACCGAACTCGAGCTGGCGGCCTGTTCGACCTACATCGGCCCGCCGCTCGACCAGACCTTCACGACCCTCACCGGCACCACCTCGCCGCAGCATGTGGCGGAACTCATCGCCAAGTACCGCGAGCGCTACGCCGACGTGGGCTACGCCGAAAACGTCCTCTATCCCGGCATCCCAGCCGCCCTGGCGCGACTGAGCGAGGCGGGTGTCCCGCTGGCGGTCTGCACCGCCAAGCCGCACGTCTTCGCGGTGCGGATCCTGGCCCTCTTTGGCCTGCAGGGCTACTTCCGCTTCGTCGATGGCGGCCAGGTCGGGCTCCACAAGTGGCAGCAGATCGAGGCGCTGCTGGCGCAAGGGGCCGTCACCACCGCCAGTGTCATGATCGGCGACCGCGCGGTCGACCTGGTGGCTGCGCACCGCAATGGCCTGCAGGCGGCAGGCGTCCTCTGGGGCCACGGCTCCCGGCAGGAACTGGAAGCCGAGCGGCCACGGTACCTCTTCCACGCGCCGCCGGAACTCCCGACTCTGGCGCTGGGCACGAATGCAACGGAGCCATGAGCGTGAGCGCAGAGCGTGATACCCTGGCGGCCATGATCAGCCTCTTCTGCAAGGCCCACCATCAGGGCGAACCGCCCTGCGCGTCGTGCCGTGACCTCCTGCGCTACGCGGAGGAACGGCTGGGCAAGTGTACGTACGGCGCGCAGAAACCCACCTGCCGCAAGTGCCCCATCCACTGCTATCGCCCGGAGATGCGGGAGAGGATCACGGCGGTCATGAAATACGCCGGACCGCGTATGCTCATCCACCATCCCGTCGCCGCCCTGCGCCACCTGCTCCAGGAGCGCGCAGCGGACGCACCGAGGACCGGCGACAAGCAGGGCCGCACCTGATCTGCCGCCGGCGTGAGCCGCGAGGGCTCGACCAACCGTATGGACTACGGGGCGGGGGTGACCACCAGCTCACGCAGCCAGAGGATACCCGGCCGCGACGCGGGGCCGCCGTTGGCGTCCTGCTCGAAGCGCAAGGCGCTGGCTTCGACCGCCTCCCAGGTGAGCCGGTCGCAGCTCCGGGTACGCTCGTCCGCAACGGTGGCGACGGGGCGCAAGCCAGTCGCGGTCTGGGCCAGCACCCGGAAGCGCCGCGAGGCATAGCTCTGCCCCTCCTCCACGTTCCAGTAGATCTGCAGGCCCGCAACGCGGCGCGGCGCGGCAAACTCCAGGCTGACCCAGTGCGGCTCAGCGTGATCGGCCGAGGCCCATGCCCGGCGCTCCCAGGCCAGCCCCTCGACGGCCACCTCCCCGTCGGTCAGCACGGCTGGACTGTAGCCGGAGTAGGTGGACTCAACGCGGCACGACGCCACCGCGACGCGCCTGTCTGCCGCCGGCAGCACCGGCTCATCGATGTAACTCGCCGCGGCCGCCGCCAGCACGATGCCGCCGGCGTCCTGCACCTCCACCTGCAGCACGTGCACCAGCCCGTCCGCGACGGTCGGAATGGCCAGGTCGACGGCACCCGTCCCCGCGGCCACCTCCACCGTCTCCGGCGCCCCGGGCACCGTCGGCGTCACCCGCACCTTGACCCGCAACGGCCCTGCAAGCGCTGCCGCGATGCCCAGGCGAAAACGGCGCAAGCCCGCCTCCACCCCCCGATCCTCGAGCTGCAGCACGGCCCCCACCTGAACCTCCTGGCACGTCGCACGCTCAAAGCGGAAGGGCGTCATACTGGGGAGAGTGGCGCTGAAGACGGCGCGCACCGTGTAGTTGCCGTCCCGCGGCGCCCGGAAACGCTCCGGCACGCTCGTCGCCTCAGCCTGCGGCTCCAGACTCGGCACCACCGGCCGCCCGGGGGCCCGCGTCAGGCCCAGACAGACGACACCAGTGGCCCCCTCGGGCACGACGGGCCGAAGGGTCATCTCGGCCCCGGCGCGCGCGCTGTGATCACCCACGAATCCGGTCAGCAGCACCCCCGCCTGGAACAGCGCCAACGCCTCCACCGCCTGGCGGGCCTGCAGCAACTCCCGCCGTTGGCTGAGCACGAACAGATCCCCATCCCGCGGCGGAATGCCGTCCAGCGCCGCCCCCAACGCCTGCCGAGCCTGCTCCAGGGCCACCAGCGTCACCCCTTGGTCGGGCAGGTCGGTGAGGCACTGCGCCGCACTCTGAAGCGCCGGCGACGCCGACGCCTTGCCCTGGACACGCCCGGCGGCCAGTACATGCTCGCGGGCCCGCCCCAGCAACCAGGGCGCCACCCCCGTCCGCGGCAGCACCCGCACCAACGCCAGCGCCGGCGGCGCGTCCGCGAGATCCAGGTCCCAGCCCTTCGCGGTCCGCTGCAAAGGACGCTGCGCCAACCACACCGGGTCGATAGCGACGGGATCGGCCCCCATCTCGCGCAGGATCTCGGCATCAACCGACAACGTGCTCGCGTCGCCGGGCCGACGACGCACGCTGAACAGCACCGCCGCACCGCCGCCAAAGCGCTCGGCCCGCGCGCCGCGGCACCCCGGCACCGGCTGCCAGCCCGCCGCGGCCAGCTCCCGGATGGCCGGCATGTAGGCATGCGTCACGTCGCCGTATTCGACGTAGGCCCGCTGCACAAAACGGCCCGTCGAGGGCAACTCGCCCCAGAACGCTGCGTTCAGGTGGAAATCCTCCGCCAAGAGCCGCTGATCCAGCCCGTGCAGATTCATGAAGTTCATTAACAACAATGGTTTACGATAGGAGCAGGCGCGGTAGAAGAAGAGGTCATCCTCGCTGCGGTACTGGCTGCTCTCGATGCCGGGGACGTCGGAGGTCAGGTACAGCGGGAAGGCGTCGTGGCTGCAGTGGATGTTGGTGAAGATCAGCTTGCCCGCCGGGTTGTAGCGCCGCTGCAACGCCGCCAGGTAGTCCCGCGTGCCGTAGAGGCCGGCGGCCGCGACCTGCAGCGAGCCCGGCGTGTAGGTGAACGGCACGTCATTGGCCACCCAGTGCTCGCGGCGCGTGTTCAGCACCGTCGAACACCAGGCCGAGACCGAGTCGATGTACAACCCCTCCAGCGACGGCGTCTCCTGCAGCATGCGGTCGAAGAGGCGGAACTCACTCGCCGCCACGCTGGGATGCGCGGGGCTGTCCGGCAGGTCCGGATCGACATTCAGGGTGAAACGCAGCAGGTTCAGGGGCGTCGCCGGACCAACGTCGGCGCTGAGGTTGTCGGTGATCGCCACTACCATCTGCCCAGCCGCATCCGTGCACACAGTATCGCGCAGGAAACCGAGATCGACGCGAGATGAGATCGCCTCGAAACCGGGGTTGGCAAGCCAGTTGACCTCCGGCTGGTCCGCCGGGCCGATGCGCAGATCGTCGAACCACGCCGTGCCGGCGTGCGGACCGCGCAGGAGAGCGTAGACGCGCAGTTCAGACACCGGCTTGGCCGGCTGCACCAGCACCTCCGCAACGGCCCAGTCGTGGGTGCCGGTTGCGAAACTCGCGCACTGGCCAAAGAGGAACGTGCCATCGGCGTAGCACACATCGACATAGACCGCGTAGTTGAAGTCCGGCTCGCCACTCACCGCCTCGGCCCGACTCCAACCTTGAATTCGGAAAGGCGCCGCGAGCGGCGTCTCAAAGCGCCGCGACTGCCGCACCCCGAGCCATTGCCCCGGCACCTCCGCCCGGACCCGCAACGCGGTGTCGCCCCCATGCTTCACCTCACGGTCCAACTCGGCGTGCTGCATGGGCTCCCAATCCGTGGCCACCTTCTCCTGCTCCAATTCAGCCAGACGCGCGGCCGCCTCGGCATAGGTCTTCGGAAGCTGACTGCCGGGCAGGGTCACGGTCAGGGACGATGACTCGCGGTAGGGAAACGTTCCCAGCCCACGCACATCGTCCTCGGCGTACTCGTCCGGACCCCCCTCGTGGTAGTAGAAATGCTGCGGGTTGGGCACGTCGAGCGTCGGGGCCGCAAAGAACCAGCCGCCAAACGACGTCGCCCGCACGACGAAGGGCTCCGGGAAGAACTCGTAGTAGCGCGCCAGGGCGGCGCGAAAGTGCCACTGCGGATCGGTGCGGTAGAGCACCACGGTGAACGGCGCCCGCTGCCGCAAGGCCGCTGGCCCGGCCGTGGTGAAGCCGAAAGGGAAGCGCAGCTCAACGCCGCCGGCACTCTCCCTGAAGTCGCAGACGGCGAGAGCCGTGGGCGGCAAGGCCAGCGCCAGGACGTCCTGCCCGCCGACCCGCAGGCTGACCACCGGCAACTTGCCGACCAAGGGCCGCGGCAGCAGCAAGGGGTCCGTTGCCATTGTCCCCAGCGGCAACGTGCACCCCTCCAGACGCAAGACCAGGTCCGCGGCACAGTCCGCCGCGCCCGGCGCGGTGACCTGGCCGTCCAGCTCGACATAGCCCGTCCGCGCCCGCCAGGCGCCGCTGACCACAAAGCCGCTCGGCGCGGCCGTCGCCGGCGACGCGGCGCGCACCTCGACGGCCACCCTCACGCCAGGCAGCTCCTGGCCGTCGAGGCGAAGCTGCCGCAAGCTGCCGGTGGCGTCGTCCCCGGCAAGCACCGACAGCCCGTCGCCGCTGCCCACCTCGGCCGCGCGCACCCCCACCAGCAGGCACACCAGCAGCCCGACCGACAAGCACCCGGCGCGACACCCCACCCAAGCGCCACCCAACCGGCTCAGACGCGCCATCGCAAGGTCCTCCATCCCGAGACGAGAAGGGCCTGATCCCACACCCGGAATCAGGCCCGATACACAGCGTCATCGCGTCCGCAGTGTCAGCGGTTCTTCGTCTCAAACTCGTGCATGAAGTCGATCAGGCTGCTGACGCCTTCCATGGGCATGGCGTTGTAGATACTGGCGCGCATGCCTCCCACGTTGCGGTGCCCCTTCAGCCCGACCAGGCCGGCCTTCTTGGCCTGAGCGCCGAAGGTCTCCTCGAGCGCCTCCGTGGGCAAGCGGAAGGTGACGTTCATCCGCGAACGGTCGGCGGCTTCCGCCGTACCACGGTAGAAATCGGAACCATCGATGGCGCCGTAGAGAGCGTCCGACTTGGCCTCGTTGATCTTCTGGATTGCCGACAAACCCCCGAGCTTGATCAGCCAGTCGGTCACCAGGCGCACCATGTAGATCGCGATGCAGGGCGGCGTGTTGTACAACGACTCCTTGTCGATGTGCGTCGAGTACTTCAGCATCGAGGGCACCTTCGCACCCACGCGGGCGGCCAGGTCCTTCTTCATGATCACCAGCGTGACCCCCGCCGGACCCAGATTCTTCTGCGCCCCGGCGAAGATCATGCCGAACTTGCTCACATCGACGACGCACGACATGATATCGCTGGACATGTCCGCAATCAGCGGCACGCTGCCGGCATCCGGGAAGAAATGGTACTCGGTACCCTCAATCGTGTTGTTGCTGCACACGTACATATAGGCCGCGTTCTGGTCAATCTGCCACTCCCCGACATCGCCGATGACCGAGAAGTTCGAGGCCTTGCCATCGTAAACGACCTTGACGTCACCAAACAGCTTGGCCTCTTTGATGGCGGCGGCGGACCACGACCCCGTATCCGCATAGAGCATCGGCTTGCCGGCCACCGCCAGGTTCATCGGAACCATGGCGAACTGCAGGCTGGCGCCACCTTGCAGAAACAACACGGCATAGTCGTCCGGAATGCCCATCAGTTTACGGGTATTGGCCTCGGCCGCGTGGATGACCTCCTCGAACTCCTTACTGCGGTGACTGGCCTCAGCCAGGCCGTAGCCCAACCCGTGATAGTCGGCGAATTCCGCCGCCACCTGCTCCATGACTTCCCGCGGTAGCACCGACGGTCCGGCATTGAAGTTGTACACTCGCTGAACTGCCATAGCGCACCTCCCTTGTCCTGTGTGAACCCTGGCGGGCCGCTGGCCGGAACACGGATCAAACGCCCGTGCTCTCCTCGTCTCCAATGGGCCAAGCCTGGCACCAGCAGCCCACCATACTCGCACTATACCGTCACCCGCGTCTCGCCGCAACGGCGGCCGGCTCCCAGCCGGAAATGCCAGTTCCGTCTCATCCGTGCCTTCCGCGACAACCGTGGTGAACCTTCGCGTACGGTGGCCCTCTTGCACTTGCCGGACCGCCGTCTATCCTAGCGGCAGCGTCGCTAGCCTGCTTCTCAACGAGGCCCATCGCCCATGATCGATCTGCCTGGTTCCGACCGCGAGATCCTGCGCACCCTGGCCCGTCAGGTCGCCGAGATCGCCGCACACCCCCGCCACAAACAGAACGCCGAACTGTGGCGCCGCCACAACGACCTCGAGCCGCTGCGCCCCCTGGTGCTCGCCTTCCCCGAGGGCGCCTGGCGCGAACTGCTCCCGGACAGCCAACTCACCTGCACCCATCCCTGGGCCCGAGCCATCGAGGGCGACCTCCGCCGGCGCCTCTACTGCGATGTACACCTGCGCGACGATAACGTCATCGAGGCGCTCGTGGTCTGCCCGCTGACCATCCGCTACCCGGCCCTCGGACTGGAGGTCCGCCAGACCGCCAGCACCCAGGCCACGGGCGCCTTCCACATCGAACAGACGCTGCGCGGCGCCGCCGACATCGACCGTATCCTCATCGCCGAACCCGAGGTCGACTGGGCCGATACCGAGCAGCGCTTCACCTTCATGCAGGAGCTGTTTGCTGACCTCCTCACGGTCGAGAAGCGCGGGCGCTGCTCCGGCGGCATCTCCCCGGTCGACAGCTACTCCATCCTGCGCGGGCTCGATGCCTTCTTCATCGATCTGGTAGACGATCCGGAGTTCGCGCACCGTACCATCGAGCGCCTGACCCAGCGCGAGATCACCATCATGCAGTCGCTCGAACGCCAAGGCGCCCTCTCCCTGGGCAACCGCAACCACTACGCCGGCAGCGGTGGCACCGGTTACACCCGGCAACTCCCGCAGTCCGACTTCGATGGCACCCATGTCCGAACCCGTGACCTGTGGGGCTTCGCCACGGCGCAGATCTTCAGCGACGTCTCCCCTGCCATGCACGAGGAGTTCGCCCTGCGCCATGAGCGCGCCTACCTCGATCTCTTCGGCCTGAACTGCTACGGCTGCTGCGAGCCGCTGCACCGCAAGCTCGACGCCATCTTCCGCCACGTACCGCGCCTGCGCCGGCTGTCCATCTCACCTTGGGCTGATGTCGCCGCCTGCGCCGCCGCCATTGGCCGTCGCTGCATCATCTCCTGGAAACCGAACCCTGCCCACTTGGCCGGCAACTCCTGCGATCCGCAGCGCCTCCGCGAGGAACTGCGCGAGGTCTGCCGCCTGACCCGTGGAAATGTCCTGGAGATGGTCATGAAGGATACGCACACGGTGCGCGATGACCCACGGCGCCTGTGGGACTGGGTGCAGTGCGCTCGCGAAGTCGCAGAGGAGTTTGCCTGAGCGCCGCCGCGCCGCGGCGGCTTTCCCCGCTCCGCCTCCCGGCCTCCCCAGCCTCCCTTGGTCCCCTTGGGTCCCTTTGGTCCCTTGGGTCCCTTTGGTCCCTTTAATCCCCTATTCCCCCTCCGGCTCCCCCTCCGGCTCCGCGTCCGGCTCTGCGTCCGGCCGCCCCGGCCCCAGCCAATGTTCGAAGAACCGCCCTGCCAGTAGCGCCGCGGTACGGCCACCGCTTTCGCCATGCTCCACCAACACGGCCAGCGCATAGCGCGGATTCTCCAGCGGCCCAAAGCCGATGAACCAGGTGTCGTGGTGACGGTCTTCCCCGGCTTCCACCTCGGCCGTGCCGGTCTTGCCAGCCAGTGAGATGGCGCTGTTGTGGGCGTTCCGGCCCGTGCCCTTCACCCCGTTCACCACCTCGACCATCCCCTGCCGCACCAGCGCCAGGTGTTCGGCCTGAACCGGGAGACGGCTGTCGATGACGGGAACAGCCGCCCGCACCTCACGCCCATCGGCCCGGCGCACGGAGCGCACCAGGAAGGGCCGATAGACGCTCCCACCATTGGCGATGGCCGCCGTGTACAGCGCGGCATGCATGGGGGTGATGCCGATCACGCCTTGGCCAATCGACAGAAAGGCGGTGTCCGCGGCGATCCACTTCCGCCGACCATGCGAACGCTCCAACAAGTACTCACGCGAGGGGCAAATGCCAAACTCGGCACGCTCCGGCTGCTGCGGCGGCAGGTCGAGCCCCGGCCGTACCCCGATCCCCGCCCCTGCCAGCATCGGCCCGATCCGGTCCAGTCCCGCCGCCATGCCGGCCGCAATGAAGTACGGGTTGCACGAACCCTCAATGCCCCGCACCAGATCCAGCGGCCCGTGCCCGGTACGGTTCCAGCAGCGCACCGAGGACCCCGGACCAAGCGGATACGCCCCCACGCAGTCGTAGATGGCCTCCGGCTGCAGAACGCCCGCGTCAAGGGCAACCAGCGCCACCAGCGGCTTCAAGATCGAACCGGGAGTGTAGGTGTTCATCGCCCGGTTCAGCAGCGGCTTGCGCTCTTTGTCGTTCAACAGCGCCGAGTAGTAGGCCGAATCGCGCTGCGCCGAATCCACCCGCGACAGGTCGAAACCAGGTACCGACGCCATGGCCAGCACCGCGCCGGTGTTCACCTCCACCAGGACCAACGCCCCCTGATATTCAGGAGCATCCAGAACCCGCTCCGCCGCCATCTGTGCCCGCAGGTCGAGGGTCAGCACCAGGTCGTAGCCATTCTGCGGCGGAATCGCGGTACCAATCTCGTCGTGAACGTATCCCAGAGCACTGACCCGCACCAGACGCGAGCCGGCCACCCCCGCAAGTTCCGCGTCGTACTGCCGTTCCAGTCCGGCCCAGCCCCGCAATTCAGGCCGGGCGTAGAAACGCAGGTATTGGCTCATCTCCGCCGTCGACTCCGGTTGCTGACGGCCCGTGTGCCCGAGCACGTGGCTGGCCACACCCGGTCGGGGGTACTGCCGCTCGGCCCGCGTGCTGATCTCCAGACCCGCCAAGGGCGGCGTCATCTCCGCCAGAATCGCCTGTTCGCGGTCAGTCAGCCCGGAGAACACCGTCAACGGCAGCGCCGGCAGGACCCGCAAATGCCGCTTGATCTCCTCCTCGGTAAGCCTCAGCGGCCGTCCCAGGCGCGCGGCCAGGAGCCTGGTCTGCGCCAGAATGTGCCGAACCGTGTTGGAGCTCTTTCCGGGCTGCCGCATCTCCGCCAGATGATACACGGCGTCAAACAGAGCCCGGTTGTCCACCAAGACCTCGCCCCCGGCCGCATACATCCGCCCCCGGATGGCATTCAGGCGGATCGGACGCACACTCTGCCGCATCGTGGCGCGGCTGTGCTCAGAACCATGCTGCAGCTGAACCTGCCACAGGCGGGCGAGGATCAACAGCATGGCGCCGATCATCAGCGCCCCCAGGATGTACAGCCGCGCGTGGGAAACGCTATCGTGCTCTGGGTCCCTCATCGTCTGTCCCGAACCCGGCTGTAACCGTCAAACACCAGGTGCGCGGCGGCGGCATCCAGTCCCATGCAGAACAGCGGCAACAGAATCGCAGCCCCGCCCGCTGCTTCACCGAGAATGCAGAGGACCTCCCCGGCCAGAGCGCTGCTCCAGCGCGCCCCCGGCAACGCCAGCAGCGCCAGCGACAGCAGACCCGACATCGTACCGACCACCAGCCCCGGCACTGCCTGAGCGCCCTGCCCGCGGCAGTCGCCGTGACGCCGCCAGAACATGGCGAACGCCTGAATCGCCGGTACCGCCAGCGTCGCCGCCGGCAGGGCGCGCCCATACGCCAGATCCAACACTGTGCCGAGGGCCAGAAAAAGCACCGCCGTGCGCCGCCAACCCAACACGACGGTGAAGTAGAACACAGCCACATGGAAGAACGGCAGGGCCATGCAGCGATCACCGGCAAGCAGCTCCAGAACCAAGGCCAGAAACGTACAGCATAGGACCCATATCGTCGTCATCGCCTGCCCATCGTGTCGCTCACACTAAGTCCAGCTTCCGCCGCCACCACCACTCCCCACAGAACAGCGCGACCAGCACGCCGATCCACCACCAGCGGTCCCAGACGGAGTGCTCGAGCACCTGGCTGAACTCCTGCGTCTGGCACGGCATCTCCTTGAGCAGAGCCGTCCGCTCCGCCCAAGGCACCCGCTTACCCCCGGTCTCCCGCGCCAACTCGCCCAGGTAGTCGCGGTTGATCGCCTCACCCGTCCGTTCATGCTCCGGCTCGGACGCCAACAGCACCAGGCTTGCGGATTGCGTGCCGTCCGCGGTCGCGACCGTAACCTCGTACTGACCAGGCTCCTGCGGCGTAAAGAAGCTGCGGAATCCGTCCATGGGCTTGCTCAGCCCGACGTCCTTCCCCAACGCGCCGGCAAGCATCGGGAACACCAGCATCTTACCGTCGGGCGTCTTGATGCGGCAACTCAGGCCGGCCGCCGCCTCCCCTTTGGCATCGAACACCGCGCCGACGGTGACCTTCTCGCGCAGCTCAACCTCCGTGCGCCCGGTAACCACCTGCAGCAGGCTGCTCTTCTCAACATCCTTCTCGTTGGGCGCCAACCAGTAGACGACCTGGGTCACAAAGCGGCTGTAAAGGCTCTTCTCCGCCGCCGCTTCGGCCTCGCCGAGTTGCCAGCGCCACAGGCTGTCACTCAACAGCATCGCGACACGCCCCTGCCCAAAACGACGCACCACCACCACCGGCGAACCGTCCGCTACCGATACCAGGACCGAGCTGAACTCGCCCGTCTTCACCGGCCCCCAGAAGCTCAGCAAGGGCGGCAAGCTGCCCGCCTGCGCCAACTCACCCAGCCCGGGATGCGTACGCCCTGTCGGGGTCAGATCCACCGAAAAACGCCCCTCCTTCATGGTCGCGCCAGCCTCAGACACCGCCGGCATCAGCTCCTGCAGATAGGTCGACTGCATCACCCCCTGCGGCCCATAGCTCTTGCCGGCACCCACCAGCAGCAGACCGCCGCCCTTATCCACGAAGTCGCGGAGGTTGCGCCGGTCGTCGTCCGTCAGCGCCGCACCCTCCATGTCGCCGATGACGATCACGCGGTACGCGGCCAACCCCTCGGCGCTGAAGACGGGCATCTCGCCGCCCGCCTGGCCGCTGACCTGATCGAAGTTGATGAAGCTGCCATTCCCACTGCGTACGAAGGCCGACAACTGGTAGTTCCGCTCCGACAGCAGAGCCCGCTTCAGGAACTTGAACTCCCAGCGCGGCACACCCTCGATGTACAGCACCTTATTCTTCGGGTCCGTAACCTCGACCAGGAACTCCTTGCTGTTGTTGTCCGCCACCGCGTCCGCTTCCACGGGCGGCACGATCTCAACGCGATACAGAACCTGCCCCACCTCCACCGGCTCCACCGAGAAGGTCACCTGCTTGAAGGCCTCCCCCTCCGCGAACTCCGCCATGCTGGTGCGCAGAACCCGCTCGCCCTGCTTGAGGTGCACCGGAAACGCGACGGCTCCCGCGCCCCGCCGCCGCACCAGGACCTCGATGCCCGCCTTCCAGTTCACCGCCATCATCTTCGGGTGCGAGACATCGGCCACCCAGAAGTCGCCGGCCACCGCGGTGGTCGCCGTGAACTCATCCTCCAGTTCCGGAATGAACACCGGCACCCGCAGGCTCTGCGGCGTCGGTCGTTCGCCGGACTGGTCCAGCCCATCGCTCAGCAGCAGGATGCCCGCCACGTTCTCTGCCCGCATGCGCTCGACGATGCGGTTCAGACACGTCCCCAGATGGCTGCGCGGCGCATTGAAACGGATGTCCGCCGGCTCGGGCAGCCCTTCCTCCAGGTCCGCACCGACACTGTAGCGCACCACGCGGTAACGGTCCGACAGCGAGTCGACGCCGCCGCTTCCCAGAAACGCCACCGCCCGGTCGCGCCGCGTCTGCTTGAACTCCCCCGGGTTGTCGGTCATGCTGGCGGAGACGTCCACGGCCACCACCAGCACCGGCTGCTCCTTCGTCACCACGACGGAGCGGTCGCGCGCCAGCAACAGTAACCAGGCCAGGATCAGCACCGCCCCCATGCGCAACGACCACAGGATCCAGCGCTGCCGCGCCGTCAGGGCGCAGTCCCGATAGGTCCGCCAGGCCCCATAACCCACCGCCACCACCACGGGCACGATCACCCATAGCGGCAGCACCGGGTCCAGTATGATCACCGCCGGAGGGATCATCCCGAGCGCCCTCCACGCCGGACAAACTGCCGTAACGCCTCGGGCAACACCACCGCCCGACTGCGCAGATTCGCAAACAGCTCCTCGGTCGCCGCCAGGAAGAAGGCAAGGCACAAAAGCAGAGGCCAAAGCGGCTTGCCATGACGCACGCCGGCCAGATTCTCCTGCTGTTCCGGCCAGGAGTCGGCCTGGTACGTCGGTACCTCGCGGGTCGCCAGCGCTAACTCCTCCGACTGTAAATAACGGAACTCGGTCTCGGCTTCGGGCAGGTTCGCCGCCAGCGTCACCTCACGCCCGCCACGCTCCAGCCGGTAGAAGCCGGGCTCGGTAAAGCCCGACACCACCACCGGCTTGGACACGTCGGCACGGGTCACATGCAACGCCGACTCCCGACCTGCCGGATCCCGCCAGCGGAAGTCCATCTCGGTGGCGTCCTCGGGCCAGTCCAACGCCAACGGCGAGCCCACCTCGCCCGTCAGCACGGCAAACCGGCTCTTGATACTGCCCTTGATCAACTCCTGCTGAAACACCACAAAAAACGGCGTCAGGGGCCACTCGGACCAGTCGCGGTTGGCACTCACACTGGTCACCCACAGGTAGCCCTGCCCGCACGGCACCTGCACGGCAAAGGCGCCACCGGCGGCGTACTGGAAGGCCGGCGACGCCGCCACCGGCAGCTCCGTCAGCAGCAGCCGGCGCCGCACCACCACCCCCGCCGGCGCCGGCATCATGCCGAGAATGCGCTTCTCCAGTTCCGCGGCGCGCTCCGAGCCCACCAGGGCCAGACTCTGTTCCTGCGCCAACTCCTCCTCGCGCACCCGCAACCCCTGCAGCGGCCCGAACTGCCCCAGCGCCGGTACCAAGGCCTGATTCTGCCCCGGCATCAACACCACCGTCCCCCCCGCTCGCGCGAAGGCCTCCAGCTTGCGCACCGCCGCCTCGCCGATCTCGGGCGGATTGCAGATGAACACGGCCCGGTACGGCTCAATGTCGCCCCCGAGAAAGCCGGTCCAGTCCTGGTCCGTCGGCAGAAACAGCGTCGTGCTCTTGCCCCGTGGCTGAATCGCGTGCCGCAGGAAGAACGTGTCGCGCTTGCCCTCGGCCCCGCGGGCGCCCCCGTCCACCAGCAATACCGGGATCCCCGGAAGCCGCGGCAGGCAGAAACGGTAGACGTTGTCATCGCTGAAACCATCGGGCTCCAACGCCAACTCGCCCATGACCACGGTGTCGCTGCCCGTCGCGCGCCCCGCAATGCCCTGCCGCAGCACCTGCCCTGGAACCAGATCGAAGGTGACGCGGTTCTGCTCGCCACTCTGCACACTCAGCTTCAGCGAGTTCGCGCCGCGATACTCGTTCGAGGCCAGAACCGTCGCCCGCGCCTCAAACTCCCCGTCCCCCAGAACCGCGGGCGGATAGAAGGCCGCCTTCGCGATCCCGGCATTGGCGGCCACCGCCGGCTTGACGTGGTTCAAGAACAGCACCACGTGCTGCTCGACCATCTGTGCCGACAACGCCGCTACCTCCTTCTCCGCCCACCCCGAAGCCTGGAAGTCGCTGAAGATGTGGATCTCCGTGCCCACCGACCGCCGCCCGCCCTCGTCGAGTCTTCCGACCAAATCCGACAGCGTCTCCGCCAGACTCGCCTTCCCGTAGCCCGGACCCAACTCGCGTAGCGCCCGCAACACACTCTTGTGGTCCGATACCGGCGGAAAGGCCACCCGCGGCTCGGCCACACCCGGCACCAGCAAGGCCACCTGGTCCGCCTCGCTCAGCGACCCGATCAGCTTCTCGATCCAGCCCTTGGCCCGCTCATAACAGGTCTCCTCGCCGTCCTGGAAGCGCATGCTGGCTGAACCATCGAGAACGATCACCACCGTCCGCGGACCCTCGGGAATGAAGGAGGCAAAACGCACCTGCGGCTGGGCAAACGCGGCCGCCAGCAACAGCATCAGCAGCACCCGCATCAGCAGGGTCAGGAAGTTGGTCAGGTGCCGCGAACGGCGCGTCTTGGAGATAGCATCCTGCAAGAAACGCAAGGTGCTGAACGGCACCGGTTGCGGCTTGCGCTTGTGCAACAGATGCAGCGCTACCGGAACCGCAGCCGCCAGCCCGAACAGCAGATACCAGTTGGCCAGAAAAAACGGCATGCCTGATCACACCGCCCGTCGTCATCCCACCGCGCCACCGCCTACCCGTGCCCAATGACCCGTGCCCAATGACCAATGCCCAATGACCAATGCCCAGATCCCCGCCCTCGCGTTACCGACCGGCGCGACGACGGCGATTCAGATGCTCCTGCACGAACGCACCCACCGGCTTGTCGGTCGTCGCCAGCACGTACTCAATATCCAGACCAGCACAGATGCGCTGACATGAGAACAGGAATTCCGCAAACGCCTCCTGGTAGGCACTGCGGATCTCGCGCGGATTCGTGATCAGCGTCTCCCCCGTCTCGAGATCCTGAAAGTTGCCGATATCGCGGAACGGAAACTCGATCTCGGCGGGATCAAGCACGTGGTAGACGATCACATCGTGCTTCCGGCGCCGGAAGTGCGCGAGCGCGTTACGGATGCGCTCCATGTCGTCGAACAGATCGCTCAGGATGATCACCAACGCCCGCCGCCGCACCCGCTCCGCCAGGCGGTGTAGCGTCATCGCCACGTTCGTCTCTTCGGCCGGCTGGTGGTCCGCCAGCAGGTTGGCCAGGATGCGCAGGTGCTCCAGGCCGCCGCGCGCTGCCATCTGCCTGCGGATATCCGAGTCGAAGATGGTCAACCCCACACTGTCCTGCTGGTGCGCCGTCACGTACGCCAGCGCCCCCGCCAACTTCGCCGCGCACTCGTACTTCGTCGGCCCCTTGTGCGCATACGCCATCGACTTCGAACTGTCCACCAGCAGGTAGACCCGCAGGTTGCACTCCTCCTCGTACTGCCGCACATACAAGCGCTCATTGCGGCCGTACACCTTCCAGTCCAAGTGCCGCAGATCGTCGCCCGGGACGTACTGCCGGTAATCCGCAAACTCCACGCTGAAGCCCTTCAGCGGGCTCCGGTGCGCCCCAGCCAGCGTCCCCTCCACGGTAAAACGCGAACCCAGCGCCAGGCTGCTCAGCCGCGCGATCTCACGCTGGTTCAGAAGTCTGCCAATACCGTCATTCATGGAGTCTGCCGAACGATACCTACAAGTGCGCGCTAACGTGCTACCGGCAGCCCCCGAATACAAGCCTGCCAAAGTCCGAATGCACCGCCCCGTCCCAGCCTGCCCGCAGCGCCGCCAAAAAGTGCCGCCGCCGGCTTGCATAAGCAGGCGCTTCCCCTATCTTAACCGCCGTCGTCCGGCACTCCAGTGCGCGCATAGTTCAGTTGGCTAGAACGCTACCTTCACACGGTAGAGGTCTCAGGTTCGAGTCCTGATGCGCGCACCATCTTCATTTCTGGGAGACGAAGGTGTCCGGCGGGTTCGCCTATACTTACGTGTTGCTCTGTGCCGACCGTAACCTGTACATCGGCTCCACCGATGACCTGCGCCGGCGCCTCAGCCAGCATACCAGCGGCTATGTCCCGGCCACCGTCCCCAGACGCCCTGTCCAGCTCGTCTACTACGAGGCCTGCCTCTCTCTCGATGCGGCACGCACACGGGAGCGGCAACTCAAGACCGGCTATGGACGGCAGTACCTCAAGCAGCGCGTCACGCTACCTTCACACCTGCCCGCAGTGCTTGCGGCTGAGCCGCCAGGCACAGACGCTGCAGGCGGGCGGTAGAGGTCTCAGGTTCGAGTCCTGATGCGCGCACCATCTTCCCCCTCTCTCCTGCAGGCACTTACGCCTCAATCACCCCTCTCCTGAAACAACCCGAAACACCCCGAAATACCGGGGTACAAAGGGCCGAATTGTAACCACTTTTGTAACCACTAAAATATTACCTCTATTTGTTGCACAAGAGAGTGTTACGACTCCATTTATCCTTGAGCAGTGCCATTTTGTGCGGGAAACGGGGATCTTCGTGCCGGCAGCGCCGCACGACAGCACAACCGCCTCCCTCGGCCCCACAGAGCAGAGCGTGCAGTAACCGGTCGGCGCTCACCCCAGTATCCCGGTTTCCGGCTAGTGGTTACAAAAGTGGTTACAACTGCGTCATAACTATCTACCTTCAATACAGTTACAATACACATGACTTCCGCTTCTGAGGCTGAGTTGCTTGGCCATCGCAGGGAGCCGGTTGCCGACCATCCAGGCCGAGACCGACCGCACGTGCCGCGGGCCCCAGCCGCAGCAGGAATGCGCTGCCGGCTGACAGCGGCTGCATCAGGACTCCTGGTCGGCAACGGGGAGGAATGGGATGCGCCCCGTGGGCGCCAGCGGCGAAAGCGCCACCAACCACTCCCTGACACGCCCCGGCACCGACGGGAGGCTCCGCAGACGCCTCGCCTGCCGCCAGAGCGCACCGCAGCCGAGCCGGACGGCCGGCATCAACGCACGCATGATCCTCTTGCTTAGGGCCGCCTCAAGGTCACCCACGGCCCCTTGAAGATCCCGTCCTCCGGGTCGTTCAGGAACAGCTCGAACTGCCGCTCCACCCGGCGGTCGCGGAACGTGAACGTGCTCTGCAGATAGAACAGAATCTGCTTGCGGACGTTCTCGGCGATGTGTGCTGGAAGCATGGCGTCCTACGGGAGTGCTGCCCACGAATCACACGAATCGACACGAACCGGGGAAGGTAGCCACAGGCGTCCCACAGGACGCCAAGGCTGTTAGGTGCTCAGGCTGTAGACTGTTAGGTTCTGCCTCATGGCATTCTGCGTTTCCAGATCCGCGTCTTTGTGCTCTAACCTAGCCCCACTTCTGTCATGTCATGCGGTTGGCAGACTACCCCTCACTCGCGCCGTCCTTCCCGGATGCCAAGCAGCAGCTTGGCGCATACCCGACGGGCACGCTCGAAGTCCAGGTGCAGATACTCCTGCACTCCCGCCGCAAACCGGCTCTCCGCGGCATCGAGCCCGTCCACCATTCCCACAAAGCGCCCATGGACGGCCGGCGACAGGATGCCGGCGATATCGCGGCCCAGGGCCTCCGCCCCCGCTTCATCGAGATCGAAGCCGTCGGCTGTCATGACATCCGCATATGCCTTGAAGGCGGCATTCCAACCCAGGATCTCCGTAACGTATCCCCGGATGAAGGCCGCGATGTCCTCCAGATCCCGCTCGCGCTCAGCGGGATTGTCATGCCACGCGATGATCTTCAGCAGAGCGACACCTGGCGGCGTTGCCACCCGAATGCGGAGATCCCCGGGCAATGCCACCCGCGAACTGGCGCGGAAGGCATCCCCAAACCCCATCATGTTCATCTCGGGCTCGCCGTCAGGGGGCCAGGCAATGTGACTCCCCACCTCGACCCCGCCAAACGGCAAGACATCCAGCAATTGGCCGTTCGCATGACGCAGTCGATGACGTACGCCCGTCCGCTGGAAACCTCCGCTGCGGATCAGCCCTTCGAAGGCGGCAGCGAACTCGTCCCACGTGGCTACCAGAACGGCCAGATCCACATCCATCGTGGCGCGGAGTCGGCCGAGGTCATCGGAGTCCCGAAACGCATGGTCCCGCGCCAAGGCCCCCACGAGCAGCCATTCGGCATTGCCCAGTACGGCCTCAACGGCAACCAGCACGTCGAGGCTGGCTCTGGGAAGCCATCTAGGCAGGTCTGTCTGCGATGCGCTGTGCATAGAGCTCGCGGGCCACTTCGACATTCCGTTCATTGCCGCTCGTCATCAGGTCGGCGTAGGTCAGCAGATCGGGGGCGAGATCCCCGGCCGGTTCCGCCCAGAACGCGTCCAGCACCTCGACGTTGCCGTCCGCGGCCGGTCGCAGCCTGCCCTGGGCGATCAGGGCATTCACGTTCCCATGGCAGTACACCGAGACCACCTGCGGATGCCGCATGAGTCCCAGCTTGGTGGCGGCCACTTCGCCGCCCCAGCAGGCGGGCAAGCCTGCCAGGTCCGCGCCCTGCCACCAGTCCGGTTTCTCTGCGGCGTAGAGCCCCCTGGTCAGTTTGGGACGCAGCCGGTCCCTGTAGGCAATGCTCCATTCGTCCAGAAGCCGCTTCAACTGAACCACTCGCCGGCCGTCCTTGCCGCTCTGCCGCACGACCCCTTTGTCGCCCAGGTCGTCCATGACCCGCTTGACCGCATACAGCGAGATCCCGGCGAGCTTCGCCAGCGCCCGATAGGGCTCACCGGCCAGATGCGGATTCCGCAGCAGTTCGAACACCAGCCTGAGTCCTGCAGGCTGCAACGCCCGCCCCGCGCGCTCCCGCTTGTGCACGTCGGCCGGCTTGGGTTCACCCTGGATCAGGACGAGAACCCCGGGCTGCTCCAGGAAGGCGTTCCCTGCCTTGTCGACGAACTGGATGCCCACCCCGCGCAGCGCTTCCGCCAGCCGGCTGTCGACGTAGTCCGTGCACAGAAGCATGGGCAGACGGTGCTCAGCCCCGGCCTCTCTCAGTTGCTCCTGCAGGCGACCGAGCATGCTGGGCCGGACCAGCTTCTTCACCTCGATGCCTGCCCGCATCTGCACGCCGCGGACGGACAGCGACACCACGGCATCCAGATCCCGGTGTGGCTCGACCTGCCAGACCGCATTCACCCGGCTCGCCAGCGCCCGGAGCGCTTCCTCAATCAGGTGCAGTTCATTCCCCATGGTGTTTTCTCATAGGATGGTGTTTTCGCATCCCAAACACAGCTAACATAGAAAACAACCGATCAGATGCAAGCCACCCAGCTGCTCCACCCGGCAGTCGCGGAACGTGGACGCGCCGCCGGATAGGCGCTCCCGCCCCCATTTCACCTTCAGTCCTGTCAGGCGTCGTCAGAACCAGTGGCATCCCGGCTCATGGCTAACCTGTAGACGGATACGGTCCAGAGGCAGGCCGGTGGGGTCAAGATAGCCAGTTCCCGGCGCAAAGTACTTGCCTTCCGCTTCGGGCTTGCAGTCCGTGACGTTCTTCATGTACTCTCCGTAGTTGGCAAAGCAGTACGTGATGTGCAGCTCGCTGGTGCCCTTGGGGCGGGTAAGCTCCACCTTGTGGCACTGCGCGCCATAGGTGACACATAGTCGAACCGCACACCGCGAGCCTGGCGCGTGCGGCACCATCATGGAGCAACTCTGCCCGGGGGAATGGGCCGCCGATTTTTCTGCAAAATTTTCAGAGCGCTCGGGCGCACTGGAGACATACAGACCGGAGTCCCAAAGTCGCACGGCCCCAGGCCCCCCCACCCTCCCCGGGGGGGTCTCTGCGGGCGTGGCGCCCCGCGCCGGACCGACCGCCCGGTCGGCGGGCCGGCGGCGAGGCGGCGACCGGCCGGAGGGCGGGCGATGTCCGGCGAGAGACCGGCTGGCCGGCCGGCGGTCCCGACCGACGGTGGGACTCGCCGCGACGGCCATCGACTGGGCTCAGGCTCTGCGAGAGCGCGCCTCCCACATTCCGGGATCCGTGTGGGTCGCAGGCTGAGTAGGGAGGTCCGCGGTCCTCCGAGGGCCGGCAGGCCGCCCATAGGCCACCAGGAGGCTGCAGGAAGAGGCCCCGCGCCCAGAGCCGGGTCAGACACTCTCCGTGGGCCGGAAGGCCATCCCTAAGCTGCTTGGGGGCGGTTGCGCTTGCCCAGGGGTCCGCGCTGTGGAGTCCGGCTCTCCGAGGGCGAAACACCGCCTTGGCCAGGACGCATCCGCTGGCGGATGGAAGCCAAAGCGGCGTCGAGATGCCCGTGAGGAAGAGGCTGTACATGTCGCCCTCGGCCTTCTCGCCGATCTTCTTGAGTTCCTCGGGGGAGAAGGGCTGGCGGGTGGAGGCCTGGTTCTTGAGCGCCTTGATGTGCTCGAAGGGGCTGTCGACGCAGCCGGCGTCCGCCTTCAGGTGCCGGAAGACCGCCTTGCAGGTCTGCAGGAAGTCATTGCGGGCGGCGGTGGATAGGTTCTGCAGGCCCTGCTTGTAGGAGATCTCCTTGCGGTCACCACGCCGTTTGAAGGTCACCGACCGCTGCCAGCGGCCCTGGGTGCGGATGTGCTCGATGTAGGCTTCCGCGATGCGCGGGCCGACCTCGTTCAGCGCCTTGAGCGTTGGGTAGCGATCCCGCAGGAAGGCCAGGAAGTCGTTCCAGCGCGACTCGGCGGCCTTACGCCGGGCCTCGGTCATGCCGCGGTCGCGGGGCTTGCGCAGGAAACGCCCCCAGGCGTCGCTCAGTTCGATGCTGCGGCCGCCGGAGACCTTGTCGTGGATCTTGATCAGGACCGCCTTCGCGGAGGTCTCGCGGCGCAGATCCTTGACGAAGTCCTCCTCGAACGTCCGGGTCTCGGGCGCCCGTCTGCACTTGGTCGAGCCGGTGTAGAGCCGGCCCTCGACCATGGTGCGATAGTGGTAGTACGGGCTCTTCTTGCCGGCAGTTGTCTGCTTGCGGAACACACTCATTGCCGTCCTCCACGGGACCTCCGGAAACACCGGTCCATCCAGGCTTGGGGAGTGCCATTCTGTGCGGGAAACGCCGTATGTCCGGCATGCCGGCGGGCGCGGCGGGCGTTTGGCTCGTAGTTCCGCGTTCACGCGGTCCACTTCCAGCCCTCGGACCCCCTCCTGTGAAACTCGACCTCGGTCGCGCGGGGGGCTCTGAGGTAGTGGCGGGTGCCCCCACCCGCCAGCCGCGTGAGGGCACGCGGCAGTACTCCCAAGCAGAGTTTCATCCTGACATGATCGGGCGGCACTGCGCCCGCTTGGTGCTGAAGGCGGGACTACGAACCCGGCATCGCGGTGGCTCTCCCGCCAGTCGGCGGTGATGGTGCCACAGCGGGCGACAGCGAGGACGGATTGGCGGAAGCGATTCAGGAGGGGCGTGATCCTCCCCGGACGCTTCTGGCAGGCGGCCACCTTGCCCAGCAGTTCATCCAGTTTGGCCACGATACGGGCGACCTTGGCTTGGAGCCCCCGCCGGCGAGGCCGTCGCGCTGGCGCTTGCGGACCTCCCGCAGGAGCCGGGTGCCGTCGCGCGCGGTCGAACAAACTCTGGTTCTGCCCATCTCGCCCGGAGTTGGCGGTGTAAATTGCAGAACGCGGCTGTCGCTCGCGGGCGTCGCTCCAGGCGGTCAATTCAGCGAGGTGTGCGGTGAAGCGACGGTGGCTTCCGGAGCACGGGTGGGGACGGGCGCTGGTCCTGCTGATTCTGGTGGGCGGGTCGCGGGGGCTGGCGCAGCCGCGGGTCAGTGGGTTGGCGACGATCTCCGCAGCGGAGATGGCTACGTTGTCGGCGCGGATGTTCGTGCCCCAAGCGCAGCGGGTTGAACTGCCGACGCGGGTGGCGAACACGCAGTACCTGCCGGTGGTCGGCGACCAGGGCGGGCTGGGCACGTGCGCTGCCTTCGCTGTCTTCTACTACGCCAAGACCTACGAAGAAGCTCGCGAACATGGCTGGATTCGCCCTGATCCGGCCGTCAATCCCGAACGGGTGGCCAGTCCGGCCTTCGGTCTCCGCGCCACCTCGAAGGGCACAAGTCGCTCTGGGCTTGTGGGAATCAACCACTTCAGCGCCGCCGGAATACTGGTCGACAAGGGCTGCGCGCCGTGGTCGGTGACGCCATACAGCGATGCCATCGACCCGGGCCTCTGGCCGACCGAGGCGGAGTGGCGCGCGGCGATGCCCTGGCGCAGCCAGGCCTTCGGGCGGGTGCCCGACATCCACACGGCCACCGGCCTGCGCCTGTTCAAGGAGTATCTGGCCCGTGGCAATGTGGCCGTGGTCACCATGCGGGTGCATACCACGTTAGATAACTACCCCGGCTGGATGGGTGATGACAATGGGGTGTACTACACCGACGCCGGGACGCCGTGGCGGGACGGGCACGCGCTGGCGGTGATCGGCTACGACGATGAACTGACCTACTACGATGCAGAACGGCAGGAGATACGTACCGGGGCCTTGCTGGCGGTGAACTCGTGGGGGCCAGCCTGGGGGGTCGAGGAGCCCAGCGCCGGCAGCAAGGGATTCATCCGCATTGCTTACGACTACGTCACCGCCGGCAACATCGACGGCAACGCCGCCCTGGTGCTCAGCGACCGGCTGGCTTACGAGCCTCGCCTGTGGGCCAAAGCGACGTTCTCGCACAGCCAGCCGAGGTTGTTCAGCCTGGGCGTGCTGGGCGATCTGTCGAGCCGGCTCCACCAGCCCGGCTGGCAGCAACAGGCGCTGGCGGAAACGAGCCTGATGAACGCCGCGGTATCGACCACCATCCTGACCGACCTCACCGACTATCTCGATCTGCCGACCTGGAACGTTACCCTGTCCGCCCTGGATATGGTCGGAGTGGTCGACCTGGTGTTCGGTCGGCAGCCGGGGAACGGTCTCGAGAGTTTCGGCCTGATCGCCGCCGATGGCAGTGAGGTGTGGTCCGCCGACCCGCCCTTGGTCACGGGCGGCAGCCTGGCGCCGACCCAGGCGCGGATCGACATGTTCACCGCCGATGCGACGGCACTGGCCGGGTTGCACCTGCGCGAGGGCGGGGCGGCCTGGGGCGATGTCGACGGTGACAGTCGGCCGGACCTCGCCGTGACCGGCAGCCACTACCCGGGCGGCGGGGGCGGGCCGGTGGCGATCACTCGCGTCTACCGGCAGCAGGCGGACGGATCGTTCGTTCAGGCGCCGATCACCCTGCCGGGAACCGCCCACGGTGAGGTGGCGTGGGCCGATGTGGACAGCGACGGGCGACTCGACCTGTTGGTCGCCGGCGAGGCGGGCTCCAGGCTCTTCCTCAGCGATGGCGCCGCGGGCTTGGTCGACCGCGGCCTGGATCTGCCGGCGGCCGAGGCCCGCCAGGCGGTCGTGGCCGACCTCGACCTCGACGGGCGGCCGGACCTGATCCTGGCCTCGGCGCAGAGCACGGTCGTACTCTGGCAGACCGCGGCCGGAGCGTTCGTCGAGGCGATCCGGCCGTTACCGGCTCTGACCGACGGCGCGGTGGCCGTCGCCGACCTCGATGGTGACGGTTGGCTGGACATCGCCATGGTCGGCAGTTCTGCTGGCACCGCCGTCGGGATGGTCTGGCGCAACCAGAGTGACCGGACCTTCGTCGCCGTCGACTCGGGGTTGCCGGCCACGCGCGGCGGCGACCTGGCCTTCGCTGACTGGGACGCCGACGGCTGGGTGGATGCAGCCGTCTGCGGGCGCGAGCCCTTCTCGCCCTACGGAGCCTTGCGGATCCTGCACAACCGCGGCGACGGCACCTTCGCAGAGGTGCCGGGCACCTTCACCCCCCTGTCGGCGGCGCGACTGGCGTGGGCCGATCTGGACGCCAACGGTTACCCCGAGTTGGTGGCCGTCGGCCGCGAGATGGTCGCCGGGGCCACGACCATCGAGGACGCCTATGTCAACCACACCCTGTTCATCCGCCGACACGGGCAGGAGGGTTTCAAGCAGATGGAGTTCCCGCTCCCCCAGGTCGCGGGGGGCGACTGGCGAGCGCCGCTGCTGGCGGTGGCTGACGTCTCCGGCAACGGCGCGCCGGACCTGCTGGTCGGCGGCAGCGCGGGCGCCGTCAACGAGGCTGATCCGGCCAAGATCCCGGCCCTGCTGATCCGCAACCTGTCGCCGACCTTCCCGTTCGTCGCGCGCGTCAACCAGCCGCCGGCAGCACCGAGCGGCCTGTCTGGTGAGGCCCTGCCGGCGGGTGGCGCCCGCCTCAACTGGGCCACTGCGACCGACCCCGAGACCCCCAACGCCGGCTTGTCGTATGTGCTCCGGCTGGGGACTGCGCCAGGGGCCGGCGACATCCTCTCCGGGGTGCTGCCGCCGGGGGCGGCCGGGACGCTGCCGCCGGCGCCGCTGGTCCTGCGCGACCTACCCGCGGGGAGGCTGTACTGGTCGGTTGCCGCCGTCGATCCCGCCGGCGCCGTTTCCGACTGGTCGCCCGAGGCGTCGCTGGCGCTTGCGGCTTACACGCCGACGTCGGTGCTGCTGATCGAGGCAGAACCGGCCTACGCGGGTGCCGTCGTGCCGGGAGTGGGCAGCCACTGGAGCCAACGCGGTGTCGCCGTCGCCATCACGGCCCTACCGGCCCCCGGGTTCCACTTCGTCGGTTGGACCGGGGCGGTAGCCGATCCCACCGGCGCCGCCACCACCGTGGCCCTCGACCACGACACGCTGATCGTTGCCAGGTTCGAGAAGAATGTCGAGAGTGCCGATCTGGCCTGGCAACGGCGAACCGCCGCCGCCGCGTGGAGCGCGCGGGGTGAGTTCCCGCTGTTGTCCCACAATGGCCGACTCTGGGTACTCGGCGGCAGCGAGTTCGGCACTCTGCGCAATGACGTCTGGAGTTCGACCGACGGGGCCAGTTGGCGACGGGAAACGGCCGCCGCCGGGTGGAGTCCCCGTTGCCGTCACCCCGGCGTGGTTTTCGCGGGTCGTCTGTGGGTGCTCGGCGGCAGCACGGCTACCGGCGCCGCCGCGGACGTGTGGAGTTCCGCCGACGGGGTCGCGTGGCAGTACGAAGGCGACGCCGCCTGGGGGGCGCGCGACCAGCATGCCGCCGCTGTCCACGACGGCGCCATCTATGTCGCGGCGGGCTGGCAGGCCGGCGGTTACCCGCGCGACGTCTGGCGCTCGACCGACGGGCGGACCTGGACCGAACTGACGGGCTGGGCAGGGTGGCCGCGGCGAACCGCGCCGCTGCTGGCGACGTTCGACGGCGCCCTCTGGCTGCTGGGCGGCTGGGTCAGCGAGGGCCAGCCCTACTACGCCAACGATGTCTGGCGCTCGGTCGACGGCGTCTCCTGGGAGCGGATCCTGGCGGTGGCGCCGTGGGCCGGCCGGTCCGAGGCAAGCCTGGTGGTCCTGGACAACCGGATGTGGGTGCTGGGAGGGCGGGACGCCAGCGCCTGGCGCAACGACGTCTGGTCGTCAACCAACGGCGCCGAGTGGGTACCGGGGACGGCTGCCAACTGGCCGGCGCGGACCTGGGCGGGGCAGGTTCGCCACAATAACCTCGTCTATGTCGCCGGTGGCAACACCCGGCTCAACGACGTCTGGTCGGGCAGTCCGAAACTGCCGCCGACCGGCCGTTGGGCACTGACACTGAAGACCTTCCACGTTCCCGATGGGACCGTCAACCCGAACCAGGGAGGCACCACGGTGCCACCGCCGGGGCGGTATACGGGTTTCGGGTCGACGCCGTTGGCCCTTGCGGCGGTCCCCGAGACCGGCTGGCAGCTCGCCGGCTGGGATGGCCCGGTACAGTCGCCGACGGCAGCGACCACCGCCCTGACCCCGAGCGGCGAGATGACGGTGACGGCGCGGTTTGTCAAGAGCGACACGCTGGGCGCCCTGCTGACGCTTACTGCCGAACCACCGGAAGGCGGTGCCATCGAACCCGCCGGGCAGTCCCATTGGGTGACCCTCGGCACCCGCTTCACGGTGCAGGCGACGCCTGCCTTCGGCTGGCGCTTCTCCCACTGGACCGGCCCCGTCGAGGCGCCGACCGCTACCGCCACCAGCCTAACGGTCACCGGCGCCAGCCAGGTGACGGCGCACTTCGAGTCTGAGGGCTTCCGGCCGCTCGCGACGCTGACCGGCGGCCGCAGCCACAGCCTGATCCTCGACCAGACCGGCAACCTCTGGGTGAGCGGCGACAATCGCTACGGCCAGCTCGGCGTCGCCCTTGAGGTCAAGTCCACCAACGTCCTCTACGCGCTGTCGCCCTTGAGCGACGTGGCCGCGGTAGCCGCCGGGGCTGAGCATTCCGTCGCCCTGCGGCGCGACGGGACGGTGTGGACCTGGGGCATTGGCTTCAGCGGGCAGTGCGGGCGCGCCTTGCCGGCCCAAGCCGCAGTCGAGGTCGGTCCGGTGGCCGATCTGCCCGTGGTCACGGCGATCGCCGTCGGTGAGGCCTTCACCCTGGCGCTGGATAACGACGGCGGGGTGTGGGGCTGGGGCTCCGCGGCCTATGGCGAGTTGACGACGGCGGCGGCCATGGGCTATTCACGGACCCCGGTCCGGCTGGTTGGAGCGAATGGCCTGGGCAGCTTGGACGAGATCGTGGCGCTGGCCGCCGGGAGTCGCCACGGATTGGTCTTGAGCGCGACCGGACAGGCGTATGGGTGGGGACACAACGACCGCGGCCAACTCGGCGACGGCAGCGGGCTCAGCCGCCCCTATCCCGTGGCGATCCGCGGCTTGGCCGGGGTACGGCTGCTCGCCGCTGGCGGCAGCGGCGGCTCGGGAGATGCCCACAGCGTCGCGGTGTTGGCCGATGGCAGCGTCCGGGCCTGGGGCGCCAACACCGCCGGCCAGCTCGGCGACGGTACCCGCAGTGACCGCCACGTGCCGGTCGTCGTGCTCGGCCTGACCGCGGTCGTGCAGATTGCCTGCGGCACCCGGCACACCGTGGCGCTGGACCGTCAGGGCCGGGTGTGGACCTGGGGGAGCAATACCTTGGGCCAGCTTGGCGGCGGCAGTCGCGACGACCGCCCGCAGCCACAGCTCGTCGCCGGACTGCCGCGGATCCGCGCCGTCGGTGCCGGAGAGAACACCACCCTGGCGGCCGCCGACGATGGCGCTGTGTACGCCTGGGGGCAGAATGACGACGGCCAGGCCGCTGCGGGCGAGGCCGCGGACGTGCTCGTGCCACAGGCACTGACGGGCTTCGACAGCGAGGCGACGGCGGTGACCGTGACGCTGTCCATGAGTGTGGGTGCCGGCGCCGGCACGGCGCCCGGCGCCGGCGAGTACCGTGGCTGGCTGGGCGCCACGCTGCCGTTGCAGGCCCAACCCGGCCCCCGGTATGCGTTCCAGAGCTGGCAGGGGCCGGTGGCCGACGCGGCGGCGGCCGAGACCACCGTGAGGCTCGACGGCGCGGTCGCCTGCCGAGCCGACTTCGCTCTGCAGCCGGGTCTCGACCCGCACCTGCACCTGGTCGTCCGCCCGGCCGGCGCGGGTTGTCTCGAACCCGCAGCGGCCACCACGGAGTACCCGCTGGGGAGAACGGTCGCTCTGCGCGCCACGCCCAACCACCGGCACACCTTCGCCGGCTGGAGTGGCGACGTGCCGGAGTCGGCGACTCAGACCGTCGACGTGGTCATGGACCGGGATCGCTGGATCGTCGCGGATTTCGCACCGCTGCCTTTTTGGACCCAGCCGGCGCTGGCAGCGGCCACCGGCCACTCCCTGTTGCTGACAGCGCAGTCGACGGTCTACGCGTGGGGTGCCAACACCTCTGGCCAACTCGGCCGGGGCACGTTCGAGTCGCCCGCCCTGCCCGCCCTGGTGCGGGATCCCTCTGGCGTCGACGCTCTGACTGGCGTTGTCGGGGTCGCGGCCGGCGGGGAGCACAGCCTGGCGCTGACGGCTGACGGCGAGGTCCGCGCCTGGGGGTCGAACCAGTACGGCCAGTGCGGACAGGGAGTCGGCGGAGCGACTCCCCAGGCTCTGCCGCTGCCGGCTGCGGTGCCTGAGGCGGAGGGCAGCGAGGGCCCATTGGCAGGAATCCGGGCGATCGCTGCCGGGGCTTACTTCTCGGCGGCCCTCGACAGCGCTGGGGCCGTCTGGTGTTGGGGACGCAACCACCGCGGCCAACTCGGCCTCGGCGACCAGAGCGACCGCGGGGCGCCGACTCGGGTGGACGGCGCGGGAAGGTCGGGGCCACCGCCCTGGGTGGCGGTCGCTGCCGGCCAGACGTTCATGCTGGCCCTGGACGGCGACGGCGGCGTCTGGAGCTGGGGCGGCAACGATTCCGGGCAGCTTGGCCAGGGCGGCTATGCAGCGGTCTCACTGCCGACGCGGGTGCCTGGGCTCACCGAGGTGGTCGCCATCGCCGCCGGGGCGGCGGCCTATGGCGAATCGGCGTTCGCCCTGCGGCGCGACGGCACGCTCTGGGCCTGGGGCGGCAATCACGATGGCATGCTGGGCAATGGCACGACCGAGGGGGCACCCGTGCCGGCGCCGGTGCAGGGGCTGAGCGGGGTCGTCGCCCTCGCCGTGGGCCACTACCATGTCGCGGCGTTGGACCAGGAGGGGCAGGTGTGGACCTGGGGAGCGGGCTACCATGGCGCCCTCGGTACCGGCAGCCTGGCCGATGCTCTGCTACCGGTGCGGGTCGCCGCCTTGCCGGGCCCCGCCCGCCAGGTGGCCGCCGGCGGTGCCTACACCCTGGCCATACTGGCCAATGGCGACCTCTATGGCTGGGGTTACAATGAGGACGACCAGCTCGGCCAGCGCTACCTGCCACCGCGCCAGAGCACTCCCGCGGCCCTCGGCCTGAGCGCTGGCGACCCCACCGCCGTCGCCGTGGCTCTGACCATCCGCGCCTGGCCGACCGCGGCTGGAACGACTCGGCCAGCGTCCGGCGTCCACTGGTTCCCCGCCGGTGCCGTGGTGGCGGTCGAGGCGATCGCCGAGCCCAACTGGCGCTTCACCCACTGGCAGGGGCTGGTGGCCGACCCGAGCGCGAGCGGGACGACCGCGCCCATGGCGGGAGCGCACGAGTTGACGGCGTGCTTCGAGCCAACGCCGCACGTGGTTCGTCTCGGCGAGGTCACGGGGCCGCCGGGGGGCGAGGTACGACTGCCCCTGCTGCTGGAGCCGGGAGCCGAGCCCTTCGCGGGCTTGCAGGCCGAACTCCTCGTGCCGGCGCCGCTGCACGTCTATGGGCTGCAGTTGGGACCGGCATTTGCCGCAGACCGCTTCGTGCTTGACGGGCAGCGCACCGGGCGTCCAGACGGCACTGCGGTCAGGCTGCTGGTGTTCGGGACGGCGCCGGGGCTGGCCTTGCCCCCTCCGGCCGAGGTCCTGGCCTGGATCCGGATCGGGATCGCGGCGGGGACGCCGGTCGGCGACTACCCAGTCCGGTTCGCGTCGGGAGGTCTCGAGAGCGCTGACGAATCACCGGCCATCCTGGCCTCGGCGGCGGGCGAGTACCTGGTCACGGCGCCCGAGTGCCACGCTGGCGGCGTGCGGGTCGAGTGCCTGCAGGCGCCCACGGTGGCCTTGCGGGTTCGCTGCGCCGCCCATCCGAGCGACCGCCTGGGCGCAGCGGAGTTCGCCACCTACGGGACGATGCCGCGGGTACGTCTCGACCGTCCGTACGTGGTCGAGATCTGGCTGCGCGATCTCGGGAGTGCCCCCGTCGGCTTTGCGGCAGCCGCGCTGGACATCGAGTTCGACGAGACGCTGCTGGCGGTGACGGCCCTGCATCACGGGGTGGATTTCGCCGGGGCGGTCACGGGCGAACTGGGGGCCGACCGAGTGACCGGGTTCGGCGGCGCCGCGGCGGTCGCGGCGGCGGCCGCCGCCCCCGGCAGCGAGGGCTGGGTGCGGCTTGGCTGGCTCGACCTGGAGGCGCTGGGACCGGGCCAGGCGCGAATCGCCCTGGCGACCGAGGACGCCTGGGTTGCCCGTCCTGACGGCACGCCGTACGCCGCCCTCGACGTTGCCTGGCTGGACACGCCGACGCTGCTCGAGCAGGACGCCAACCGTCCACCGGTCGCCCCGGACATCGACCGGCTGGCGGTACGCCGGGGCGGGGCGGTGTCGATCTCTCTGCCGGGCTCCGATCCGGACGGCTGCGATCCGCTTGCGTTCAGCATCGTCACCGCGCCGGAGCATGGCACCTTGACGGCCGGCGAGTTACCCGGGTATTACCTCTATACGCCCGTCGCCGGCTTTGTCGGCGAGGACAACCTGACCTATCGGGTTTCCGACGGTGAGTTTGCGGCGGCGCTCGGGAATGTGAGGCTGTTGGTTCACCTGGAGTTCGCGCTCTCGTTGCGCTGCGGGTGGAACTTTATCTCGCTGCCGTTGCGGCCTTTGGCGACGTCGCCGGCCGAACTGCTGGCGCCGTTGGCTAGCGCTTCGGCGCCACGGCTGTGGCAGTGGACGGGGCCCGGTCCGGGACATGGGGCCTACCGGCTGGTCAGCGAGGTGGCGCCCCTGGTCGGTTACTGGCTGTTCGTCGAGGGTACCGAAGCGCCGGCGCCACTGGTCGTGGCGGGGCTTCCGGTGCCCGGTGCGGTAGCCCTGCGGCCAGGCTGGCAGACGGTCGGCCCGGGCGCGGTGGTGGGTGGCCTGTCAGCCCCCGTCGTCGTCTGCTGGCGCTGGACGCCGACCGGCCTGGAACCGGTCAGGGAGTTGGTGCCAGGCGGCGGCTACTGGCTGTTCGCGACCGGCAAGGGGTGGCTGGACGTGGGGGTCTATGACGATGCGCAGCGCTGACCTGCCAACGACAGTCCGCCGGCTCGGGGCGCTGGCGCTCTGGATGTTCTGGCTGCTTGCCCCCACCGTCGCCGCGGCCGGAGTGCCCGGTGACGTCAACGGCGACGGCCGGGTCGACGTGGTCGACCTGGTGCTGACTGCCAACATGGCGGCCCGCCTGGCGGCTCCCGACGCGCGGGCTGACCTCGACGGCGATGGCGGGGTCACCGACGAGGACGTCCGCCGGTTGCGCGAGCTGATCATCGTCCCTGCCGCCGTCGTGCGCGTGCCGCTGGCCGCGGCCGTGGTCGGTCCCGGCGGCAGCGTGCTCGGCGACGCGACATTCACCGTCAACATCCCGGCGGGCGCCTTGGCCAGCGGCCGGCTGGTGAGCCTCGACCGTCTGCCTGAGGAGCAGCCATTCCAGCCCGGCGAGGCAGCGCCAGTCTACGAGATCGCCGGCCTGGGGGCGGGGCAGATGGGGGCTGTCGAGATCCGCTTCAAGGGTGCCGCGAGAGGGCGTCAGGGGTTGCCGCAGGTGGCCGTCGGCGAATTCCTGGTGCCGCACAGCGCCAACCAACCGCAGTGGTTCTACTACCGGCTCGATGGCGACGACGTGCTGGCGGCTGGCGACGACGTGCTGGTGCGCGTGCCCGTCCCCCGGGTGCCGGCGGAACGCGGCCCAACGCGGGCGGTCGACCTGTCGGACTACACGCTGCGCATCTCACTGCTGCCTACTGTGTGGAACGAGTACCGCGGCGAGCGGTTCACCGTGTACTACCCCTTCGCGCTCAGGCTCAGCGATATCCAGAGTCTGGCGACGGCTCTCGAACAGGCTTACGAGCGGTTGGCGGCTGCCCCCCTCTCGTTTCCCTATCCGACGGGTATGCGGGTGCAGGTCTGGGTGCGCGCGCTGGACCAGGCCCTGCAGGGGGAGACGGCGACCCCCAGCTTCTGGTCTTCCTACCACGGCTACATCGACATTAACTCGGCCCTGATTCGTGATCGCGCGCTGGTGCGGATCGTCGCCGCACACGAGTTCATGCATGTGATCCAGGGCTTCTATGACACCGGGAGGATCACCATGTGGATCGACGAGGCCACCGCCACCTGGGCCGAGACACTCGCGGCTCCCGTTCCGGCCGACTACGCGCCGAGTGTCTTCCAGGGCAATATGTCGGCGCCCTTCGGGCGTTGGCACCGGCAACCCTACTTCAGTTGGGGCTGGACTAAGGGGGGAGCGGACGAGCACGGCTACGGGATGTCTTCCCTCTTCGACTACCTGGTCAACCGTCGTGCCGACAGCGACGGCGGCATCGTCCGCCGCATCTACGACAGGATCACGGCCGGCCGTCACCCGCTGGTAGCACTGGCCGAGGAAGCGCCCGGTGGCGATTTCCCGGCGCTGCGCCATGATTTCTTCCGCGTTCTGCTGACCGACGGCATCTATGGCATGACGCTGGGCAACCTCGTCATCGCCGATCCGAGGCTGCGGGCCACCCCTTTCGTCGCGCTCCTGACCGCCGAGGAGATCGCCCAGGGGCGGGAATTGAGGCTGCCCGTCGACGATCTGGGAGCGACCTTGGTCGAGCTGGCCATCGACACCCAGCGTCTCGACCCGGACAGCGTGGTGCGAGCCCACCTCGAAGGAGCGAACGGGCACCTGCTGGCCTTCAACCGACGCGCTGTCCTCACCACGTTTCTCGGCGCTGGGCAGCCCTGCGGCGACCAGCAATGGGTGATCGATACGCCCGCCGCCCGCGCTTGCCTGGACCCGTTCCTGATACAGCCATCCGGCCGCAGTCGCCACTCGCTCGCCTACGCCGTCCTCAACGATACCTTCGTCGCGCCCTACGACGGCCGCCGCGACTACACCTTGCGGCTGGCGATCTCGCAACCCTATGCGTTCCGACCGGACACCCTTCTGTTGCCGGGCATGTACGTCAACGGCTACCCGTTCCACTGCCCGACCGTGCAGGTGACCGGCAGTTTCGCCGGCGCCTTCACCTCGGCCATCGACGATCAACTGAGCAGCGGCCCCGAGGGCACCGGCATCAAACACGTCTATGCCAAGCTGGTCCGCCCACTGCCCCAGACCATCCGCCTCAAGGTGAAGCTGACCATGGTCGGCAACCGGGTGGACATCGGCCGCGACGAGTATCTGCAGGCGAGCCTCGGCAACCTCTACCTCTTCTCCTACCTGAGCTGGAACGAACTCGACACCGACGACCTGGGCAGTTCCCGCCTGATCGGTCCCGACGGCATCGACATCACGGTCACCGCGGCGGCTCCCGTCTTCAATGCGACCGTCTACGCGATGGTCGACTACGAGCAGCATTGGGCCGGGGTCGTGGAACCGTGGTCGCTGCTGCGGCCTGTCCTACACGTCCAGTTCTACGCGACTGATACCCCCTTCTACCTGCCGGCGCCCCCCAGCGGTAAGAGCGGGGGCGAGGCCAATGCCATTAACCTTCCCGTTCTGTTTGGCGGCGCGGGGCGATTGCCGGTCGCACGCTGAGCGTGCGGCCGGGGTCGGGTACTGGCACCCCCGACCTACTTGCCCGTCTACAAGCCGAGGGTGCGGCCAGAAAGTTAACAGCATCGGGGGCGAGATCCCCCTCTCGGGAGTACCCCCCGCGAGGCCAGCCGCGTCGAGTAGCAGGTGGGGATTCCATCTGCCGCGGTGATTCGTTGCCGCCATACCACTATCCCGGAGGTCCTTCACCCTCCCTACGACGAGGGCGTCGCCGCGCCGCCGCCGTCCAACACCTCGCGCACCTTACGGGCCAGATCGTGGCGCGAGAACGGCTTGGGCAGGAACGGTACCTCGGCACCCAGCGCACCTCGCTGTGTCATCACGTCGGCGGTGTAGCCCGACATGAACAGGCACTTCAGGTTGGGGTGCTTCTCGGCAAGACGTCCGGCCAGGTCGGGGCCGTTCATGCCGGGCATGATCACGTCGGTGATAAGCAGGTGGATGGAGCCGGCATGCGCGCCCGCGAGGCGCAGGGCTTCCTCTGGCCTCTCCGCCGCCAACACCGTGTAGCCCAAGGCCTCGAGAAACAGCCGCGACGTGACACGGACAGACTTCTCGTCTTCGGCCAGCAGGATCGTCTCCGTGCCACGTGGCAGCCTCTCGGGGGTCGCTGCGACCGACCCACTGTCGGCAGCCGAGGTTGCCCGCGGTAGGTGGATGCTGAACGTTGTTCCCTTGCCCACCTCGCTCTGGACCTCGATGTGCCCGTGGTTCTGCTCGACGATGCCATACACGGTCGCCAGCCCCAAGCCGGTCCCCTTACCTACCTCCTTGGTGGTGTAGAACGGCTCGAAGATATGGGCGATAACGTCATCGCCCATGCCACAGCCGGTATCGGAGACGGTCAGCACCGCGTATTCGCCGGGGCGTGCGCCCGGGTTCTCGGCGCAATGGGCCCTATCAAGCGTGACATTGGTGGTCCCGATGGTGACCCTACCCACTCCGGCGATGGCGTCACGGGCGTTGATACAGAGGTTCACCAAGATCTGGTCGAGTTGACCGGGATCGACCTTGATCGGCCACAGATGCGTGCCCGGCATCCAGTTCACGGCAATGTCCTCGCCCAACAGGTGCCGCAGCATCTTGAGCATACCGACCAAGGCGTCGTTCAGGTCCAGCACCTTGGGTGCGATGACCTGCTTGCGGGCGAAGGCGAGGAGTTGCTTGGTGATGTCGGCCGAGCGTTGCGCATCGCGGGTGATCTCGTCCAGGTACCCGCGAACGGAGTGCTCTGGCGGCAGCCCATCCCGGCACAACTCGACGTAGTTCATGATCCCCATGAGCAGATTGTTGAAGTCATGCGCCACGCCGCCTGCCAACTGCCCCACCGATTCCATTTTCTGCACCTGCCGGACCTGGACTTCAAGGGAGGCTTTCGCCTCCTCTGCCCGCTTGCGCTCAGTGATGTCCATGATGATGCCGTGCCAGAGGGTGCCGCCATCATCCGTTCGTTCCGGGTGGGCCTGGGACCAGCGCCAGCGCAGGCCCTGTGCAGGCAGGATGACCCTGAACTCGCAGTAGAACTCCTGCAGGGTGCGGGCCGATTCCTGAATGGTTGCGGCGACACGGTCATGGTCGTCCGGGTGCAGTCTCCCGAACACCGGGGTGGCATCCTCGCGCACCTCCTCGGGCGTGACTTCGTAGATGTCATACATGCCTGGACTGGCGTAGGGGAAAGCGGACCGCCCGTCTGGGTACAGCCGGTACTGGTAGACGACGCCTGGGACCAGCCGGGCGAGGTTCGCGAGCAGTTCGTGGCTGCGCATCCGCGCCTCCTCTGCCCGCTTGCGCTCGGTGATGTCGCGCATGGAGACGAGGCGCGCCTGGCTGCCCCGATAGGTGATCTCCGTGGCGTGCGTCTCGACGGAGAGAATGGCGCCGTCCGGCCTGACGAGTTCGATCTCGTAGGTCTCGGTGGACTGGGCGCGTGAGTGCGCGAAGACACGTTGTCGCGATTCCGGCGTGAGCGGAGTTACCTCCAGAGCGTTCCGGCCCACCAGGTCGTTGGCGCGGGGGACGCCGAGAAGTGCGGCAAACGCCTGGTTGGCGTCCAGGATGACGAAATCGCGGTGCACCATGATCCCCTCAGAGGTCACCGCCGACAACTCTCGAAAGCGCCCCTCGCTCTCCAGCAGCGCCGCCTCCGCCCGTTTGTGTTCGGCGATCTCCCACGCCACGTCGGCGAGGTAGGTGACGAGCTTCACATCCTGGTCCGTATAGTTCAGCGGTTTGTTGCCGACCCCGAGGATGGCCACGATGCGATCGTTGCGCAGGATCGGGACCACGAGTTCGCGGACCACCGCCGCGTGGCCATCCGGAAGTCCTTTGCGGGATGGCAACGACAGGTAATCGTTATGGATCACCGGTCGCCGTTCGCGGATGCAGTCCACCCAGACCCCGGCCTCGTCAACGGCGTAGTGCGACCCTTTGCCCGTGGCCTTACAGAACTCCCGCTCCGTCCGTGTGGACCACGCCTTCAGCGTCAGCGTCTTCTGGTCCTCCGCCAGGAAATGGTAGAACCCGATCGGGCTGTCGACGAGCCGCCCAACCTCGTCGAGGGTCCTCTGCAAGACCTGATCGAGGGAGTGGCCCATCGAGTAGTCCAGCAGATCCATGCGAACCTGCACAATCGATTCCGCTTGCTTGCGCTCAGTGACGTCCATGTAGGTCCCGAGAACGCCGCTGATCTCCCCACTGGAGTCGCGTAGCGGCAGCTTACTCGTAAGCAGCGTGAGGGTACTCCCCGAGGGCGTTGTCTGGGTCTCCTCGATGAGCAGCTTGGGGCATCCGCGCTCGATTACCTGGCGGTCATCGGCGCGGTACACGTCGGCCTGAGCCCGCCACCCCATCTGGTAGTCATCTTTCCCGATGACATCCTGCGAGTCGGCAAACCCCGCATCGCGCGCAAACGCTGCGTTGCACCCCAGGTAGGTGAGATTCCTGTCCTTCCAGAACACCCGTACGGGGATTGCGTTCATGATCCCATCGAGGATCTGCTTGGACGCGCGCAAGGCCTCCTCCGCCAACTTGCGCGCGGTGATGTCCCGTTGTACGGCGACGTAGACCTCCCCGTGCCTCGGGTCGGTGTAGGCCGAAACGCTAGCACGACACCAGAAACGCCCGCCGTCCTTCCTGATGCTGTGGACGTCGCCCTGCCAACTCCCCTTCTCGCGCACGCACGTGGACACCTCCGCCGCCAACTCCTCCCGCGCCCCATCCGCCGGCGCGTTGACGATGGAGACGTGCTTTCCTGTCAGTTCGTCGGGGTCATAGCCAAACAGCTCGTCGAAGTGTGGATTCGTATAGACCATCACGCCGTCGCTGACTCGGATGAGGCTGACGGCAGCGACCATTGTGGCCATGGCCGCGCCCAGAGATTGCCGGAGGTCGTCCGTCTGGCTGCGCGTGGAGATGTCGCCTGGCATGGTGCGGACTTCCGGTTTCTTAGCGCTGGTCATGGTTTCCCCGCGACGATGGCTGCTCAACCTGCTCCCCTCCCCAGCAGGGGACGGCCGCGAAGGCCTGGCGGACGCTTGTTTGCCGGCTTCTCCGCCGCGGCCGGCCGGCTGCTCACAACGGTACGCCGAGCTGCGCCAACAGGCGGGCGGTTTCGTCCAGTTGGCTGGGGGCGATGCCCTGGGTGCTGAGGACGAAGCCCTTGGCGGTACCGAGGCGGTCGACCAGACGGCGGAAACCCTGCAGGTCACCCCCGATGAACTGCGCCAGCTTGCCGGCTTTGAGGATCTTGGCGTAGACCTCGGGCCACTCGTGCGGCGGTTTCTGCCCCGCCCCCGGGACCCACTGCACGCCGTGCAGTTCCGGGATCTCCAGCAGGGAATCGAGATGGGGGAGCTGGCCGACGCCGTCGAGGTGGTAGAAGGCGTGATCGAGCCGCCTGGCACTCGCAGCCAGTTCAGGCTTGACGAAACGGTCGAACATCGACGGCGAGATCATGTAGCAGAAGTCGCACTGCAGCATGTAGGTACACGCTGGCGAGTAGATGCCGGCCCACGAGGTGGTGCCCGGCCGCGGCTGCGCCAGACGGTCGAAGTGCTGGTAGCACTCCCACCAGGTCTCATGTGCCTGCCAGAGCACCCGCTCAACCTGCTCGGGGCAGTCGTAGAGATCGAGCAGCAACTGTTCGCTGGGGCGGAAGCTGGAGAGGATGTCGAGATTACCGCCGAGATCGGTGAAGGAGACAATGACATTGCCCTGCCAGCGTGAGGTCGCGGCGCGGGTCAGGTCGGCGATACGCGTGAGCCAGGGGTGTTGCCAGTCGATCCGCAGATCGAGGTCGGCGAGGGCACGGTCCTGGCTGGGGTGGAACCAGACCGTGCTACCGTCGAAGTCCGCCTGGCAGCCGAGGAAGCCGGCCAGCACGCCCGGGCCGAAGTTACTGAAGACGTAGGGGAAGGCGTCGGCGAGGAAGTCATACGAACCGAGGTGAGCGTCCCAGATGTCCACCACCTGCTCGGCGGTGATCTCGGGGCCGTAGCCGCAGGTCCAATGCCGGAAGGGCTGGGGTGGCGCTGGCCGGCTGGCCTCGGGGCGGTGGACCCAGAGCGGCACCAGGGGGCGCTCGAGGCGGCCCTGCCACCAGGCCTCGGCATCCTGCCTGCGGGCCTGCCATTGTGCCGCGGTGAAGCGAATTGACATGGGGGAACTCCAGTCCGTTACGGTGTCGTGCAGCTACAGGCGGCCAACGCATCTGGGCTAGGCCGGTACCGGGTAGTCAAGAATCTGCCGGACGATATCCACGCCGACCTTGGCACTCCAGGCCTGCAGCAGGCGTTGGGTGATGGGCCCGATCCGGCCGTCGCCGATCGGCAGGCCGTTGATCCGCGTCACCGGGCCGACGCAGTAGGGCGTCGTGCTCATGAAGGCTTCATCGGCATTGATCACGTCGTACGTCTGCAGGTCCCGTTCACGGAAAGGAATGCCGAGCTCGGCACAGAGTTCGATAACCACATCGCGGCTGATGCCCGGCAGGATGTTCCGGGTGGTGGGCGAGAGAACGACCCCCTGGCGCACGATCAGGAAGTTGGCACCCGCGCACTCGGTGATGTTGCCGTCGAGATCCAGGAGTAGCGAGATGGCCTTCGGATCAGCGAGATGGGTTTCGGCGTCCGCAACCCACCAATGCAGGCGACTGCGGTACTTCATCTTCGGATCGAGGCACTGGGGGGGGATGTGCCGCGTACTCGGTACGACCACATGGGCGCCGCTCGTGAAGAAATCGCGCCACAGCGAGAACACCAGCGGGAACGTATGCACGCAGACGGTCGGCACCATCTTGGCGCCGCCGCCCGCCGCACCGGCATACAGCGTGTTCTCGCCGGCGGTGACAAAGTTGACGATGCCCAGTTCGGCCGTCTCAGGCAACAGGCGGGCGTTGTGCTCGACGACCTGCAGGGTGGCCGCCCGCAGTTCGTCGAAGGACATGCCGGTATCGAAGCGGCAGACTTTCATGGAGCGGTACAGCCGCGCCAGGTGCTCGTCGAGGCGGTAGGGCGCCTGCCGGAAGGTGCGCGTCATCTCGGTCACGGTGGCCCCGAGGATGATGCCGAGGTCATAGATGCGCATGTGGGCCTGCGAGGCCGGTACGCATTGGCCGCGCAGGAAGACGAGGGGTTCACCGGATGCAGTCACGGACATGGAACGGCCTCCTTCTCGTGGTGCGTTCAGCGTGTGCGACCTTCCCAGGCAGTGATGACACGGTCGAAGATGCCGTCGATCTGCGGGTTGACCTGGCAGCGCGCCGGGTCCGCCTTGAACCAGGCCAGGGAACGCCGGATACCGGTACGGAACGAGGTGGGGCAGGCGAAGTCCGGCACCGCCCGTTTGATCTTGGCGTTGTCGAAGACCCCCGGGTGCGCCTTGTCGCCCAGCAACTTGTCGCGCATGATCGGCTCGACCTGGGCAATGAACTCGCTGGGGATATGCACCAGGTGCGGCCGCTCGACCCCCAGCGCCAGGGCGACCTCGGCCAGGATCTGGTTCCAGGTGAGGACTTCGTCGGCAGTGATCTGGAAGCACTCGCCGATGGCGGCCGCCTGTCCCAGCAAGCCCGCCAGCCCCACGGCAAAGTCCGCACTGGCGGTCAGCGTCCACAGCCCCTGCCCATCGTCGTGCACAAACACGGGCCGGCCTTGCTCCAAGCGCGCAGCCACGGTGTACCCGACACTGGTGACCGGATTGGGGATCCACTGGCAGGAGTAGGTGTGCGAGGGCCGCACGATGGTGACCGGGAAACCCGTCGTCCGCCAGCGCTCGAGCAGGAAGTCCTCGCAGGCCTGTTTCTTGCGGCCATAGTCGCTGAACTCGTTGCCCAGCGGCGCCGCCTCCGTCACCGGCAGGCGGGCGGGCGGCTTGCGGTAGACCACGGTCGTGCTGATGAACACGTACTGCCGGGTACGGCCGCGGAAGAGCTCGGCATCCAGGCGTACGTCCGGCACATCATAGCCGATGAAGTTCACCACCGCAGCGAAACTGCGGCCGTTCAGCGCCGCCAGCATGGCAGCGGCATCGGCGTGGTCCGCCCGCAGGGCCTCGTAGCCTGCCGGTACCGGCAGCCGCCCCCGCGTCAACAGGGTGACGCGGTGGCCGCGCTGGCGCAGCAAGGCGGCGCAGTCGGCAGAGAGGTTCCCCGTACCACCGATGAACAGGACATCCATAGTCTCTTCCTTCGGCAGCGCTCTGGACTCGGCGGCGTCACGGGCCCGCACCAGCCACGTAGGGACAGGCCTGGCGGTAGTTGCAGCGTCGACAGATGCGCTCGTTCTCACAGTAGGGGAAACGCGCTTCGGAGGCGACGTTGGCTTGGGCATCATCCAGCGCCTGGCGCATGGCAGCCGCACTGGTCAGGATCCTGTCCTTGGCGTCAACCAGCATCTCCGCTCCCACCGGGTAGTCGCTGACCCGCGCCTTCTCCCGCAGGAAAACACCCTGCAACCGTAGCCTATCCAGGGATGCGAACCACGTCTCCGCAGCGTACAACGCATAGCACGCGAGCTGTGTGGTCAGGGACTCACGGTTCTCGGCACCGGTCTTCCAGTCGATCAGGTGCAGGACGCCGGCAGGATCGGTGTAGGCGAAGTCGATGGCGCACCAGACCTTGAGCCCATCGATGGCAAACGTATCCAGCGTATCGACCGGTTTCCAGTTCAAGTAGGGTACCGTCAGGAGTTCGCGCAGCACCGCGCTCTCGGCGAAGGCCGCCAGGCACTCGTAGATACGCTCCTTGAGCCCGTCGGTGTCCGCCGGCGGCAAAGACTGGCCATTGCCGTAATAGAGTTCGTGGAGGTTCGTCTTCTTCGGCCGGGCCAGCCACTCGCGGTTGACCGCCTCGACCCACCCCGAGCGCAACTGGGTTCGGGCGCGGGCCTGCAGCTCACCCGCCGTGATCGCCTGGCCGCTGCGCGCATAGCGCTGCAGAGCCTCCCCGATCGTCGCATGGACGATGCTGCCGGCCCACATCGGCAAGGTCTTGATATTCTTTAGGATGTACAGCAGGCGCTGGCGTTCGGACGCCTCTGCTTCCCAGCCTCCCCACGAGCCGTAGTAGGTGTAGTAGTAAGCCCGTTGGCACTCGCTGAAGAGCTGCGCCCGGGAGACTGACCAACTGAACTCATTGACCAGTTTCGCCATGGGCCTTGCCGTCTTTCTCTTCCTGGCGCCGGCGCCGAAAGAATGCCTGCAACTGCGCCTGGCACTCGGGGCCCAGCACGCCGCCGGTCACGGCCACGCGATGCAACATGCCGGGGTAATCGGTGATGCTCAGGGCGCTCCCGGCCGCCCCCATGCGGGCGTCCGCCGCACCATAGACAAGCCGGCCCAGGCGGGCATTCACCATGGCTCCCGCGCACATCGGGCAGGGCTCCTTGGTGACGATCAGCGTGCAGTCGGTCAAGCGCCAGTCGCCGACCGCCGCTGAGGCCTGGGTCAGGGCGATCATCTCGGCGTGCGCGGTGGCGTCTTTGAGCATCTCAACCTGGTTGCAGGCGCGGGCTACCACGCGCTGCCCATGGATGACGATGGCACCCACGGGCACCTCGCCGGCCTCTTCCGCCTGGGCTGCCAGACGCAGCGCCAGGCGCATGCCGCCCTCGTCGCTGAGCTCGGTGCGCCGCAGGGCGCTATCCGCGCCGTCGTTCACTTGGACAACTCCTCGAGGAAGCGGCGGGCGCGCTCGGGCTGTTCATCGACCGCGATCCGGGCCACGCGCCGCAGCGCGTCCAGACGCGGATCGCGCACGCCGCCGGCCCGTTCCAGGCGGTCGAAGGCAGCCGCCACCTCCAGCAGGTGGCTGCGCATGTCCGCCCAATAGAGGTCAAGGAGCTCCGGCGCCGTCTTGGGGGGAGTCAGTGCCATGGTACCGCGTGTCCTTCGCCGCGTGCAAGATGTGAGTCTGGCGACCCTGACGGCCGCCCCGTCGTCCACAGTATATTGCCGCAATGGCCCCCTGACCATGGCGCAGCCGTCGCGCGGGGCGACGGCGGACGGTTGTCCCCAACCCCCGGCGTGCCGGCGGCAGAAAAGGCCGCGGGCCGGGACGTGGTGTCCCGGCCCGCCATGAACCGCCGCCAGGATTCGCGGCGCCTCAGCGCGTGCGCTGCCAGTACTTGGGGATGTCTGCGGGGCTCAGCCCCTCCCAGGAACCGGCACCCATGCTGGCAACGTGCCCATCCACCCAGCCGATCTCCGCCTGCCGGTTGTGCGGGCTGTGGTCGACCCCGGTGTTGTCCTTCCCGGCGGGCCGGGCGTGGCAGCCCCACCCAAGCACCAGATCACCCCAGGTGAAGTTGCACCAGCGTTGGGACACGGTCGTCTCCAGGAGGCAGATCGTTTGCGAGGGCTGGGTGACCGCCACGAGGCTGGAGTCGTAGCTGAACCGGCCGCACCCGCAGACCGCCTGGTTGGCGTTGTAGGAGATGCGCGGAATCGCCACTACCGGATTCGCGCCATCACCGCCCCATTCCGCTGCGTCTTCGCGGCTCGGGCAGGCATAGAGGTTCACGTCGCTGACGTAGGAGTAGACATCGTGGCTCCACTTCTTCAGCGGCCAGTCGTTGGGCGGGACCATGCCGGAGTAGCCGCCGGGGAGCTTCTGCTTGTTGTCGCCGGCGTACATGATCATCCCGAGCATGAGCTGCTTCATATTGCTGGCACAGCTGATCTGCAGGGCCTTCTCGCGAGCCTTGGCCAGGGCGGGCAGCAGCATCGCCGCCAGAATGGCGATGATGGCGATCACCACCAGCAGCTCGATCAGGGTGAAGAAACGACGCTTGTTCACGGTCGCGGCCTCCTTGGTTGCGTGGGTCTAGACCTACCAAGATGCTTGCCTGCGGTGCCTGGGCGACAAAGAGTCGATCTTTAATAGGTACCACGCCATCGACGCCGGCGCAACTAATCTGACGACGGGGGGGCGCAAGTCAGCTCCGTAGGGGTCTGCTTGTACTCGATCCGCCGTCCCAACGCTGCGCTCCTGCGGCGGCACCCCCAGTCACAGAAGCGGCTGGTTCGCCTCTGCCTCTTCAGCCCCGAAGGGGCGTAATCCCTCAGCCCAGGGCACCGCCCTGGGAACCGGGCATACCCCAGATTCTTAGCCCTGAAGGGGCGCGATACCTGGCGTGCGCCGCCCACAGGCTGTCGGTATGCCGCCCCTGTAGGGCTCAGTCTCGTTGACGATTCCATTCCCAGGGCGGTGCCCTGGGCTGAGGAATTGCCGCGCTTTCAGCGCTCCGAGCCGTCTGGCCTTCACGACAGGCCTCTCCGCAAGCCTCCCCCAAGAGCCACGCGACCCTATCCACCCGCCGGATGCCGCCGGAAGCGGAGCAGAAACCCCTACGGAGCTGACCTATGCCCACGACGGGGCGACCTGAAGAAAGCGCCAGAACCTGCCGCCGGGGGCGGGTGGCGGCGAGGGCGAGACGGGGCGTTGTGCGCGAGCGGTTGACTTCCCGCCGGCCCCATACAGATTGCAGAGCGTAACTTCAGGAAGGTGATCGAGTGCGTATTGTTGTCGCCATCAAACAGGTGCCCGAGACCTCGTCGGTACGCATGGACGAGGCCACCGGGACCATGATCCGGGACGGCGTCGAGGCGATCGTCAACCCGCTGGACCTCTATGCGGTCGAGTGTGCACTACGTCTGCGCGAGACGGTGACGCCGCCCGCCGAGGTGGTGGTGGTGACCATGGGGCCCCCGCGGGCGGAGTCCGCACTCCGCGAGGTGCTGGCCATGGGCGCCGACCGCGCCGTGCTGGTCACCGACAAGGCCTTCGCCGGCGCCGACACCTGGTCGACCGCCGGCGTGCTGGCCGCCACGCTGCGCCGCCTGCAGCCGGTGGATCTGATCCTCTGCGGCGAGCGCGCCACCGACGGCGACACGGGCCAGGTCGGCCCGGGGCTGGCGGCCTTCCTGGACCTGCCCGTGCTGACCTACGTCTCGCGGCTGGTCCTGCTCGCCGGAGGCACCTGTCAGGCCGAGCGCCTGGTCGAGAATGGCCGCGAACTACTGACGGCTGACCTGCCGGCCGTCGTCACCGTGGTCAAGGAAATCGCCGTGCCGCGGCTGCCGACCTTGCGCGGCAAGCAGCGCGCGCGCCGGGCCGAGATCAGCGTCTGGACCACCAGCGACCTCGAGGTCCCGGCCGACGCCGTCGGCCTCAAGGGTTCGCCCACCCGCGTCGAACGCATCTTCAGGCCGCGTCTGACGCGGGCCTGCGAAGTCCTCCGCGCCGGCGACGCTCGCGAGGTGGACGCCGCCACCGACCGCGTGCTCGCTTTCCTGACCGAACGAGGTCTGCTCTGATGCCGAACTGCGCCGACCCAGTCTGGATCCTGGCCGAGCACAGCGGCGGGCAACTGACCCGCGTCGGCTTCGAGCTGCTCGGCCGCGGCCGCGGCCTGGCCGCGGCGCTGGGAGCGCCGCTGTGGGCGGTCGTCATCGGGCCCGCCCTGCCCGAGTCCGAGTTGCAGCGGCTGATCGCGGGCGGCGCCGACGGCGTGCTGGCCGTGGAGCACGACAGCCTGCGGAGCTTCCTGGTTGAGCCCTATGCCGCCTGTCTGGAGGAATGGGTTCGCCAGCGCACGCCGCAGATCCTTATCGCCGCCGCTACCAGCACCGGCCGAACGCTGATGCCCTATCTGGCCGTCAAGCTGCACACCGGCCTGACCGCCGACTGCACCGACCTCGACATCGACCCTGCCAACGGCGATTTGCTGCAGACGCGTCCGGCCATCGGCGGCCATATCCTGGCGACCATCCGGACCCCCCGGCACCGCCCGCAGATGGCCACTGTGAGGCCGCACTCCACGCGCCCGCCGCAGCCCGACCCGACGCGGTCGGGCCGCATCGAACGCAGCACGCCGCGCGCGGAACTCCTGCGCAGCCGGGTCCGGCAGACCGGCTTCGTGCCATCGCCGGAGAGCCGTACGCTGCAGGACGCCGAGGTCGTGGTCAGCGTCGGCCGCGGCCTCCGCCGGCCCGAGAACCTGCCGCTGGTGCGACACCTGGCCGAGTGTCTCGACGGCGCTCTGGGCGCGACCCGCGACGTGGTTGATCGGGGCTGGCTCGACTACCCCCACCAGGTCGGGCTCTCGGGCAAGACGGTCTCGCCACGCCTCTACGTCGCGGTCGGGCTGTCCGGCTCCGTGCAGCACCTCGCCGGGATGCAGACCAGCGACACCATCATCGCCATCAACAGCGATCCCGATGCACAGATCCTGAAGGTCGCCGAGTTGGGCCTCGTGGGTGACCTGTTCGACATCCTGCCTGTGCTCATCGAGAAACTGCAGCGCGCCCGCGCCCAAGCCCGACAACCGGGGGGACCCACACCGTGAGCGCGCCCTACGCCCCGGTCACGGCCGAGATCGCCCGCCGGGTGACCCACATCGTCGGCGAACGGCACGTCATCTACGCGGCGACCGACCGGCTTGAGCCATACGGCCACGACGAGTCGGTCGACGAGTCGGGCACCCCGCATCTGCCCGAGCTGGTCGTGCGGCCCGGCTCTGCCGCCGAGATCCAGGCTCTCGTCCGGCTCGCCAACACAGCCAATGTCCCGATCACGCCGCGCGGTGCCGGCAGCGGCCTCTCCGGCGGCGCCGTGCCCATCTACGGCGGCATCGTGCTCGATGTGTGCCGGCTGAACCGCATCCTGGAGATCGATACCGAGAACCTGATGGTCGTGGTCGAGCCCGGCGTCATCACCAGCGAGATCAACGAGAAGCTGCGCCCGCACCGGCTGTTCTACGCCGGCTACCCCATGAGCCTCGAGAGTTGCTGCATCGCCGGCAACGTCGCCGAGAACGCCGGCGGCGGCAAAGCCGTCAAGTACGGGGTCACGGGCCGCTACGTCACGGGCCTGGACGTCGTCGCCCCCAACGGCGATCTCCTGCAACTCGGCGGCAAGCTGGTCAAGGATGTCACCGGCCTGAACCTGCTGCAGTTGATGGTCGGCTCGGAGGGTACGTTGGGCATCTTCACCCGCATTATCCTCAAGCTGTTGCCGCTCCCGGTCGCCAGCGTCGACCTGCTCTGCCTGTTCCCTACCGCAGGCGCGGCGATCGGCGCCGTCCCCCGCATCATGACCAGCACCGGCATCATCCCGACCGCCATCGAGTTCATGGACCAGACCAGCGTCCGCGCCACCTGCAGCTATCTCAACGAGAGCATCCCTTACGAACAGGCCGGCGCCATGCTGCTGATCACGGTCGACGGCACCGACGCCGGCCAGGTCGAACGCGACTACGAGCGCATCGGCGAAGCCTGCGAGGCCAACGGCGCCTTCGAGGTCTACGTCGCCGACAACCGCACCACCTCCGAACGCCTCTGGCGCATCCGGCGCAACATCGCGGAAGCCTTCAAGGTCATCAGCCCGCACCAGAGCCTGGAGGATATCGTGGTGCCCATGGCGGCGATCCCGGCGATGGTGGAGGCCGTTGAGAAGCTCGCCATCGCCTACGACGTGTCGATCCCCTGCTACGGTCACGCCGGCGACGGCAACCTGCACGCCACCCCGGTCATGAACCCCGCCTGGTCCCTGGAGCGTTGGCGGACGACGCTGCCCGACCTGCTGACCGAGCTCTATCGCGAGACCGCACGCCTCGGCGGGCGTATCTCGGGAGAGCACGGCATCGGCTGCAAGCGCAAGGGCTACATGCACCTGGCCGTGGACGAGGGCTCACTGCGGATGATGCGCACCATCAAGCGCGCCCTCGACCCCAACGGCATCATGAACCCCGGCAAGATCGTCGATGTGGAGGCGCCGGCCTGACCGCCGGCCGGCGGTCCCTGGGTAGCCGCCTGGCGTCGCCCGCTACGCCCAGAGCCCACCCGCCAGGCGCAGCGCCATCCGCACCGCCAGAGCCCCCACGAAGAACGCCAGCAGCGAGCACAGCAGCGTCACCCCGACGTACAGCGAGGCGTGCAGGACCTCCCCGGCGCGGAGCATCTGATTGGTTTCATAGATCAGCGACGAGAGGGTCGTGAAACCGCCACAAAAGCCCGTCGCCAGAAACAGGCGCGCCTCTGGCGACAGGGCCTCGCCACGAGCGGCACACTGCGCGATCGCCCCGATCAGCAGACAGCCGAGGATGTTCGCGCCGAAGGTGCCCAGCGGCCAGGATACGACCCAGCGCTGGGCCGTCAGGCTCAGTCCGTAGCGCGCCAGCGAGCCGATGCAGCCACCCACCCCGACCAGCAGCGCCGCTGTGGCTGGTTGTACCATGCTTCCTCTCGCGGCCCTACTGCGCCAACTCCTGCGCCGCCGCCGTCACGGAGTCCGCCATATAGTCGATGCTCTCGGCCGGTAAGTCGTAGAGGGGCAGGTGCGTGTACTCTTCGAAGAAGACCTGCTCCGCCATGGGGCAGGACTGCTGCAGGGCGCGCCGGTTGTAGCCGAGTTCCTCGAACAGCCGATAGTGGTACAGCGGGCAAAAATGCGCGATCTGCGTCACCCCGCGCTCCGCCAGCTTCGCCTTCAGAGCCTGAATGCCACCGCGGATGACGCCGGGGTCCACCCGCAGCAGGAAGAGGTGGCAGGTGCCACCATAGTCCGCACTGTCGATGGGGCCCGGGATCAGGCCGCGGACGCGGATCAGCTTCTCATACAGGTAGCGTGCCACCCGCCGCCGGGCGGCCAGGATCTCGTCGTTACGCTGCATCTGCTGCAACAGCGCCACGGCCTGGATCTCGGTGGTGGAGTAGTTGCCGGCGACGAAGGTCCCATGCCGGGCCTGCACCGGACTGACGTTGTAGAGCCAGGTCGGGGGCGGCGGCGTCGCCAGATCGAAGCCGCAGAAACGGGCCATCGGAAACTGGGCACCGAGGGCGTCGTTGGTGACCAGTATGCCACCCTCCCCCAGCGCCGTGATGTTCTTGACCTCGTGGAAGCTGTAGGCGCCAAAGTCGCCGATGGTCCCGAGCTTGCGGCCTTTATAGGTGCCGCCGAAGCCGTGCGCCGCATCCTCGATCACGGCGATGCCGCGGGAACGCGCCAGCTCCATGATCGGGTCCATGTCGACCGGGTAGCCGCCGATGTGGACCGGCACGATGGCCCGTGTCCGCGGGGTGATCTTACGGGCGACATCGGCCGGATCCATGTTCACCGTCTGCCGGTCCACGTCCGCAAACACCACACCGGCGCCCTTGCGCAGCACCGGCGCCGCCGTGGCGATGAAGGTAATCGCCGGGATGATAACCTCATCGCCCGGCTTGACCCCGGCCATGTCGAGGGCGATGTCGTAGCCGGCCGTCCAGTTGACCAGGAAAGAGGCGTAACGCACGCCCAGCATGGTCTTGGCCAGATCCTCGACCGCGGCGACGTTCTGGCCCAGCGAGAGCTTGCTGGCGGGCCTGCCGACCTTGAAGAGCTCGCCGACGGCCTTCTCCACCTTCCGCAGCGCCGCCGCGTAGGCCGGCGCATCGCTGCCCTCCTGGACCAGGAAACGGACGACAGCCTTGACCAGGTCGGCGTCGGGCTTCACGGCCACCGCGTCCCATGGCACCTTGGCAGCGCCCGTGTTGTAGCGGAAATCGCTCTTCTCGTTCTGGGTACTGGCCATGGTGTGTAACTCCTCTGCCGTTCTATTCCTGGTGGACCGCCCGTGGTCCTGCTGTCCAGCAGGATGGCCGCGAGCCGCGGCCGCTCCATTCCCGGTGGACCGCCCGTGGTCCTGCTGTCCAGCAGGATGGCCGCGAGCCGCGGCCGCCCCATCCGTACGGCCCTACGCCTCAAACGTGCCATAGTCCCGGCAGGTCTCGAACAGTGCATCGATGTTGGCGAGGGGCACCTCAGGCTCGAGAACGTGCGTGGGGGAGACGATGAGCCCGCCCTGACGACCGTACTTGTCGATGACCGCCCGCACCCGGCGGCGGACGTCGTCAGCCGTTCCGAAGGGCATGGTGGTCTGCGTGCCGATGGCGCCGTCGAACGTGAGCTGCTGCCCGAAGCGGCGGTACAGCTCGTCGAGATCCATGCACTCGGGCTGGACCGGATTGAGGATATCGAGGCCGGCGCCGATCATCTCCGGAATGATGTCGAGGATATTGCCGTCGCTGTGATACCAGATGCGCGCCGCGGGATGGATGCGCTTGATCTCAGCCCAGACGGCGGCCCAGCGCGAGAAAATCAGCCGCTTCCAGATGTCCTTCGAGAAAATCAGTGCGGTCTGACTGGCGACGTCGTCACCGGTGGTGATCAGGTCGGCGCCGGCCTGGGCGGCGGCGCGGGCCTTGACGAGATTCTGCTGGAACAGCCGTTCCAGCAAGCACTCAGCCCAGGCGGGCTGCTCGATGAGGTCCATCAAGAACTGTTCATAACCTCTTATCTGCCAAGCACTTTCATACATATGACCGACCCACGCCTGGGCGTAGTGACCGGCCTGGTGGGCGGCCTGCACCTGCCCGGCCATGGCCGAAAAATCCCAGCGGCTGTAGTCCTCGAGCGGGTACTCCTCGATGTCGCGCAGCGAGGTGGCGTTGCGCAGGGGCGAGATGTAGCCCCAGAAGTGGTAGAAACCGCTCGGCACCATGGCCACACCGCCACTGATGGTGGTACCTGGCGGCAGTTCCTGGTTGTGCCAGTAGCGCGCGTAGTCCAACGCCGGCAGGTCGGCTGGCCGGCGCGGCCCCACTCCCGTCGAGCGGGACATGCCGTAGTGCCCGCCGATATCCGTCGTGCCGATATGGGCGACGACCCGCTTCTGCAAATCCTCGACGAAAGAGCCGTGGTACAGGATACGCCCCGGACGCAGATGCGACGTCGTGGCCAGAAAGTTCTCAAGATCGTTCCGCATCGCCGCTCCTTTTCGGCCTGCCGGTCGCCCGGGGATCGGGCCCGCACCGCAACAGCCGCTCTGATAAGATACCCGTGCCCGCGCCGTAAGCCATAGCTCAGGCGCAGACGATTCCGGCAGGCCCGGGCCGCGGTCCGCCCGCGCTTGCGCGCCGGGCGCCGCCGGTCCACAGTAGCAGCGGTTACGCTAACGCCGGGCAGACGCCCGGCGCCTGGACGTCCGGATGGCGGTGAGCGACCAAGGAGGCCCCATGGAAGCACGGCAAACGCTGGTGTTGGGAATGGCTCTCGCCCTGGCCGCAACGGTCAGCATGTCCTGCGCGAGCACGACGGTCCCGGCGCGGTCGGGAGGCGCGGGACGCATGGAGGCCTTAGTCGGCATGGAGGCGGTGGCCAACGTGCTGGCTCGCCAGGCCGGGAAGAGCGTGCTGGTGTACCACTCGCCGCGCTGTGACTTCTGCCGCAGCGTCCTGGAATCGTTCGCCGCGACCTTGCCTGAACTGGACGCGCGGGCCGTGGTCTACACAGTGGATATCGATAGCAACCCGACCGTCCGCGACACCCTCGGCATTGGCCCGGTACCGGTCGTCGTCTTCCTGCAGGATGGACAGGAAGTCAAGCGCTGGCGCGTCTACCGCTGCTCGTTCCTGGCGCGCCGCGGTCTCAGATCCTTCTTCGCGCCCTGAACGCGGTGGCGGCGGCAGCCGCGGCTCACATCAGCTTGAACCGGGTCAGGTCCTGGATGTCCACCAGGCCCACCGCGCGGTTCTCGGCGTCCACCACGAGCACGTCATCGATCTTGCGCTGCTCCAGCAACTGCACCAGTTCGACCGCCATCGCATCGGCACGGATAGCAATGGGGTTCGGCGTCATGACGCTGCGGATGGGGGCGTGCAGGACCGCCACGTCCCCGGTGATCCGCCGCCGGAAGTCACCGTCCGTGAAAATGCCCGCCAGGATTCCCTGCGCATCGACAACCGCCACGGCCCCGCAGCGCGCCTGGGTCATGGCCACCAGGGCATCGCGCACCGTGGTGTCCGGCTGAGCGACGGCGAAGCGGTCGCCCGTGCGCATAATGTCGGTGACGCGCAGGGTGATGCTGCGACCGATGGCCCCGGCGGGATGGAGTCTGGCATAGTCGTCCAGTCCGAAACGTCGACACTCCATGAGGACAATAGCAAGGGCGTCCCCGAGCGCCAGCAGGGCCGTGGTGGTCGTCGTCGGCGCCAGGTTGAAGGGGCACGCCTCGCGCGACACCGCCATCGGAACCACCAGGTCGGACCAGCGCGCCAACTGGCTCTGAGCGTTTCCCGTAATCGCCACCACCGTGGCCCCGATGCGCTTGGCGGAAGGCAACAGCGCCAGCAGTTCGTCGGTCTCACCGCTGTAGCTGACGGCCAGCAGCAGGTCCGCCGCCGCCAGGATACCGAGATCGCCGTGCATGGCCTCGACCGGGTGCATGAACACCGAGCGTGACCCCGTGCTGGCCAGGGTCGCGGCCAGCTTGTGCCCGATATGGCCGCTCTTGCCAATTCCGGAAAAGACCAACTTGCCGCCGTTCTCGAGAACATCCAGGCAGCGGCTGACCAGTTGCACGAAAGGGTCGCCGAGGCCATCGCGCAGCGTCCGCAGGCCCTCCCTTTCGATATCGATCACCTCGCGGGCGCGGCGCAGGACGTCCGCTGAGCACAGGACGCGGGGGCCTGTCAGGTTTTTTTCCGCACCGGACATTTGCACTAGCCTCATACTCAGGTGTACTGTGGTAGCGTTCGGTCTGCGTGGGAAGTGGTTCCCAGAGGTCACTGGCTCCACGGCCTGGCAATATAGGTCCGTTTGGGGGCCGGTAAAGTACAACCCTCAGCAAGGAGAGGCAAGACGATGGCAGAAATCGCGTACTGCGTGAAGTGCAAAGCCAAGAAGACGATGACCAGCGCCAAGAAGGTCACCATGAAGAATGGTCGGCCGGCTGTCAAGGGCGTCTGCGGGACCTGCGGCGTGGGCATGTACAAGATCCTGCCCATGAAGTGACCCCCATCGACGCGGCAGCATGGGCTGCTCACGACTCACTGCCTCGACCTCGGGGCGGTGGGTTTTTTTTGTTTCCCGCCGCTATAGTATGACCGTCCGTACTCTGAGCGCTGGCTCAGCAACGATAGCGCCCCCTCTGAACGGTGGCTGTGATCCCGGGTCAGGCAGCGAAAGGCCTCCCTACCATGGCAGAAGAAATCGCGTTCGTCGTGGTCACTCCGTACACGATCAGCAAGTCTCGTACCGGCGCGATCCTGGCCAGGCTGCTCGGTCGTCTGTCCTCTGAGTTGATTGCCACCCAGATGTTTGCCATCACCCAGGAGATGGCAGACCGCTATGCCACCACGATCCGGCCGGGCGCCAGCCTGGAGGACGAGCGCCACCGGCAGATGATCCGTGACTACATCACTGAAACCTTCAGTCCGCTGCAGGAAGGCCAGCGTCGGCGGCGGGCGCTGCTGCTGGTGTTCCGCGGCGAGAACGCCTGCCAGGAAGTCGCCGACGTGGTGGGGCGCATTCATCTCAGCAGCGCCACGGGGGAGACGATTCGCGACACCTACGGCGATCTGATCCGCAAGGAGGACGGCTCGGTGCGCTACTTCGAGCCGGCCGTCCTGATCTCCGACTCGCGGGAGCATGTGCGCGCCGATCTGCAGGTGTGGATGGACTACGCCGCGACGCAGCCCGCTCTGCTTGACCGTGTCTGTGCCTACGAGAATCCGACCGCGGTCGAGCAGACGTTGGTGCTGATCAAGCCGGACAGTTGGCGGCAGCGCAGTTCGCGGCCGGGCGCCATCGTCGACATGTTCAGCCGCACCGGCCTGCGCATCATCGCCATGAAACTCTGCCGGATGAACGTGCGCCAGGGGCTGGAGTTCTACGGACCCGTGCGCGACGTGCTGCGTGCCAAGCTGGCACCCGGTATCGGCTCCAAAGCGCGCCAAGTGCTGGAAAAGGAGCTGGGGTTGGCACTGCCACCTGCCATCGACCAGGAACTCGCGCGCAGCGTCGGCATCCCGTACGCGGAAAACCAGTTTGAGCGGATCGTGGAGTTCATGACCGGCAGCGCGCCCAGCCAGTGCGGGACCGATGACATGGATGCCGACGGGAAGGTGAAGTGCCTCGCCCTGGCGTATGAGGGGGAAAACGCAGTCCGCAAGATCCGCGATGTGCTGGGCCCGACCGACCCGACCAAAGCGCCCGGCGGCACCGTGCGCTCAGAGTTCGGCTCGAACATCATGGTCAACACGGCACACGCCTCAGACAGCGCGGAAAATGCCCGGCGCGAGATGGGAATCCTCAGGCTGCACGAAGGCAACTTCCTGCCGATCGTCAGCAAAGCCTTGGCCGAATTGAAGTTCTGACCAGGCGGAGGCGTGCATGCCGGCCAGTGATCGCATCGTACTGGTGGATGGTTACGGCCAGATCTACCGCAGCTTTTATGCTATCCGCGGCCTGAGTGCGCCCAACGGCGCGCCGACCAATGCGCTCTATGGCGTGGTACGCTTTCTGCTGAACCTCGACAGCGCTCTGCCACACGCCTTCGGGGCGTTGGTGTTGGACAAGGGCAAACCCCGGCAGCGGCTCGACTTGCTGCCGGAGTACAAGGCGACGCGGCCGCCGATGCCCGACGCTCTGCGCTGCCAACTCGAGCCGATCCGCACCTGGTCCCAGGCCTTGGGCTGGCCGCTGTTGGAGGCTGAAGGCTACGAAGCCGACGACCTGATCGCGGGCGTGGTTGCAGCCTGTGCCGGTCGCGAGGTGGCCATCCTGTCGCATGACAAGGACCTGGGACAACTCATCCGACCCGGCGTCTGCCTGCTGCAGTCGGGGCCGAAAGGCAGCCTGGTACAACTCGGCCACGACGAGATCACGGGTAAGTTCGGGGTTTCGCCCGAGCAACTCCGTGACTATCTGGCACTGGTGGGCGACAGCTCCGACAACATCCCCGGCGTGCCCGGGGTGGGGGCCAAGACGGCGGCTGTTCTGCTAAACCGCTTCGGCAGCGTCGCGGGCATCCTGCAAAACCTCGCCCAGATCGAGCGCCCGGCCCTGCGCGAGGCCTTGGCCGCGGCCGTCCAGATCCTGGAACGGAACCGCCAACTGATCGCCCTGAACGAGACCCTGCCTGCCTCCTGGCACGGTCTCGACGATCTGCGCCGCAGCAAACCCAACTGGCAGGCCTTGCGGGCACTGGCCCAGGAGTCAGGCTTCCGCTCGCTGCTGCCCGAGTTGCACCGGCGCGAGCAGGATGAGCGCAACCCGACCCTCTTCTGAACCGGGGCGCGCGGCCGCCGCGGCGACCGCCCTCAGAGCCAACCGCGGTTCACGTTATCCGGGTAGAACCAGCCCGAGTTCGCGGATGCGTTGTTCTTGTTCCGCCACTCGACATGACCGTCGACGAAGCCGTAGTTGGCGCCGTTGTTATGGAGGTTCTGGAGCCAGCCGGGGAACCAACTCATCTGGTTGACGAACTGTTGACAGGTCATGATATCACCCAGCATCAGGCAGCCTGACGGGGCCCTCATCACACTATCCAACTGGCCGCTGATGTGAGAGTTATAGGCGATGTTGGAGAGTGCCTTGACCGTCCCCTGGCTCGTCCAGTTACTGCCGGCGCAGGCACTGACCCATGACCCTGGTTTGGAGGGACACTCGAAGGTCGGCCAACTGTTGACGTAGGGGAAGATCAGGCGCTTCCACGTGATGTGTTCCGTGCCTTGATAGGCCTGCGTCCCCGCGGCGCGCGATGGCACCAGCTTGCCCTCGTTGTCCTGAGCGTACATGATCACTCCCAGGGCAAGTTGCTTACAGTTATTGACGCAGGCAATGGCGCGCGCCTTCTCCCGCGCCTGGGCGAGAGCCGGCAGCAACATGGCCGCGAGGATCGCGATGATGGCGATCACCACCAGCAACTCGATGAGGGTGAATGACCTGGACCTGCAGTAGCGAGGCGCGACCATACGGGCACTCCGTTGCTTTCGCCTGACGGCCTCTCGCCGATGCCGACCAGTCCGCCGTGTAAGCGAGTGGAAACTGCGTCTTCAGACAGCATAATATGACCGGGTAGAGCAAGACGTCAAACCCGGAGTTCCCTGGCCTATGAAGCTGCAGACGTGGCGGTCAACCTGTGCCTGCGCTAGTGTCGTCGCGCTGACCGGCCTGGCGGCCTGGGGCGCAGACTGGCCGCAGTTCCTGGGCCCGCAACGCAACGCCGTCTCGGTCGAGACGGGCCTGGCGCGGAGTTGGCCGGCGGCTGGACCGAAGCTCCTCTGGAGCGCGCCGCTGGGGGCTGGTTTCGCGGGGCCGGCGGTGTCGGCAGGCCAGGTGTTCATCCTCGACCGGCCAGACGACACGAAGGATGTCCTGCGCTGCTATGGGCTGGTCGATGGCAAGGAACTCTGGTCCCTCGCCTACGACGCGCCCGGAACCTTCAGCATCCCGGGCAGCCGCACCACGCCAACCCTGACCGACAAGGCCGCGTACATCGTCGGCCCCCTGGGCCACTTCCATCGCGTTGACCGCACCACCCACGAGGCGCGCTGGAAGAAGCACCTGCTCGACGACTTCGGCGGCAAACTGCCCAACTGGGGAGTCTCGCAGTCGCCGGTGCTGTATCAGGATCTGGTCATCGTCGCCCCGCAGTCACCGACCGTCGGCGTGGCCGCCTTCAAGGGTGACACCGGCGAGCTCGCCTGGAAGTCGCCGGAACTGGGGCCGCTGAGCTACTGCTCCCCGACCCTGGCTCGCCTTGGCGACGTTGACCAGGTCGTGCTGGTCTCGGCCAAGGGAACCGTCTCCGGGATCGCGGCGGCGGACGGGCGACTGCTATGGCAGTACAAAGGCTGGAGCTGCAACATCCCGATCGCCTCACCGGTCCTGATCGGCGACGGCCGCGTCTTCATCAGCGGCGAGTACGGGGCGGGATCGGTGATGCTGCGCATCGCCGTCGCAGATGGCGTGTTCAGTGCCCAGGAAGTCTTCAAGACGCAGGAATGCATGTCGCAGATTCACCAGGCCCTGCTCTACCAGGGCCACCTTTATGCCAACAGCAATGGCAACAAGGCCCGCGACGGTTTCGTCTGCCTTGGTCTCGACGGCAAAGTGACCTGGCGCACCGGCAATGAACCCAACTTCGAGCGCGGTTCGCTGCTGCTGGCCGACGGCATGATCTTCACCGTCAATGGCCAGGATGGGACCTTGGCCATTTTCGAGGCCTCACCCACCCAGTTCAAGCTGCTGGCGAGTGCGCCGGTGCTGCAGGGCAAGCAGGCCTGGGCCCCCCTCGCTCTGGTGGACGGCAAGCTGCTGGTACGTGACCAGAAGGAACTGAAGTGCTTCGACGTGCGCGCTGCCGCGGCGCCGTGATGGTCCCGAGACGCGGCGGCCCGGCAAACCGAGCCCGTCCCCGCCGGGGACACCCCACCCGCGTGGCAGGGCATCCCCGGCGGCACGTCGGCGCAATCCCCGTTTACAGGTTGTTGAAGTAGCGGTTGTAGTCCACCGCGTTCAGCAGGATGGCCGCGAGGTTGTTGTGGGCGCGGAAGTCAACATGCCCATCGCCGTAGGCCATGTTGGAGCCGGTGCCGTGGCGGCAGTTCATGGTGTCGCGGCGGGTGGGGTTACAGGCGGCCGCGCAGACATTGGCATAGGCCACGGTCCAGCCCTGGTTGCCGCTGTTCATCATCCAGTGGTAGTCATCGGCCAACATGAAGAGCTGCGACGGCCACTTTAGGGCGGCTAGCCCAACTTACGCACTCCACCGAGCCAGAAGGGCTGGGGAACTTTATTTTCTCGCACGAGTCGCGGTCGGTTTGTGCCTGGGGCAACTCGTCTCGTGCGTAGCGTAGTTACGATAAAGCGACTTGACTTATGTGGCG
>CAILUI010000134.1 GCA_903837355.1 uncultured Victivallales bacterium
AAGCAGAGTTTCATCCTGACATGATCGGGCGGCACTGCGCCCGCTTGGTGCTGAAGGCGGGACTACAAACCCAGAGGCGTCTGACGGGGGTCCGGTTCGTAGTCCCGCGTTCACGCGGTCCTGCACAGCCCGCGGCGTCTGCCGGGGGCCCGGTTCGTAGTCCCGCGTTCACGCGGTCCGATGAGCCCCTGCGTCCTAAGTTAGGGGGTATTCGAGGCAGTCCTTGCATTCACCGCGCCTCTGTGAGATAGTGCACCTGGGCCGCAGTATTCACCTGGCTCACGGAGGTCCCGGACGATGCATCTGTCACCGATCGCTCTGTTCTCGGCGCTGCCAGCCTGCCTGCTGGCGGCCGCGTCGGCCGCCGCCCCGAGCCAATGGACCGTTACCGAGGCCGCCTTTGGCGCCAAGGGCGACGGCAAGACCGACGACACGGCCGCCTTTCAGGCGGCGCTCGATACGGCCGCCAAGGCGGGCGGCGGCGTGGTCTTTGCACCCCGGGGAAACTACCTGTTCGCGGGGCGCCTGAACGTGCCGGCGGCGGTCACGCTGAAGGGCGTCTGGGAATCCGTGCCCGCTCATAACGGGATTCGCGATGTCGGCTTGCCCAAACCCACGGATGACGGCACCACCTTCCTGGTTACCGCCGACGCTGGCAAGGAGGACGTCGCCGCCTTCATCACCCTCAATACTAACAGCACTCTCAAAGGGGTCGTGCTCTACTACCCGAACCAGCTCGAAGATGCGGTGCCCACGCCGTATCCGTGGGCGATCGCCATGCGTGGCAAGAACCCGGCCGTGCTCGATGTCGAACTCCTGAACCCCTACAGCGGCATCGACGCCAGCCAGAACGAGCGCCATCTCATCCGCAACGTCCAGGGCCAACCGCTGCGGCGCGGCGTCTGGATCGACAGCATCTACGACATCGGCCGGGTGGAGAACGTCCACTTCAACCCCTGGTGGTCGATGAAGCCGAAGCTGTTTCAGTGGCAGATGGACAACGGCGAGGCCTTCATCTTCGGCCGGACCGACTGGCAGTACGTCCTCAACACCTTCTGTTTCGGCTACAAGGTCGGGTACCGCTTCACCGAGACCAAGACCGGCGCCACCAACGGCAACTTCCTCGGCATTGGCGCCGATGACTGCCAGACGGCGCTGGTGGTGGAGCAGAGTGCGCCCTTTGGCATCCTCATCACCAACGGCGAGTTCGTCTCCTTCCACGGTCCGGACCCCACCATGATCGCGGTGGACGCTCGCCATAGCGGCAGTGTGCGTTTCGTGAACTGCGCCTTCTGGGGGCCCTGCAACCAGATCGCCCGCATCGCTGGCAAGGGCACCGTCGGCTTCAGCGACTGCACCTTCACCGAGTGGGACAGCAAGAAGGAGGGGCGGCACGCGCTCCAGGTCGCCAGCGGCACGGTGCTGATCCGTGGTTGCGAGTTCCGCGCCAACAAGGTCCAGATCGAGTTGGGCGAGGGCGTGCGGCGGGCGGTCATCAGTGACAACATCATCACCGGCGCCGAGCGCATCACCAACCATAGCAAGGGCAGCGTCAAGATCGGCAACAACGCCGCCGAGTGAGAGGCCGGCGGGGCGAATCCCTGGCCTTATCTGTGAACCGTAGAATGACCCATGACGGGGCGCGGGGATCGCGGTTTGCCTGGCGGCATGTCCGGCCCGCCCCTGGAAGCCGGGTTCTCCGCAACCCGGCCGCGGCATGCGGAGATGCCGCGTTCCACCGGGCCGGCGGCCCGGCTGGAGGGCGAAGCTCCACGGCCTGCCCTGCAGGCGCTGAGCCGTCCTCCCCTCAGCGCAGGTTCAGCCACAAGGTGTGCGCCACATGCCCGGCGAGCACCGGCACCAGTAGGGGCTCGCGGTAGAGGTCCGCCGCGCGGTGCTGCTGGCGCAGGCTGCGGCGGGCGATTCCCTCCAGATCGCGGTCATCCATGCGGTTGGCGTTGGTCGAGAGCAGGACGCGCCCGCCGGGAGCGCACAGCTCCAGGGCCGCCCCCAGCAGGGGCTCCAGATCGCGCTCCACGTGGAACGACTGACCGCGGCTGCCGCGCGAGAACGTCGGCGGGTCCAGGATGACCATGTCGAAGCGCTCATCCCGCTCCAGCATGGGCGGCAGCGCCTCGAGCACGTCCTGGGCCAGGAACCGGTGCTTGGCGGGATCGATGCCGTTCTCGCGGAAGTTCCCACGGCCGCGCTCCAGCGCCCGGGCCGAGAGGTCAACGCTCACCGTCTGCCCACCGCCGAGAGCCGCGGCGCTCGAGAAACTGCAGGTGTACGCGAAGCAGTTGAGCAGCCGCCGGGGCTTCACCCGCCGCACCAGGGCGCGGTTGTGCCGCTGGTCGAGGAAGAGCCCCGTCGAGTAGCCGCCGCTGAAGTCGATGCCGCAGCGCATAGCGCCTTCCGTGACCACGGTCTGGCGGCTCGCCTGGGCGTCACCGCTGAGCAGCTCTGGCACGTCGCGTTCGCTGGGCTGCAGGGGGAGATCGCGGGCGAAGATGCGGCCGACGGCCGCACCGGTACTCGTCGCCCAGGCGTGCAGCCCCTCCGCCAGAGCCGCGCGCGCCTCCGCGGTTTTGCCAGAGACCACGTAGTCGTCGTTGAAACGTTCGACCCAGCCCTCGGCCGCCGCCCCAACCCGGTACGCGGTCGTCGCCTCCAGGGCATACGCCTGCATGTGCTTGGCCGCCAGCCAGTGACCTGAGTCATCCATGGGAATGAAGGTACCGCAGCGAGCCGCGGATGCCAGTGCTAACCGCTCAGCTCAGCACGGACAGCAGTGCCCAGAGCAGGGCCATGGCGCCGAGCAGGAAGGCGATGAACGCGGCCACGGCCTTCCAGGGCCGCCGTGGGCCTGTCGCTGCCGATGTAGCGCCTGTGCCGTCGGGGGCGATGGGGGTATAGAGGCCGGCGAAGGCTTCACGGCGGGCGCGCTCGCTCATCACCTCGATGGCTTCTTCCTTGGTGATCTCGCCGCGCTTCAGCTTCTCGCCGAGTTCTTCGGGCGTGGGCAGATCGTTGCTCATGGTTGAAACCCTAGTTTTCCCGACACGGACCACCTCGACCTCGGTCGCGCGGGGGGCTCTGAGGTAGTGGCGGGTGCCCCCACCCGCCAGCCGCGTGAGGGCACGCGGCAGTACTCCCGACCAGAGTTCCACTCTGACACGATCGGGCGGCCATCGCGCCCTGCGGGAGCTGAAGGCGGGACCACGACCTCCGCATGTGTGACCTGCCTGTCGCCGTCACCAGGCCCGCGAGTCGGGCACTTCGATCCAGCGGCCGTCCTGGAGGATGCTCTGTTGGCTGACTAATCCGGGCAGGGTCATGTCCATGGCTTCGTGGATTCCGACCGGGGCCGGGGCCTCGCCGCGGAGGGCGCTGACGAAGTCGAGGACCTCGTAGTAGTCGCCGCCGCCGTGGCCGGTGCGGGCGGCGGTCGCGGCGTGCTGCCGCCAGGTCGCGGGCAGGAACTCTGTGGCCAGGTCATCGAGGTTCTGCCAAGTATTGGCGTCCGGGCTGCGTCCGCGCAGCCAGACGCGGTGCGGCTCGCCGGCGGCGCGGGCGCTCTCGTAGCAGCCGTCGGTGCCCTGGAGTTGGTAGTTGGTCATGGAGTGCGGGCGGTCGGAGAGCATGTCGACGCGGATCTTCACCAGGCCGCCGCTGCGCATCTGGCAGAGCATGACGGTCGATTCGTCGTTCTCGTAGAGGTTGCCGCGCGGGTCCCGGAAGTGGTGGCCGCCGCCGGCGCAGCAGACGCGGGCGACGCGGTCGCCGGGCATCCACTGCAGGAGCGGTCCGAGGCTGTGGGTGCAGTAGGTGATGCCGGCGATGCCGGTCTGCCACTTCCGGCGCCAGGTCGTGATCTCGTTCAGCGTCTTGAGTTCGTGGATGTACTCGCCCTCGCCGTAGTAGGGCGTTCCGAAGAGGCCCTGGCGCACCATCTCGCGCACGATCACGTTTGGCCGCATGTAGGTGTAGTTCTCGGCCATCATGTAGACGGCCGGGCTGGCCTTGCAGGCGGCCACCAGCTCCCGGCACTCGGGGATGGAGACGCCGGCCGTGACCTCGCAGAGGACGCTGACCCCGTGGCGCAGGGCCAGGACGGACATGGGCACATGCCACTGCATGGGGGTGCCGATGATCACGGCGTCCAGCGGGCAGTCGCGGATCATGGTCTCATAGTCGGTGAATTGGCGGCGCGCGCCCAGGCGTTCGGCGGCTGGTTCGAGCTGCTCGGCGTTGAGGTCGCAGACGGCCTCGATGACGATGTCGCCGAGGGCTTCACAGGCAGTGCGGAAGCTGGCGCCCCGGCCGCAGGCGCCGACGATGCCCATGCGGATCGTGCTCATAGGGTCACACACTCCAGGCCGGCGAAATCTGCAAAGGCCACGATTCCTTCCAGGCGATCGCCCATGACGAGGGCGCTGTGGTGCGTGCCGCCGTGCCGGCTGTAGGCCTCCAGGAAGTCAGCCAGGTCGCCCGCCGGGCGGATCCAGCCCCGCACCGCGCCCTGCAACGAGGCGTTGTCGGTGTCGCCGAGGACCTCGACCCGAGCGACGATCAGGCCGAAGCGGTTATCGGGTCCCGGCGCCAGGTTGACCAGGATGGCAGGGCCCGCCGCCGGTGCGCCGCAGATCATGGCCGGGTTCAGGGCCGCCGAGAACGGATAGGGCTTCTCGATCAGCGTCGGGGTGCCGGCGATCACATCGGGGCTGATCTCCCCCATATGCGAGAGGAACAGCGAGTTGCCCTGCCAGTCCGGGCAGAAGATCTCGGTGAAGGTGGTGCGTCCGAAGGCCGCCGCCAGAGCGCCCACCAGGCTCGCGGTGAGCACGTCCCCCTCGCCGGCGTAGCCGAGGCCGCGCGCCATGGCTTTCGAGGCCTCGAGGAACGGCACGACGTTGGCGGCGCCGGTGGCCGAGTCGAAGGCCAGGAAGTTCATGCTGAAGGCGCTGTAGCCACCGCGTTCCAGCAGGGCGCGCAAGCCCAGTCCGACGCGCACGGAACGCCGGTGGGCGGTGGGGCTGATGTCGGCGGCAAAGCGTTGCAGGTCGCTGGCCATCTCGGCCTTGATGGCCGCGGCGCTGACGGCGGCGGCCGCCTCCTGCAGGTCCAGGCGGGTGATTTCGTCCACCGTGATGCCCAGTTCGCTCTCGAGCACATCCTCGTCGACGGCGAAGTCGCCCATGCCGACGAAGGCGGGGCCGAGTCGCAGGGTGCGGCTGTCGGCCAGGCACTGCGCCGCATAGGCCGCGCGCCCGATGTCGGCGGCGCGGTCCATGACCGCAGAGCTGCCCAGGTGCCCAGCGACGATCTGGAAAGGCTTGCCGAGGCGCCGCAGCATGCAGGCCAAGTCCTGCACGCCGTGGATGCCGTGGTTGTACATGATGCGGGCCGCGTCCACGTCCTTGCCGAAGTCGCGGTCCATGGTCGTGTCGAGCAGCAGGAGCGGCAGTTCCGTCTCGGTCAGGGCCTCGACCGCTTCGAGCGAGGGCGAGTAGGCCAGGTGCACCGTGACGATGAGGTCAACCCCGGCACTTTCCAGGTGGTCCACCGCCTGCTCGAACTCGGCACGGACGCGGCAGACCTGGCACTGAATCACGTCAATTCCGCGCTGACCGAAGCCCGCGCCGATCTCGGCCAGGAAGGGGTCGAACTCGGGTCGGCACTCCGGCATGAGATCGTCGTATAGCTTCAGATACAGCGGCAGCAGGCCGATCTTCGGGGCGCGGGCCATGGGCGTGATCTCCTCTGCTGGGTGCGGCAGCGCTCAGCGTTTGCGGATGTCGTAGGCCATCAGGACGTCGCCGTGGCGGATGTACAGCCGACCGTTGGCCACCACCGGATGCGCCCAGTGCTGGTTGCTGCCTTCCGTGACCTTGAACGAGCCCTTCAGCGTGGCTCCCGTCGGCCCGGGCTTGAGCAGGCTGACCTGCCCCTTCTCGGAGTAGGCATAGATCAGGCCGTCGGCCATGGTGATGGAGCCTTTGCCGGCCTTGGCTTCGATCCAGTTTTCCTTGCCGGTGCCGGCGTCGAGCGAGATCAGGCCGCGGTCGTTGGTGCCGTAGAGGTCGCCACCCTGCAGGATGATGGCCCCGTGGTGGTTGTCCAAGGCCTTCTGCTGCCAGCCGGGCTCGACACTCTTGCCGTCCGTGGCGATCTTCAGCATCTCAGTGCCCTGGCCATAGCCGCTGGAGAAGACCACCCGCCCATCGCTGTAGACCGGTGAGGCCGCATGCACGGCGTACTTGTTCTTGTGCGCCGATTTCCAGAGCAACCGGCCATTATCGGCATCGATGCCGATGGCACCGAATTCGACCATGGTCAGGATCATCCGCTGCCCCTTGTGGGTGACCAGGATGGGCGAGCAGTAAGCGCTCTTGCAGTCCAGCCCCTTCGTGGTCCAAACCGGCTTCCCGGTAGCGACGTCGAGGGCCACAACCAGGGCTTCCGGTCCGCCAGGGGTGCAGATGACCCGCTTGCCATCCACCAGGACCGACTCGGCCACATTCCAGTGGAGCTGGCGTCCGCCGAACTCCTTGAAAGTGTCCACCTGCCACTGCTGTTGCCCGGACTTTTCGTCGAAGCAGGTCAGGACGCCGGTCCCGCTCATCACGAAGATACGGCCGTCGGCGATGGTCGGTGTGCTGCGGCTGCCCGGGTACCCGCCCCCCTCGACCGAATCGCTGCCGTAGGAGGACTTGCCGAGGAGCTTGCCATCGTCCTGAATGGCAATGAGCTTGCCCGCTCCGTCGACGACGCCGGTGGTGTAGATGCGGTTACCGATCACCGCCAGCGTTGAGAAGCCCTGCCCGAGGCCAGCTACGGACCAGAGCTTCTGGGGTCCGCCGTCCGGCCACTCGGTCAGCAGGTCCTTCTCCCGCGAGATGCCATCGCGCTGTGGGCCGCGCCACTGGGGCCAGTCGTCGGCCCGCAGGCCAAAGGTCACCAGTGCCACCACCGCGAGCGCTGCCAAAGAGCGGGCTGCCATGTGCGACTCTCCCGTATTCCTGAGGTTGCCATTGCCGAGGCTGCCGACGCGAGCGGCGACGCAGCATACTCGCCATGAGAACGCAGCAACGCCCCCGTCTATTTACGGACTGAGGCGCTCCACCGCCAGGGGGATGCCCTCGACCACATTGCGGTCGAGCTCGAGGCGGGTCACCCGCGGGCCGACGCGGATGCCCGCCCGCATCAGTCCGGGCCGGGTGCAGACGATGCGGTTGGCGCGCAGGATATTATCCTCAACCGGGCCGTTCAGATCGATACCGCAGCCCGGCGCCGCGAGGGTGCCGATATCCTCAAAGAGATTGCCCTCGACCAGATTCCGGTGCGCGGCCTGGTGTGGCGGGTCGTCACGGTAGACCAAGCCGCCGAGGCTGCAGCGGCGCACGGTATTGCCACGCATGATGTTGTCGGTGTCACGGTGGCCGATGGAGATGCCCACCGGGCAGTCCTCGATGAGGTTGTTCTCGGCGATGCCGTCACGCACCCCCCAGCACCACGACAGCCCGTGGCGCGTGCATTGGCGTACGCGGTTGTTGCGGATGCGCGGGCGCTGCGAACCGCTGCCCGGATGGATGCCTTGGACCGCGTTCACGAACTCGCAGTTTTCGACGGTCAGGTCGTGGACGATCTGAAAGCTCAGGCAGTCGCTCTCGAGGTTGGTCACGTGGACGCTGTCAACGTGAACGCGTTCGCAGTCCTGGAAGTACATGCCCGCGCCGTAGTTGCCGTTGAGGTCAGCGCTCTGTCCGCGGTTGCCGTCCAGGCGCAGGTTAGCCACGCGGATATCGCTGGCCCAGTTGGCGGTCACCAGCGAGAACAGAGTCGAGGCGGTGGCGCCGTAGCCGACCCAGAAATTCCCCGTGTGCGAGGCCCCGTCGGCACCCCGCGCCTGAGACTTGAGCCAGAGCGTCTGGCCCGCGATGGCGCGCACGGTGTGAATGACGACTTGCTCGGACCCGTAGTGCGGGCACTTGCCGCGCAGCAGCACCCCGCCACCGACCCGGAAGGGCGTCGTGTCGGCGACGGTGACGTGGGTGTCGTACCAGTCGCTGTCGGCGGTGACGGCGACGGTCGCCGAGGGCTCTTTCTGCAGGACCGTCTCGGGGCCGCAGCCGATCAACTCGATGCCGCTGTGCAGGCGCACGGAGTTCTGCAGCCGGTAGAGGCCCGGCCGCACTTCGACCGTACCCCCACCCTGAGCGGCGACGTACTCGACCGCCGCCTGGATGGCCAGATCATCACGGCCCTGGAAATCGGTTCCGGAGGTGCCGACCGTGACCTTGATGCGCGGTGCCATGGCGTTCGTCTCCTGTCGCTGACGTCATGCGGCGGCCTCGGGCAGCGGTGCCGAGGGCCACGACCCCTAATGTAGAGCACCAAGGCGGGTCCGCCTAGGTTCGTCGGGCGAGTGCACGCTCACCAGGTTTCCCAGTGAACGTTGTCGGCCTTGTACTTGTCCTTGGGCGGTTCGACGCCGGCAGGTTGTCCGAGGGCGATGACGCAGAGCGGGTGGACGTCGGCGGGGAGGGCGCAGACGGCGCGGACGGCGGCCAGGCGCTCTTCCAGGGGGTAGACGCCGACCCACACCGCGCCGAGGCCGAGGCCATGGGCGGCGAGGAGGATGTTCTCCGCCGCGGCGGCGCAGTCCAGCACCCAGAACGGCGCGTTCTCGCCAGGCAGGGCTTTGGCGTTGACGCCGCAGACGATCACCGCGGCGCCGGCCTTGGCCAGCATCTTGCCGAAAGGCAGGCCGTTGGCGAGGCCCTCGAGGCGCTTCTGCTCGGTGACGACGACGAAGGCCCAGGGTTGGGCGTTGCCCGCCGAGGGTGCCGCCATGCCGGCCCGCACGAGGGTATCGAGTTGCGCCGGCAGCACTGGAGCGGTGGTGTAGTGGCGCACGCTGCGGCGCTCGTGGATGGCCGTGAGCACATCGGGAATGGGGCGCTGCGGCGCCGGCCCCAGGTCGATGCTGGCGAGGACTTCCGCGGACGGGGCTGCGCGTGCCGGCGTCGGCGCGGTCTGGCGCAGAGCGAGGACGATCGCCGCCGCCGCCGCGGCCACCAGCGCGCCGCGCTCGAAACTGAGGATGCCGGCGGCGCTACCGGTCTGGGGGGCGCTGCCGCGGCAGCGTTCCAGCAGGTAGCCGGTTGGGCAGAGGTGCTGACACCAGCTCCGTGGCAGCAGGATGGCGAGCAGTAGGAAACCGCCGGCAAGGGCCAGGGCGGGCCAGGGCGCTGAGCGCCACTGGAAGGCCGCAAAGGGCTCCGTGGCGGCCAGATCGACGGTCACTCCTGCCACCAGCAGCACGTACAGGGCAATCAAGCCGGCGCCGCGCAGGGCCTGGAGCGGCGCAGCGAGCAACCGTGGCAGCCGCGGCCGCCACCCGGGCCCGAGCGGGCTGGCCAGGTCCTGGGCGCAGCCGAAGGGGCAGAGGTGCGCGCAGTAGAAGCTGCGGCCGGTGAGCACGGGGATCAGTACGGCGAGGGTGGCGAGGGTGGCCAGGAAGGGGAAGCGGGACCACGGGATCCCCTGCGCCAGCCAGCTCTGGGTAAGCGCTAGCGACAGGCAGAGGCCGCCCAGCAAGCCCAGCACGCTGACGGAGGCCAGGCGCAGCAGCAGGCGCAGGGGCTGCCAGCGGCCGCCGCCGAGGAAGCTTAGCAAGGCCAGGGCCAGCACCGCCCAGGGCAGCCGCTGCGCCCACGGCCGGGTGAGCGCGGGCGCCCGCGCCATGGCGCTGCTGCCCGGCGCGGCCAGGGTCTGTTGCACGGAGCCGCTGATGGCCAGGCTGGTCGCGGTGGCGCCGCTGACGGCATCCACCGGCTTGGCAGCGGCCGCGGTTGTCGTGAGTCCGTTCCAGGTGTCCAGGAGGCCCTGTTCGACCACGAACTCGACGAAGGTCGGGCTCTCGGCGTGCGCAAGGAGTCGCACCCCGGTGACCCGCCCGTCCGCCGCGATGCCGATGACGCAGGGGACCAGCCCGCCATAGCCCGGGTGTGCGGCCGCGACGGCGCTGGTATCCAGCAACGTCCCCACCACGCCGCGCGCCGCGTCCATGACCTGGACCGGGCAGCCGGGGATGACGGGGCCGATGGCGGCGGCGCTGGGGAACAGCTCCAGGGCCACGCTCAGTGTGACCTCCGGTCGGCGCGCGGCGGCGGCGCTGGGCCGGGTCAACAGATGCAGTACCGTCGCCAGGGCGGCCAAGATGAAGACGGGGATCAGGGAACGCCGCAGGCGCAGGATCACGTCGTCCCCTCCCGGTCAACCGCGGCGGGCGGCTTGGGCCGCCTGGCGGTAGCGTTCCGTAAAGAACTCGGCCCACTCCCGGGTGCGTGCCACCCGTCCCAGCGGGCTGCGGATGTCGCCCGAGACCTGGCCGCAGTCGGCGTAGGGGAACGGCAACTCGCGCAGCAGGGCCATGGCCTGCGGCGCGGCCTCGGGTCCGCCGGCGCGGATGATGGCGTGCCAGGCGTCCTGCAGCTCGGGATGGCAGTCGATCACCATGACCCGTACCAGAACCCGGATCAGGTCGAAGTAGCGCCCCGTCCACTCGGGACGGTAGACGAAGCGCTCGGCCAGTTCGAAGGGCTGCGCCTGCGGGTCCGACATGCTGGCCCGGTCCGCCGCGCTGTAGAGGTCGCGGCGCACCGGCAGGCGCCGCAGGGCGTAGCGTACGGGGCCGTCGGCAGTGCCCACACGGTAGTCCCAGAGTTGCTGTCCCGGTCGTGACATGACGAAGTCCACGAAGGCCTCCGCGAGGTCCCGATGGGGGGCACCGCGCAGGATGCCCAGCGGGTCGACGGACACCGAAGAGCCGCCTTCCGGGGTGACGTAGGTCATGGTGTCGCGGCCGACGTGGAGGCTCTCCCACTCTGCCTGCGAGGTGCCGTAGAAGTCGATACACATGCCGGCGGCAACCTCGCCGCGCGCCACGTCGACGGGGACCTTGCTGGCCGAGAAGGTGAAGTAGCGCGCATTGCCGCCGATCAGGCGCACCAGCAGCAGCGCCTCGGCCCAGCCGGCGGACACCGCTTCGGCCACGGCCGCGGGGGAGGCCTGGGCCTCGCCCTGCGGCAGGCGCCGCGCGACTTCTTCGCTCATCACCTGTTGCAGGATCATCTCGAAGCACTTGGTGATGGAGCCGCTCTTGGAGGGGTCGGCGGCGCCGACCTGGCGGAAGAGGCGCGGGTCGGCGAGGTCGCGCCAGGCTTTCGGGAGGGCGGCCGGGTCGGTGGTCGCGTAGCCCAGTTCGGCCAGGGAGTCGAGGTTGGCGCAGATGCCGAAGGACGACAGGCAGGCGCCGTAGTAGCGGTCCTGGGGGTCGTACCAGACCTCACCGCTAAGGTTCTGGCTGAGGGCCGGCGGCGTCCCGGCGAAGAGCTCCGGGTGCCGTTGCCGGAAGCCCGACGGTACGAGGATGCCCATGTCGGCCAGCCGGGCGAGGTCGAACTGGCCGCCGCCGAAGAGCACATCGATGCCCACGTCGGCGGTGCTGGTCAGGAAGGCCTGCCGTGCCGCCCAGGCCGTCGCCGAGGCGTCGGCCTGCTTGAGCTTCCGATTCAGGCAGGCAGTCTCGACCTCGGCCGTCCATTCGTGGCCGGCGGACTCCCACTGGTGCCGGAAGGCCGCGACGTAACCGCTCTCGATGGCGCGCACGATCTCGGTGGTGCCGCCCGGGGTGCGCCAGTCGATGTCGACGTCGACGCCGAGGGTGGCGGCGCAGTGGCGTCGGAAGGCCTGCTCGAACTCGAAGCGGATGGCCTCGTTGTGGGGGCTGACGACCACCAGTTGCCGGCTGGCGGCGTTGTCACGCACCTCGGTCCGCCGCAGGACGACCGGCAGCGCGATGAGTAGCGCGAGGGGCAATGCGGCAAGTGCGAGCTTCCTCAGCATCGTCATTCCGGCCTTTTCACGGCGCCCGTCCGCTTCAGCCGATCAGCACCTGCGCCACGGCGTTGATGCGGGAGGCTACCAGGTGAGCCGCGCCGTAGACCATGCGGCTGGCGGGCGTGAACAGCATCACTGTGATCAACACCCAACTGACCATATTCAGTTGCTCGGCAGCCACCCGGCGCAGGGGCGGCATCACGAAACTGGCGATGGCCCAGCCGTCGAAGGGCGGTACCGGGAGCAGATTCAGGACCCCGAGCAGGCAGTTTGCCTCGAGCCCGGTGCGGAAGACCAGCACCAGCGACTCCGCGCCCGGTGCCCATCTCCGGGTGAGCGCATACGCCAGCCCGCAGACGACCGCCAGCACGAGGTTGGTGCCGGGCCCGGCGAAGGCGACCAAGGCGTCGCTCCACGAGTGCCGGAAGCGGGACGGAATCACCGGCACGCTCCCCCAGGCAATGCCGAACAGCGCCAGGGCGATCAGGGCCGGCCAGCCCATCAGCCGGCGGGGGTCGAGGGTGCCGTAGCCGTGGCGTACGGCCGTGTCATCTCCCTCGGCCAGGGCGGTCCAGGCGTGGGCGGTCTCATGAACGCAGACCGAGAAAGCGACCACACCCACCCAGGCGACGAAGTACGCCGGGTCGCGGAACAGCCACTCAGCAAAGATCGTCATGCCATCTCCAGCAGGTCATTCCGGTCCAGGCGCCCTGCGGCCGTGCAGACGGCCGCAGCCAGCCCGGGAGTAAACGTGTGTGCAGAACATAGTACAGCGCGTCGGGCTTTCCATTGCGGCCGAGTGCTGCGCCCGGCGGGTATTGCCGGTTTCCGGGTGCTGCGCCCGGCGGGTATTGCCGGTTTCCGGGTGCTGCGCACGGCGGGTATTGCCGGGTGCCGAAGGGCCCTTCCGGCCTCCGCGCCGGCCAGGTAGCAGACGGGCTAAGTAGGTCGGGGGTGCCAGTACCCGACCCCGGCCGCGAGCTCGGTGCGCGACCGGCAATCGCCCCGCGCCGCCAAGCAGAACGGGCAAGGTCATCAGCTCTGGGGGTTTGCCGGGCGGGGGCGGGTCAGGAGTTGGCGCGTGACGGCGCCCAGGCCGGTCAGGATGGCGATCAGCAGGACGATCTGGCCCAGGCCAATCAGCAGATTGATGAGAGAGAGCAGGACGGCACCGGCGCCGACGGCCCAGGGCGCGGAGTCCTGATGCGGGCTGCCGGCGGCGGTGAGGAGGCTCTCGCCGAGGCTGTGGCAGGTGGCCGCGACCCCGATGCAGGCGAAGGCGGCCCAGGGGAGGACGAGGACCACGCCGAGGAGGTTTCCGGCAACCGGGAATGCCGCCTTGGCCAGCATCAGTCCCAGGAAGATGGCCAGGGTCAGCAGGAGGCCGTAGAGCAGACTGCGGCCGGGAGTACGCCGTACCAGCAGGGCGCCGCGCCGGGTCAGGCCGGGTACGGCCAGGTGGGTCACCAGCATGGCGGCGGTGAAGCCGAGGCCCAGGAACAGCACCGTCACCCCCATCAGGACCGGCGCTGCCAGCTCGCCGAGGCGGCCGGTGGCCAGTCCGTCGGCTGCCTGGGTGACGAGCGGCGCCAGGCTGAGCGCGGCGAGTAGGGCAGGGCGCTTACGCATGGCTCTTCTCCTGTCGGAGGATCAGTGTACCGGCCAGGGCGGCCGCCAGGAGCACGGCTGCTGCCCACGGCAGAAGATCGGGCTGGGGCGGCAGTTCAGTGCTGAACCAGGCGCTGGTGGAGGACCACCAGAAGCGCGTGGCGTCGATACTGCTCTGCCAACTCGGCAGAGCGGCGTCCCGGACCGCGGTCCATAGCCGTCCACTGAGGCCCAGCAGCGACCCCATCTCCGAGCGCAGGAACGCTAGCAGGGCGAGTTCGACGACGGGTAGCGCGAAGAGCCATGGTGCCTGCCAGGAGCGCACGGCGTACTCCTCGTCGCGGACCACGGTCAGGATGCGGTCGCTGAGGATATCCGGGCAGGGCGCAGCGAAGGCAGCCCGCACGGCGGCGCTGAGTTGCGGGTCGTTGGCGGCGTTGACGTCGGCCGCAGTCTGACGGTTCCCAGGATCGAGAGGATCGTGTGGTTTCATGTTGACAGCCACTCCTTGAGGGGGCCCGTGAGCAGCCGCTCGCGGGCCCGGTGCAGGGCCACTTTGACCGCACCTTCGGTGGTCTTCAAGATACCCGCCGCCTCACGGCACGAGAAACCCTGCAGGTAGAAGAGGACGCAGGCTTCCCGCAACATGGCGGGCAGGTCGGCGAGTGCATCGCGCAGCAGTTGCCGGCGCTCGTGGCGGAGATGCGTGTGCTCGGGCGCCGGGCGGGGGTCGGGAAGGGCCTGGATGACGGCTTCGTCGTGTTCGGCCTGGCGGCCGTGGCGCTGACGACGTACCTGGGAACGGGCGCAGTTGACGGCGATGGTCATGAGATAGGGCCGGAGGGGGCGTTCGGGATCGAACTGCTCGAGGTTGCGGTAAAGGCAGAGGAAGGTTTCCTGGGTGGCGTCAGCCGCATCCTCGCGGTTGCCGGTGATGGCACAGGCGCCCGCGAAAACCGCCTGGCGGTAGCGGTTCACCAGATCCTGGAAGGCGTCAAGCTCACCGCGGAGGGTGCGCGCGACAGCTTCGCGATCCTGGTTCTGTTCGGGGGTAGTGCCCGTAGTCATCGGCGATCCTCAACCCTCCAGGCGGGCAGGGCACCCGCCTGGAGGCAACTGCAACCGGTCGGTCGGACGATCCTACTACTTGGCCGGCTGCGGTGGCGCCTGCGGCGGCGGGGCGGCCGGGGAGACCTTGCTGACGATCAGCGGCCGGATCAACTCCAGGGGCAGGCTGCTGGTCAGGGTTACCGCTTCTGCGGTGGACGTTACGCGGGCATTGTCGAGGATGACTCGGGGCACGCCCTGCAGGGGGATCTGGTCGGGGGGCAGCAGGCTGATCATGGTGGCGAAGCCGGTACCGATCTGCGCCAGGGCGGGGACCATCTCCGGCTTCAGGGGCTGGATCGTCAACTGGGCGTCGATGGCTTCGTCAGCGTCCACGCCGACGTGCAACCGACGGATATTCTCGGTGATGAAACGGGGGGTCTTGCCGTCGTCGTTGGGGAACTTGAGAGCGACAATTTCGACCATGTGTGAGGGCTTCTCGAGCATGGCGAAGTCCGCCAGCTTGGGGTGTTGGCGTTTCTGGGTGACGTTGTCGAGGAAGGCTTGAACCAGGGCGGGCGGGCCGAAGGCGACAATGGTGGGGCTGATAAAGGCCGCCTGGTTCACCTTGCCCGGCTTCTTCTCGTCCGGCATGTTCACCGCGAATTCGGCGTTGGGGGGCGTTTCGATGCGGAACGTGTCGATCCCGCCCAGGACACTGCGGATGCTGGTCAGGTTGAAGGAGCCCTGCAGGACGAAGATCGCGTTGTCCTGTCCGGCGACGCCGAACCAGGTATCGGTGACCGAGTCGAGGTCGACGGCGGTCCACTCACGGATGGTGCTGGTGAACTTACTGATGTTGTCGGTGCCGTTGACGAGTTGGGCGATCATCGGGATGCCGCGCACGGACTTGATGTTGGCGTAGCCGAGGATCACGGTCGAGTCGGGCATCCACTGGCACCAGTTCTCGGCCCAGCCGGTTGCGCACACGGTCGCCATGCAGAGGGTTGCGAGCAGTCGTTTCATCGGTCGTCTCCTGCCTGTTGCCATCACCATTCTGAGTTTGCGGTTGAGCACCCGGTCAGCGGTCGTGCTGTGTACTCTCCATTACGCCGACCGGTCGCCAAAGGTTACATGGCGGCGGTGATGGGTGACGCGGGGGGCGCCCCGGGAGGCCAGTCAACGCTCATCTTAGTCTACGGCCACGGATCCGCAAGCTGGGCGCGCCCAGGGCGGTTCTAAGAAACCGGCGAGGGCGCCGACGGCTGGGTCTGCGATCGCCATTGGGCACCCCCGAGGCCCCCTTGCGGTCGCGCTATGGAGCATAGGGGGGCACGGCGTTGCGCCGGCGCTCGTCGCGGGCA
>CAILUI010000135.1 GCA_903837355.1 uncultured Victivallales bacterium
CCACCGTCCACCGTCCACCGTCCACCGTCCACCGTCCACCGTCCACCGTCCACCGTCCACCGTCCACCGTCCACCGTCCACCGTCCACCGTCCACCGTCCACCGTCCACCGTCCACCGTTCACCGTTCACTTTTCACCGTTCACCCTCTACAACCGCCAGGGCTGGCGGTAGGCCCGGGAGCACAACCGGTTCGCGTCATCGTCGCCAACGAAGGCTTCCTTGTCCGGGTCCCAGGTCACCGGGCGGCCCAGCCGCACGGCGATGTTGGCCGCGTGGCAGGCTGAGATCGAATGGCGTGCGACCTCGGCGTTGGCGCAGGGCTGCTTGCGGGTCCGCACGCAGTCGAGGAACTCGCGTACGTGGTCGTCGGCCGGGTAGCCGCCGCGGAATTGGCGGTCGCGCAACAGCGAGGCCGGGAAGGTCTCGATGTGCCCGGAGTCCCCGGTCTCGACCCACCCCTCCTCGCCTTCGAAGCGCACCGGGCACGAGCCGAAACGCAGGCCGCTGCGGATGACTAGGTAGGCCCCGTTGGCGTAGCGGGCGCGGACATCGCCGCGGTCGTTCATGATCTCGTATTGCAGCGGCATGGTGGCGTCGGCATCGTTGGCCCACTGGCACATGTCGACCGTGTGGCTGCCCCACTCCGTGATCGGGCCGCCCGAGAAGTCACCGTGGTTGGCCCAGAAGCCGCGGTTGTGGTACTGGGCGTTATACGGGCGCCAGGCCGCCGGTCCGAGCCACTGATCCCAGTCCATGTCTTCGCGCTTCGGTTCCGACTCGGGGGGCATGACGGCGAAGTTGACGCCCGATTGCGCTCCGGCTTTCTCGGCGTGCAGTTCCTTGAGCCGGCCCAGCCGACCGCTGCGCGCCAGCTCCGCCGCAAAAACGAAATTGCCGACGTTGCGGCGTTGGGTGCCGCACTGGTAGATGCGGGCGAAGCGGCGCATGGTGTCGGCCACCGCCCGGCCCTCGGCGATGGTGATGCAGTTGGGTTTTTCGCAGTAGATGTCCTTGCCGGCGCGGGCCGCCAGGATCGAGGCCAGGGCGTGCCAGTTATCGCCGGTGGCGATCACCACCGCATCGATGTCGTCGCGGGCCAGCAACTCGCGCAGATCGGTGTAGGCCTTGCAGTCGTGGTTGCCGTAGTGACGGTCCACGGCGGCCTTGGCGTTCTTGCGGCGCTCGCCCTGCACCTCGCAGACCGCGACCATCTGTACGTCGGCGTGGCTCATGAAAGCCCCCATGACGTACTCCCCGCGGCCGCCGATGCCGATGGCGCCCATGACGATGCGCTGATTGGCCGGTACCCCGCCATCGGCCCCCAGGGCGCGGGCGGGAACCAGCAACGGCGCCGCCAGCACGCCGCCGGCCACGGCGGCGCTACGGCGCACGAACTCGCGCCGGGAAAGGGAGTGTCCGAGCTCGTGATTCATCCGCTATCTCCACGCCAGCTTGCCACGTCCAGGCCCGGTTGGGCGCTGGAATCTCACCGCCACACCATAGGCCGCGGATGACATCCTGCGAGCGGCACGGTGGCGCCACCCTGCTCTTTTCCCTCCCGCTCAGTGGCGCCGGCGCTCCTGCCATGGCAGGATTCGCCTTCCAGAGGAATGCGGCTCAGCGGGGGGGCTGCCGTCCGTAGGCCCCGTGGAGCCCGTTTACAGGCTCAGGGCCTTGAGCATGCGGGTGCGGCGCCGGTGTGTCCGCTTGGTCACCCTTGCCACGGCCCCGTCGGCGCCAGTGGTTGCGGATTCGTTCACCTACCCACCGGGTCAGGGCTGTGGCCCCGCCAGCGACACTTCGATTCGCGCCAGCCGCTCCTCCAGCCGCTCGATCGCCGCTGGCAGCAGCGCTTCGCTCGCGGAGCGCGAGCAGAGGGCAGGGTTGTTGACCCACCAGTCCATGCCCATTTCCTTGGCCTTGTCTACCGAGCAGATGACCAGGCGGATCTGGATGGTCAGCAACTCGACGTCGACGAGGTTGATCCGGATATCCCCGGCGATGACGATACCTTTGTCCAGGATGCGCTCCAGGAGGTCCGCCAGGTTGGTGCCGCCGACGTACGTGGCGACTCTGCGTGAAACCGGCATGGGCAATCTCCAGCTATAGAAGTTTTCCTAATGGGCCTAAATCCAGATTCAGATCCTTGTCGTCGAGACCGAACTCTCGGCACAGCCTGGCGAGTTCCTCAGACTGCCGCATCAGGGTCAGCCCGAGGCGCTCAATCTCGGCATCCGTGAGCCCCCCCGAGTCGATTCTGCGGATCGCCTGCTTCTCCAGGAGTTCGTGGAGGAGTTTGACCACGGTCAGCACCAGTTGGGCGAGCCCGTTCTTGGTCTTGTCCGGGTCCAGGTTCAGACGCCGGGGCGTCGGCAGAACGCTATCGCCCGTCATCGCCTTGGCGAAGTCGCCCATGGTCGCGGAATCCACCCTGGGCTCGGCGGGCGCCGGCCCACTCGCTTCGGGGCTCGTGTTCATCAGAGGATGCCCTTCTCCTTCCGCGCTGTTTCCACGGAACAGATGATCGCCTGCAGGCTGAGGTAGATGAGATCAATGTCAGCCACGGAGATCATCACCTCGGCGACGACGACCGCGCCTTTGTTGAGGACCCGGTCCAAGGCCTCGCAGAGACTGACGTGCTCTGCGGCGAGCGACTCATCATCGGACATCGTGGCTCCTCCAGCGAAGCGAGGCACAGCCCCGAGTCAGGGGACCGGCGGCGTCGACGCTCCGGGTAGATATAGGAGTTCACCAAGGGCGGTCAGGCGGGCCAGTCCACGGGGATCGCTCTGCCGGCACACGAGCGCCTGCGGGGTATGCGGGAAGGTGGCGGCAAAGCGCTCTCCGAGGCGCGACTCGCGGGCGAACAGGGAGGCGCAGAGGGGATCGGCCCGGCGCGGCGTCGCCAGGTTCAGGAACAGGCCCGGAACCGGGATCGCCAGACGCGCGCAGGCCGCCAGCAGGTCTGCGGTCTCCGCAAAGGACATCTCCGTGAGAATGCTGACCCCGTAGAGACTCGCTTTGGCGGGGTCGCGCAGGGTCGCCCGCAGGCGCTTCAAGTCCTTGGACAGTCGGACCAGGCGGTCCACGATCCCCGGCAGGCGGAAGATCTTCCGGTACTTCAGGAAGATGCCGAAGACGACCTTCAACCAGCCCTCGATGATCTCCGGCAATTCCAGCAGCCTGATCAGATGCCCGGTCGGCGCGGCGTCAAGGACCAGCAGGTCATAGCCCTTCGGGGTCAGGAAATCCATCACCGCCGCTACCGCCATCAACTCGTCGATCCCTGGCGGCGACAGATCCATGATCCGTTCCATGACGTCGCGATCGAAGGTCAGGTCAAGGTTCGGCAGCAACTGCGCGAGGAACTGTGCCAGCTCCGTCTGGTACTGCTGCTTCAGGGCGGCGAAGTCGGCGGCAGCATCCATCTCCATCGCCCACAATCCGGCCGCAACCGGCTGCGGTGCGGGACCGAGGGGCAGGTTCAAGCAGTCGGCCAGGGAGTGGGCGGGGTCCGCCGAGAAAAGCAGGACACGCTTGCCGGCATAGGTCCGGGCCAAGCGTAAGGCTGTAGCACAGGCCATGGTCGTCTTGCCAACCCCCCCCTTGCCGGCGAAGACCAGCAGGCTGGCAGCCGCCGCCGGCAGCGCGAGGGGGTGCTGCACCTGCGGGGGGATCGGCGGCAGGTCCGGGTGCGGTGCCGGGACGGACACGTCCAGTGCCGCAAGACCGTCCCAAAACGCGCGCAGACCATCCAGGCCCCTGACCTCACGGGGGTACATGGGGACCCCCCAGAGGCGGACTCCAGCGAAGAGCTCTTCGTGCGCCAAACGGGACACGGCCTGCAGTTGCCGAACGCGCGCATCCTGGCACAGGTCACACGGGCTGTCCGGATAGAGCCGGTTGACCACGACATCCGCCGTTCCGATGCCGAGCCGCCGCAACTCACGGAGCAGGTCCAGCGTCTCCTCGATACTCATCGTCTCGGCCAGCATGACCGGGACAAAACGACAGCGCCGATGATCCTTGAGTAGCTTCTCCATCTCCTTGACGGAGGCGACCAGATCCTCGATGAAGTGATCGAGATCGTCGCGCTCGTAGGATCCGCGGAACAGCTTCTTCATGTAACGGTGTTTGGCCAGGAGGCTATCGAGAGCCTCCAACCATAGCCGCATCTGGTCCGGCATCCCCATCAGCCGCAGGGTGTGCCCGGTAGGCGCCGTGTCGAGCACGATGCCGTCGTAGGTCCGCTCCTTGACCCAGTGGCTGATCTCGAGGAAGCCCATGAGCTCGTCCATGCCGGGGAGCGCAAGCTCCAGGAAGCGCTCGATGTCCTCCTCATCCAGAAAGGTACCGCGGGCGGCGATCTGCATCAGCCGCTCCCGGTTCCTCTCCTTGAAGCCCTGCAGGCAGGCCTGGGAATCCAGTTCCACCACCTTCAGATTGGGCGGTGGCTCGCCTCCGGCGAAGCTGTCCTGGAGGGAGTGTGCGGGGTCGGTGGAAACCAGTAGGATCGACTGCTGGGGATGCCGCGTGGCGGTGTCAAGCGCCGTCGCCGCCGAGGCCGTGGTCTTACCCACGCCGCCCTTGCCGCCGAAGAGCAGGAGAGGCCAGCACTCGGCGCGCAGATAGCCGGGAAGATCCCGGTGGTCATTCATGCTTCTGCCCGTCCTTGCCGGCCGTACGGTTCTGCAGGCGGAGCCACACCCTACTCTTCGTCCTCGCCCCCGTCTTCGTCGTCGTCTTCGTCCCCGCCTTCGTCCCCGTCTTCGTCTTCGTCCCCGTCTTCGTCTTCGTCTTCGTCCTCGCCCTCGTCCGTTTCACTCGTTGCCTTCAGGACGTCGAGGCGGTCGAGGAGCTCTTTCTCGGCGGCGTCGAACTCCGCTTCGGTGATTTGCCCGGTCTCGAGCATCATGTACAGCTCACTCAGCTTCGCGGTGATGGCTTCGCCCTCGCCCTCCCGATCCGCCGCTGCCGCCTGGTGGATCTCGCGAAAGACCCAGATCAGACTGCGGATGGGGAAGAAGATGACATCATCGACCACGAACACCAGCCCACCTCGCTTCCCGGAATCAGCCGCCGCCCGTCGCGGCCCTTGTCAGAGGACCAGCTCAACATCGACGAAGTTATGTGGCGCCCAGGGACCGTTGAAGTCGAAGGTGTAGTTGTTGTCGAACTCCTGAGCGGCGGCACAGACGGCGTTCTCGAAGTCTTTCTCAACGCTCTGCCGCCCGACCAGGCAGGCGAGATTCATGACCTCTTTCTCGTTGCGCGCTGGGTTCGCCTTGATCTCGAGGCAGCACCCGGCCAAGGCCTTCTCGACCTTCGCGGTGTGCTCTTCGCGATCCTCCTGGAGGTAGCGATCGAAGAGTCTGCCGAGTTCAATCTTGTCCTCCTGGCTGGGCGCTCGGTGTCCGCCGATGAGCTCGTCGCGCGCCACCCGCAGGTCGGGGTGGGTGTTGACGAAATACTCAAAGATGTTGGGGACATCCCAGGAGACCCGCACGCCCATCTCCACCTTGCCGTGGACGCGCTGCGTCTGCTTGACGAAGGACTTCCGGTTGAGGGAGAGGATACGTTTGATGTCCTTGGTACTCTCGGCGATCACGCCAAAGCTGATGGGCAGCGGGGCTTCGTCCTGCATGAGCCGCTTGAGGACCGCCTGGTGCGCCGCAATATGGCGGCGCTCAGGCCGGAGCCGTACCCCGCTGAAATCGCTGACGACGGCAGCAACGTGGTTGTCCGAAATGAGGTAGACGCGCTTCCCGTCGATACCGATATCGCCGTAGTCGCGGTCCTCCGCCGCCTGAACGACCGCATAGAGGTACTTTCCCGCCGTCCCTGTCGTGCCAGCCATATCGCCGTCTCCCGGTTGCTTCAGGCCTTGGACTTGCTCTTTCCTTCCGCGGCGTCGCGGCTGGTCCGTTCCATGACTTTGACCGACTTCAGGCGGGCTTCCACCAGCTTGACCTCCAATATGGCACCGCAGGCATAGCACTTCACGGCGCCGTCGTAGTCGCCGTAGGTATCATCCTCGAGGTTGATGCTATGGCCACAGGACAAGCAGTTGACTTTCATGCGTATTTCCCCTTTGCGAAGCGGCGGCGCGCCAGATGCCCTGCCCATTGTTGGGCCAACCAGGCCAGACGGAGCCGCCGGTTCACCAGGTCCAGTCGGGCCTGGTAGACGCGGCGGGCTTCCCCCCGGCCCATCGCGAAACCGGTCTGGGTCCGGCAGGCCTGGGGGCCCTTCCGGTTGCGGTTGGTCGGAATGTGATGCGAATCGTAGATGGTCAGCATCGTGACCTCCCGGTTCAGTACCTGATCTTGAACGGCCCGGTGCTCGCGCGTGGGGCCGACGACGGCGCCGAGCCCCGCGCCACCGCCGAGCGGGGGTGGGGCCGCGGGATGCCCTGGGCGGCCAGTTGCTCCAGGGTCTGCTGCTTTTCGATCTCGATCTCCTGGAAACGCTCATCGATCAGCTTCAGCTTCTCCAGAGCGCTGGTCTTCTCCTTGCCCCGGCGGTACTTCTCCATCTCCAGAACGCTGAGCTTCATGTACGCTTTGTAGGTGATGGCGTTCGCATCCACGCGTCCCGACATGGTGCGGATGTTCTGCACGCCCCTCAGAACTCGCTTCGGTGCTGGCATGGGTTACTTCTCCGTTGCGCGGCCGGGTTTGCTCACTCCACAGACACGGTTGATCACCTCTTCCACCTTATCCAGCATCACCGGCTGGCCGCCGTGGGTGACCTTGGCGGTATCGGTGGCGAGGACATCACGGCAGACGTACTGGAAGAACTCGTCGTCGGCACGGGCGCGGCGTTTCTGGGAAGCCAGGATGCGGCCAATCGCGATGCCGGCGCGGATGGTCGGGCGGTGGTTATTGACACCGAAGGTACGCAACTCCCGTACCATATCCACGATCCGTTCCGCGTCTTCCCGGGGCAGGCCGGATTTCTTCTTGACGATGAGGACCTCGGTCTCCCGATCATAGTGTTCCAGGTGGATGGTGATCAGGCGGTCCATCAAGGCGTCCTGGGTCTTGTGCACCCCGGCGTACTCCTCGGGATTGGAGGTGAAGATGGCGCGGAACTGCGGATGCACGGCCAGGTAGCCCTCACCGGACTGGCGGAGTTTGGGCAGGTTCAGGATGCCCTCGGAAAGCACGCTCAGCAGGGCGTTATTCGCTTCCGGCCGGGAACGGTTGAACTCGTCATAGATGAAGGTCTCGCCGTTCTGGCAGGCCGTGGTGAGCCGGTTGTCCACCCAGAAGTTCCGCGTCTCCTCCTCGGTCTTCAGGACGGAGTGAATGAAGTTGTCGACCAGCTTCTGCTTCCGGTAGCCGCCGTCGCGGCCCACGAGATCGGAACTGCCAAACTCATCATCCCCATGGACCAGGGTGACCGGCCGGCCCAGCTTGGAGGCCACATGGAAGGCAAGGGTCGTTTTGCCCGTTCCCGCGACGCCGCAGAAATGCACGGGATAGCCGGCGACCAGGTAGGCCAAGGCGCGCCGCGCGACTTGTTCCACATAGGGGGAGGAGACAAACGATACGCCGGCCTCGGGCAGGACACTGTCCTCGCCGCTGCCGGGCGCACGTTCACGGGTACTGGGAGCGGCTCGCGTGGTCTCTCTGCTCATAGCTGAAGATCTCCTTCTCTGGCGTTCCCGCGTTGCTAGGGGCCGCGTTCACTCCTGACGGCGGGCCCGGCGAGCGGCACGAGGCCCGCCGTCTGCCCCAGCCCGCAACCGCTGCACCGCTGCGACCTCTAGGCCCGATGGGAGCTGTGGACCCGTGACACGTCCCTTCCCTCGACATCTGAGACAGCCCATGGCCGGGGCGGTTGCATCGTCGCCCGTTCCCAGGCAGATGGGACAGGGAACGAGGGGCAGCGCGGGTCGGGGGACGACGCCCTTGCCTGCGCAGACCGTGCAGGTGAGAGTCTTGATGGCCCCCGTGGCTCGGCAATGGGCACACGGAATGTGGGGCACCTGAACCAGGACTTTGCCGCTGCCGCCGCAGACGCAGCAGCGCGACAGGGACGACATGATCCCGAAGGGGTCGATGCCCCGGCCGCCGCAGAAGGCGCACATCACCTCCTCGACCACCACCGCATCCTGGGGGGCACGGCTGCGCGCCATGGGAGCCTCCTGCTTACTTACCATCGGGCTTCGCCTTGGCAGACTTCTTGCCCGCCGCGCGCGCCTTCTTCTCTTTCGGCTGACGGGCCTTCGGCGGTGCTGCCGGCTTGGGCGTAGTGAGCGTCGGCGCCACGACGTTCTTGGCCCTCGGCGGCACGACTTTGGCCACGACCGGCGGCTCGACGACCTTCGCCTTGGCGACGTCCAGCGCGACGGCGACCGGCGCCGCCTTCGGCCAGGGGTTCACGACTGGCCAGGTGGGGGCCTTGGGCTTGGGGGGGTCGATCTTGGCCACGACCGGCGGCTCGACCGGCTTGGGCTTGGGAGGCTCAACCTTGGCCACGGGTGGCGGCTCGACCGGCTTGGGCTTGGGAGGCTCAACCTTGGCCACGGGTGCCGGCACGATCGGCTTGACCGGCGTCGGGGCGATCTTGGGGGCCGCGGGGGCAGGGGCCTCGACGGCCTTGACCGCAGGCGCCTGCTTGCGCAGGTCTGTAACCTGTTTACGGATGCTCAGGAGAAGGGCCTGGCGTTCATCCCGCGCCTTCTGAGCCATCTCCTTCCGCGCCTTGGAGTAATCCTGTAACTTGGAGCTCACGTCGGAGACCAAGCCGGAAAGGAAAGCCTTCCGTTCGTCGCGGTTCGTCTTCTCCGTATCAGCCAGACTACCCATGGTGATTCTCCCTGCAACTGCTCCCGGAACCAAAAAGCCCCTGTGAGGCGGGGGCTCGGACGCCCCCGCCCCCCAGGGACTACTTCCGCTGGTCGCCGGCTCAGGCCGGGGTGGCGGCGTTGGCGGTCAGGCCGATCGCCTCAGCGTACTTCAGGTAGGTCTCGACGGACGCGATGACGACGCGGGCTTCGACCGAGAGCAGTTCGATGCCGACCAGGGACACCTTCACCCAGGCGTCGATCACGATACCCTTGTCGAGGATGCGGTCGACGACTTCGGCGAGGCTCGAGGAATCTGTGGACTTCTGTACCTTGGCCATGATCACTGTCTC
>CAILUI010000136.1 GCA_903837355.1 uncultured Victivallales bacterium
CGGTTCCCGCTACGGGTGAGCGCGTGAGAACGTGAAAGCGTGGATTCGTGGCAGACGGCCGGCACACGCGCCGTAACCCTCACGCAATCACGCTCTCACGCTTTCACCGTGCCGGTGACCAACACCGATGGTCGTTGGGAAGACGGAACAGCCCTGCCACGGCCGGTGCCGGCCTTGACACCTGGCTGTGCCGGTAGTAGGCTGGCGCCGGCGCCAAGCGCGTCGCGGTGGTACCCTTGCGGACGCCGAAGCTCGACGCGCTGACAGGGCCGGCTTAGTTTGAGCCACAGGAGGCGAAACGATGGGTACTGAACCCGCGGTGTCCGAGGTTCCGTCTACGGCCGCCGGGGCGAGCCCTGCCCTTCTTCCTCGGCGCCGCTTCGGCTGCCTGCATGTCGTCCTTTTCGTGGGCGTCGCGGTGGTCGTCACCGCGGTGGTCAGTTTCTTCGTGGTCAGAGCGCTGCTCTTTCCACCGCCGTTGACGCCGGTCAAACTGAACGCGCGCGACGAGAAGGCCCTGCAGTCCAAGCTGGATCGCCTGGACTTCACGACTCCGGCAGTCCCCGTCAAGGCTCAGGTTGGCCGGCGTCCCGGCGCCCCGGCTGCGGGCGCCGCGTTGGAGCCCGAGCCCTACAGCGAGGCCGGTGCCGAGCGTACGATCCGCTTCACCGAGAAAGAGATCAACGCCCTGCTGGCAAAGAACACGGATCTGGCCGACAAGCTGGCCATCGATCTCGCGCAGGATCTCGTCAGTGCGAAGCTCCTGGTCCCTCTCGACGCGGACCTGCCGGTGCTGGGCGGCAAGACCCTGCGCGTCAAAGCCGGCCTGACCTGCAGCTACGCTGACGGGCGACCGGTGCTCATGTTCCGGGGCGTCACGGTGATGGGCGTGCCGCTCCCGAACGCCTGGCTCGGCGGGCTGAAGAACGTCGATCTGATCACGTCATCGAGCCCCGACAACGGCTTCTGGAAGGCCTTTGCCGAGGGGGTTGAGAGCGTGCGTGTGGAAGAGGGTTCGATCACGATCAGGTTGCGGGAGTGACCGCTGAACGGAGATGCCGCTGATGCGCCTGCTGTTGTTCCTTGCCGCCATGGTCCTGCCGGTCGCCGGCTGGGCACTGGATCTGCGGACCGCTGACGGCCTGGGCCTGCAACTCAATGCGGCTGGTGCGGTTACCGGAGTGCGTCTCGGCGCCGCCGAGGCGCCCCTGAGCGGCGCGGGCGGCTTCTTCGTGGCTGACGTTGCGGGGATCCCGCCCGGCGACCAGGAACTCCTGCCTAACCCCGGTTTTGAGGTGCTCGATGCCGGCCTCCCGGTGGGTTGGAACGTCGGCAACGACTGGTCCCTCGATACCACCGCTGCACACACCGGCACAGCCTGCATGAGGGTGTACGTTCCTGGCCCAGAGAAGGCCTGTTCCGGCGCCCTGGCGGTCACCGTGCCCGTGCAGCCGAACCGCCTCTACCGCGTCTCCATGTGGTTGCGTACGCAGCGCAGTGCTCCGTACTTGTACGTCGTGCAACAGGACGCGGCTGGAGCCGGCCGTGACGACACCCCGCAAATCTGCGTCAGCCATGCGCGGACGAACTCGGACTGGTTCCCACTCACCCACACCCTGGTCACGGCTCCGTTCTGCCGTGTCCTGCGGGTCTACACGAACCTCTGGGAGCAGACTGGCGAGGCCTGGGTAGACGATGTCTCGGTGACTGCCATCGACGCCGACCTGATCAGCCCGCAGCAGCCCGTCGTGGGTGAGCTTCAACCCGTGCCGGATGGGGTGCGACAGCAGTGCGTCCTGGCCGGGCAGGGGCTGACTCTGGAGGCGACCACCACCGTGCGGGGCGACTGCCTGGAGATCGCGGGCGTCATTGCCGATACCACGGGCCGCGAGCGCGCGCTGACGCTCTCCTATCGCTTGCCGATCACGGGCGTCGGCTGGCGCTGGTTCGACGATCTGCGCAGCTCGCAGCCGGTCGAGCCGGCGCTGATCTATGGCTCAGCGCGGCCCTTTGGGGAGCGCCGTACGCTCGCCTTGTACCCGTTCGCGGCCCTGGGCAGTGAGCAGGCCGCGCTGGCCCTGGCCGTGCCGATGGATATGCCGCGCGTCTTCCGCCTCTGCTTCGAGGCCGGCAAGGGCTTCTTCATCAACTACGAGTTTGGCCTGTCTCCGGAGGCCCTGAAGACCCCCGGTCGGGCGAGCTTCCGGTTCCTGCTCTACCGCCTCGATCCGCAGTGGGGTTTCCGCTCTGCCGCCCGGCGCTACTACGACCTTTTCCCGCAGTTCTTCAGCACTCGTCTGAGCCGTCCGGGGCCGGCGGGCTTCATGGTGGCTCCGGAGATGGCCAATGCGCCGGGTTACTGTTTCCCCGCGGTGGCCATCTGGGACTACAACCAGCGGGCGAGTCTGGACGCTTACCGCCGCGAGCTGACCGGCCTGTTCTCCTACACCGAGTTCGCGGGCTGGTGGGGTTGGGCCCTTGGGATCACGGCCGCCGCCGCCGCGTCGAAACCGTCGGCCGCCGAAGCTTGGGCGCACGTTGAGGGGTTGGCGGCAGCCAAGCCCCCCAACGACGCGGCCCAGTGCATCGTCAACTGCGCACCCTACGATCGCGACGGCAAGCCGGTACTCAGCGAGAGCTACATGCCCGAGTGGGGCGGCTACAACTACACCTGCAACCCGGATCCCGAGATCACGGGTTCCAGCAACGACGTCAACCGCTACCGCCTGACCTGCTCCCGCGAGGTGGCGCAGGTGGACGGCTACGGCCTCGCTGGGCTCTACATTGACTGTGTCTTCGTGGCCACCACGGACAACTTCCGCCGCGAGCACTTCCGGACCGCGGACCACCCCCTGGCCTTCGATCATATCAGCAAGCGTCCGGTGTTGCCGCTGCCCTTCTCGGTCTACGAGTGCACCCAGGCCTTGTGCGACGACATGCACGCCCGTGGCAAGGCGGTCCTCTCCAACTACAGCGTCACCGACTGCCCGACGGACATGTTCTGCATCCGCTTCATCGACCTGATCGGCAATGAGATGCTGGGTACCTGGACGACCGATACCAAGTTCTCGCTCCAGCGTGTCCTCGCCTACCGCAAGCCGATCAGCATGTCCTGGCAGGAAGCGAAGAGTGCCTGGCCGGAGGCGACCCTGGAACGGGAGCTGAAGCAGGCGATGTTCTACGGCACCTACTACCACCTCAGCACTCTCAGCCCGGTGCTGCAGGAGCGCTGGGCGCCGTTGACCGACCGGCTGGCGCGGGCCGGCTGGGAGCCGATCACGCTGGCCGAGGTGGCGGCGCCGGTGCTGGTCGAACGCTTCGGCCGCAGCGCCGAGCGCAACCTGCACTTCACCCTCCGCGGCGGTTCCGTCGCCACCGCGGCGGCGCGGTTGCAGCTCGATGCCGCTGCCCTGGGCCTGGCCAGAGCCACCGACCAGGAGCTGTGGCTGGCGCGTGATGCTTCCGGTTTCGAGCCCCTGACGACCGAGCGCGCCGGTGCCCGCTGGACGGTTGCCGTGCCGGTTCCCGCGGGCGACACCGTCGTCGTGCGCGTGGGTTCGCCGCGGGATCTGGGACTGGACTTCCTGCTGGCGGTTCCCGAGCTCCTGCGTCTGGCGCTCAACTACCGTGAGGCCTTGCTGGCCGCCAACGTCGCGGTCGCCGGTCCGGACTACGCCGCGGCCCTGAAAGCCACGGAGGAGGCCATCGACCAGGTACGTGCCGGCGCCGGGGCTTCCCTTGCCGCCATCGAGGCGGCCATGGCGCCGCCCCTGGTCCAGCCGGCCGAGGCCGGCGACGCCGAGCGCGCCGCCTGGCCGCAACGGCTGAGCCGCCGCGATGCCGAGGTCCGCGCACGCTTGCGGGCGGCTGCCCCCTTCCTCAGCGCGGTGCGACCGTGATGCGGAGGTCGTCGATGACCAACTCCTCCATCTTCACGTCGTTGCGCAGGATCACGTTGAGTCGCCCGCCCGGAGGGCCGGGGAAGGGCATGACCACCTCTCTCCACGCCTCCGTCACGGCCCCCGTCTCGGCGTAGGTGAAGGCCTCGTTACCCCAGCGGTCAGAGCAGACGCCGATGATGCCGCTGTTCGCCTCGACGCCCCGTCCGCGGACCCAGCCGCGCAGTTCGTAGCTCGCTCCCGGGCGCACCTCAGGCAGCGGGCGCACGAAACTCAGGTAGACGAAGGGCTTCCGGCCCGTGGTGTTCACCAGCACCAGCCCCTTCGATCCGCCACGCCCGGCGCCGGCCACCACCTTTCCTTCCGGGATCGGTAGCTGGTGCCAGACGGCATCCCAGGCGTCGGGGCGCGCGCCGTCGTCGTATTCCTCGAAGTCCTCGGTCAGCAGTGCCTCGTCCGGCGCGGCAACACGGGTTTCCGAGCTCTCCGGCGGCAACAGCGTGAGGAAGCCGAAGGTGGCGATGTCCTTGTCGTGGGCGATCCCGCCGTAGCGCTCCAGGAAGCGCCGACCAGTCACCGCGTCATCGTCATTCACGAGTACCGCGAAGCGCAGCGTTGATCCCGGCTCGGGTTTCTCGAGGCCCGTCAGGGCGGACCAGGGGATCGCAGCCTCGTAGGTGGCTCCACCCTGGCGCAGCTTGACCTTGAGGCGGCTGCCGGGCATCTCTGGAGCCGGGGCGCTGTAGCTCACCACTTCCTCCCCACGGGGCGTGAGTGCCAGGCCGATCTCGGTCCGGGCGGATTGTGGATCTCGTGCCACCGCGAGCTGGATGCTGTCCTGGATCCACTGGCTGGTGCCGGAGAGGGTCTGGTTGAAGGTCTGGTCGCGGACGTCCACGGCGACGTAAAGGGCCTCGTTGTCCCATTGGGCATAGACCGTCGCCGAAAGGTCCTCGGGGCTCCACTTGCCGCCGAAGGAGCCCTTGCCGTATTCCTCGCGATCCAGGTGCAACGGCGTCGCCGCGGCCCAGTCCGCCAGATCGCCGTCAAGGGTCGGCGGTGTCGCGGCGCGGACGGCACAGGCGAAGTCAAGAGCCACCGGCCGCTCCACGCGGCGGCCGTCGGCCAGAATGAACTGGGCAGTCAGCGGCCATTCATTACGTAGATATGGAAGCACCTGTTTAATCGATAGTTCAAGCACGTTTGGCGCGGCGGCTGTGAGGCCCTCGAACGACGCCCTGGCCAGGGCCCGTGTATCGCCCTGGCGCAGTAGTCGCAGGAGGCCGGAAAGGGGCTGTGCGCTGAGACTCGTCAAGGTGACGCGGAGGGGGGTCTGCGGAACCCGCCCCCGCACGGGCTCCACGGTCAGCCGCACCGGTGCTTCGACCACCACATCGTCGAAGGAGAGGCGCCGTTCCGGCAGCCCTGCGGTCTGCAGAACACACTCCAGCACCGGCTTCTCCGCCGTGGCCTCGAGCGGGCAGGAAAGGCGCACCTCGCCGGCCGCGCCACCCGGCGGGACGCGGAGCGCCAAGGTCGGCGGCTGGCAGGCCCAGCCTGCCGGCGCCTGGACGTGGACCGTGACCTCGCGCTCGCGGCGACTGTAGTTGTTCACCCGGACCTTGACGGAGGTGCTCTCGCCGGGAAGGAAGCGCAGGGTCTCCTGCAAGGTGCCATCGCCGGCCACCGTGTAGAGGTAGGGCCACATGGCATAGAGCCCGCGTTCGCCCTGTTCGGCGAAGCGTTCGCAGACCGCGGCGAGCGTCGCCTGCATGGCGAGGAGGGAGTTCGTGTCGGCCTCGGCGGTGCCGCTTTCCTGGTCGGCCCGTTCCTCGTCGAGCAGGCGGTCCCAGCGCTCGAGCAGGTAACGCAGCGAGGGAGCATCGACGTCCTCGGCGATCAGCTTTACGAGCTTCTCTCCCAGCGCCAGGCGCTGGGCCGGCAAGCGCTGGCGCAGCGCGCCGTCGCCTGCCGGCCGGGCCTCGCGGCCGACGGCATCGTACCAGCGCAGGGCCTGGGCCACAACGGCCTGTTCGCCTGGCTTGATCGGGGTGCTGGCGGGCGTCCATTGGGTCAGGGCGGCGCTGAGATCGCGGGCGAGGAGCGCCGGCGTCGACGCCGGGGTGTTCGCGTTCAGGACTTGCTCCCAGACGTTCCCGGCGGGCAGTTGCGCTGCCTTCAGGCACGTGGCGAAGCGTGTCTGCTCCTGTTCAGCCCGGTTGCGGACGGCCTGCTCTCGCACCGCCTCGGTGATGTGGGTCACGTAGACCGGGCCGCCGTCCAGTGTCAACGTCAGGCGCCCCTCGGGCGCGGCCGTCTGTAGGGGATTGCCGAAGAGATCGAGGGTGCGCGAGTCGGCGCCTACGTCTACGGACCACTCGGCCTTCCCCGCCGGCGACCAGGCCACGGCCAGGGAGGTCCGGCCGCGCTGCCAGACCTCGGCCCAGAGGTCGTTGTCGTGCTGCAGCAGGCCCACGAAGCGGTGGCCCTCGAGGGTCTTGACCAGCGCGTGAACGGAGGCCGCGGCGGGCAGAGCGACGCCCAGGAAGATGCCGTAGTCCCGCTCCCAGGTGTAGAGGCCGTGCCGTTCGAGGCCGGCGGCGGCGCCGATCAGGAAGTGGCGAGGGATCCACTCGGCCCGGCGGGGTTGCGAGAACTCGTGGTGCCAGCCGAACTCGGTGGTCCACTGCGCTTTCATGCCGCCCAGGCGGTCGATCAGGCTATCGACTTGGCCCAGGCGCTCGAGGATGCTCCAGGCCTCGGGGCTCTCGTTGACCGTGTAGGGGTGTGTGCAGAGGACATCCAGCCCGTCCATCACCCCGCGTCGCGCCTGCATCTCCAGCCAACCCAGATCGACAAAGGCGGTGCCGCTGTTGGCGATCTGGGCCGCCGCCTGGACCGCGCGGATGCCGGCCGCGCCGTGGCGGGCTACCTCACTGTAGAGCATCTTGGTGGGACCGTTGTCCTCATTGCCCAGCTCGAAACAGCGGGCCAGCCCCGGGGTTGCCGCGGCGGTGCGCCGCATGATATCGCCGTAGGCGGGCGCAAAGTCCGGCTGATCGGGGTTGCGGAATGGCGGCCGTTGATAGAGGGTCTGGAGGATGATGGCGTCGATGCCGGCGTCCTGGTAGGGCTGCAGGCCGACAGCCAGGCTCTGCAGGTCAAAGCGGCCGGGCTCCTTCTCATAGTCTGACCAGACGGTGTTTTCATAGCGGATCCAGCGCGCGCCGGTGGCGCTGGCCAGGGACGGTGGGATGACTCCGAAGACGCCGCCCCAGAGCGAGCGGCGGCGCTCGTAGCTCTGCCTGGCTGCCGGAAGGTCGGCGTAGCAGGGCGGCAGCAGGCGGGAAACGTCCAGGGAGCCGTCGAGGAGGTCGCCGACGCCGTCGGCGAGTCGCCAGCGGACGCGGTAGACCCCGTAGGGCAGCGGCAGCTCTACATTCCGTTCGCTCCCGTCCCCCGCCAGGATCTCGCTGAAGTCCACGGTTCCAGACCACACCTCCCGCTCCCGGTAGAGGTCCTCCACGCGCACGGTGCAGCGACTGCCGGGAACGGCATGGCGGGAGTGGTTGCGCAGCGCCAGATGGACGACCGGCGCCTGCTCCCAGAAGAGGTTCCTGTCCACGGCCGTGGAGGCGGTCAGGGCCAGGGCCTCGCGCGGCGTGGCCAGGGTGACGATATCCATGTCATCGAGGAGCAGTCGCCCGACCGCGGGACCGCCGACCTCGACGGCCAGACCGAAGACCTCCAGTGGCGGATCCTGACGGCTGTTCCTGTCCCCGGAGGCCCAGCCGGGGGCAACCCCAACCAACGAGAAGGCGACCTGCTTCCAGCCGGTCCAGTCCACGGTGGCCCGCTGGATGGTGATTTCCCCACTGCGGTCGCCGATCCACAGGGTCAGCGGCGTGCCGGCTTCCTGCTCCGAGGCCCAGACCCAGACCCGGACCTCCTGCACCTGTCCCACCAGGCGCCGGTGGAAGGTGGCGTTGAGGAAGCCGCCCTTCGCGGTCGTGAAGTCCCAGTTCAAGGCGAGCGCCCGCTGGCCGCCGTGCACCTGGTCGGCGTTCCCGGCGACGCTGCCGCCGTTCTCTCCGGACCAGCGCCACAGGCCTGGCGTGTAGCTCTCGAAGTCTTCGAGAAGGTAGGCGATCGACTCGGCCGGCTCCGCGGCTCGGAGGAGGCCCGGAAGCAGCACCATCCAGAGGGCGCAGGCGAGAAGTGAGGTCGTGTCGTGCGGCTTGAGCGACATGCTTGGCTCTTCCTCTGTTCGGTCAGCGGCAACGCGGGCGGCCCCATGGCGGTGGCCCAGCCTCAGCGCTTGGCCAAGGCTGAGACCTCCGCCGGCGAGAGCGCTCGGGAGTAGAGGCGGAACTCGTCGAAAGTGCCCTTAAAGCCCCACTCCCGGCGCGGGGCGTGAGCGCCGAGGGTCGCCCCAAACAGGTCCAGCGCCGGCGGATCGTAGGCGTCGTCACGGGTCGCCGCGGGTTGGCCGTCGACGTAGAGCACTCGGCGGTTGGGTTCCCAGACCACGGCCAGGTGCGTCCAGCGGTTGCGGCGCAGGGGGGTGGGCACGGAGGCGAAGAGGCAGTTCTGACCGCCCAGGCGGGCCTGCAGGGTGGGCCCGTGCAGGTAGAGGCCGATCTCGTCGAGCCCGTCCGGCAGGCCATTGCCGTCGGTCAGCATGGCATAGAACAGCACCGCATAGCCCTCGTAGAGGCCTGCCGGTACGGCTTCGGGGTCGAAGTCCGGTCGAACCCAGAGGGCGACGGTGCCCTGGGCCGGCCGGTCGCCGAAGAGTTCAGCCCCGGAGGGAAGCAGGACGTAGCCCTTGTCGTGCAAACGCAAGCCCTGTCCGTGGCTCCCTTCCGCGAATTCCGCGGCCTTGACCAGGCCGTCGTTGCCGCGGCCGGAGCGATCGCCGGCGAAGGGCAGCTTCGCGTCGAAGTCGTAGCGGAGGACGAGCCCGTCCTCCGCGAGTGGCGCGGGCGCGGTCCAGGTGCCGGGCGCGACCGGCGGCGGGGTGGCGGTGGCGACCGGGGGTGGGGCGGGTGGCGTGGGTGGGGCGGTGCTGAGCCGGCGCCGTGGGCGGCCGTTGATCCGGGGCTCGTGGCCCAGGGCGGCAACCACGCTCTCGAGGGTGTCCGACATGGCGCCGCGGGCGCCCAGCAGCGCCTGCGGATCGGGGTTGTAGTCCTTGTACGAACGCACCACGTTGTCGTCGATGGCGCACAGCGCCCGGGCCTGGGCCACGAGTTCCGCCTGCTGTCCGGCCTGGGCCAGTTCCGTGGCGCCGGCCTCGAGCAGGCAGAAGACCTCATAGTCCTCCAGGCCGTCGCGCAGACACTCCCAGCGGATTGAATCCACGGGCTTGCCGTCGACACCGGGATAGAGCAGCGAGCCGTCGCCGTTGGAGTCGTGGAAGGTCTCCCCGGAGCGCCAGGGGTCATTGCCGCCCCAGTAGGTGGCCGACCAGTAGAGCATGCCATCGAGGTCGTGTTTCCAGGTCATCCAGACCCAGACCCGGCAATCGATGGCGGGGTAGTCGATCCAGACATTCGGGTAGGGGTGTCGGGTGCTGAACGCGACATACCACCAGACCGACCTGCCCTTCGCCTGCTCGGCCTTGGCGGTGGTGGGATCGAAGGAGTAGGCCTCTGGGCACCAGATGTCAACGTAGGGCAACTCGGGCGGGAATTGGCGGGCGGTCATCATATTGGCCACCCCGGGAGCGGCCCGTTTCACCGCCCCCAGCAGGTCGTTGACCACGGGGTAGTGGGCGGGCTCGGGTTCGTCGTAGAGGTAGGTGTAGAACAGCGACAGCCAGCCCTTCTCGCTGAGGTGCCGCTGGTACTCGGCGGCCCAGGGGCCGAGGGGCGACTGCAGGGCGGCGCGGTGGGCGGTGATGCCGAGGTCGAGGTACTTCTGGAAGGCGGCATCGAAGGCGGTCCAGTCCCAGACGGCAGGGATATCGGGATGGTCCCAGGCGGACCCCTCCCAGCTCAGCCAGCGCGTGATCCAGCCGTCCTCGCCGGCCTCGAGGCGGGCTGTCTGGTCCTGGCAGAGCACGGCCTCGTCCCGGTCGCGTTGCAGCACGGCGCTGAGGGTGGCGCTGCCGGCCCCGGTCAAGCCGACGCGCCAGGAGAGGATGGGTCTGGCCAGGGCGCCGACGTCGAAGACGATCTCCTGGCGCTGCCCCGCTGCGAGCCGGGTCGGGCCGAGGGTGACGGGCGGGGCGTTGTCCGCCGGTACGACGACGCAGCGCAGGTCTCCCGGCTGGGTGGTGGAGACGGTCAAGCGCAGGCGCTGCGCCCCGCGCCAGTCCATGGCTGGCGGGTTGACGAGGACGGGGGCGCCGGTGACGTCATAGGGCGAGATGCGGTGTTCGAGGAAGTTGCTCAGGTAGGCCTCCTGGTCCTGCGGCACGCGCCAGGTCGGCGACAAGCCGAAGGCGGTGCTGAGGCTGGAGGCGCGCGGGATGGTAAAGTTGCGCACGCGGACCTCGATCGGCACCAGGGTGGGGCGCGAGTTGCGGGCACAGAGCGTCAGCGTGGCCGAGTACAGGCCGGGGGCGGCCGTGGTGGGTACCCGCACATCGAGCCACAGCGGCTCCAGGTCCTGCGCCTTGACGTCAAAGGGGGTTGCCTCCATCAGCGGATCCGGCCAGAGCCCCGTGTGCTCGACCGCATAGCCCGGCTTGCAGGTGTGTACGTAACCCACCCGCCGGACGCGGAAGGCGCTCGCCGGCAGCGTGGCGTCGCCGGGGCCCTTGGCCGCCGAGACCGTCGCTTCAACCAGCAGCAGCGGGTCGTCGTAGGCGAAGAGCACGACCTGCGCGGCCGCCATCTCGTTGCGGGCGGCGTCGAGACTCACGCGGCCGCCGGGGGTGCCGCGGAACGGCGTCTCCCGCGGGATCTTGGTCAGTGCGGACTCGACGCCATAGGTGATGGCGTCGGCGGGCGCCCCGGCTTGCAGAAAGTCGGTACGGAGCTTGAGGCGGCTGGCCTCGAGTTCGATGCGGCTGGCCTGGGCGGCGATCTCGGGCGCTTGGGCCGGACTGGCGTCGTCACGGCGCGCTTCGAGGACGGTCAGGCGTGCCTGCAAAGCCTGCGCCTCCGGGCTGGCGGGCAACGGGGCCACGGCCGTCTTGGCCGCCCGAATGGCCGCGTTCATGGGGGTGAGGCGGGCGATGAAGCAGGTCCGGTAGAGCAGGGTCTGGCCGACGGTGGCCTCGAGCCAGAGGGGGAGGCTGCCCTCGCGGTCCAGTTTGAGCGGCAGGGCGCCAGCCTGGCCGTTGACGGTCAGTTGCAGTTCCGCCGGTGCTGCGTCGGGCTGCCAGGCGAGGGCCACGGTGGCTTCGCGGCGAGCCGAGACCGACCAGCTTACGGCGCTGGGCCAGGGCTGCTCGGCGAAGCGTAGCCGGCCGAAGCGCTCGGGGAGATGGAAACCGGCGCCGGTGGCCGACCAGGCGCTGAGTTCGGGTTCGGGACGGCGCGAGCGGCAGAGGTTAAAGCGCCACTCGCTGCCGGCGGCCGGAGTTCCCCCCAAGGCGGCAAAGGGGACGCGGAGCTCACACCACCAGGAGGCTTCCTCGCGCCCGGCGCTGCACTGCCACTCCTGGTTCCAGGTCGCGTCACGGCCCAGTTCGTCGAACTTGGCTCCGAGCGGGTTGGTGACGAGGTGCACGTAGGTGGCCTGCCCCGGTGCTTGCAGGAAGATCTCGACGCAGTCATCGACCCAGACCATGCCGTCGCGCGCCGTGATCGTGGCGGACAGTTTCGGCATCTGTGCTTCCTGGCACTCGATACGGATCAACAGTTCGTCGGCACTGCGGCAGAGGCGCGCTGTGGTTGCCGCGCTGGGCATGTCCGTGCCATCGCTGCGCAGGAAGGGCCCCAGGACGACGGCCCGCGACCAGTCCACGGCACCGTCCGCCTGGAACTGCGCCAGGGGGGCCACGGCGAGCGGGAGGCGCGACAAGGCCGCACTGGCGCTCAACGCCACACCCAGCCAGACGATCGCCACCCTGTGCTGCCGCATACTGACGACTCCTTCTCACACCCGTCCGATGGAGGACCCAGAGGCTGTAGCGGTCTAGGCTGTAGGCTATTAGGTTACACTACCGGACCTGAGTCCGGAAACGCAAAATGCCCCGAGGGAAGACCTAACAGTCTACAGGCTGACTACCTAACAACCTTGGCGTCCTGTGGGACGCCTGCGACTCCTTCTCCGGACGCCTTCACGCTCTCGGTTCTGCCTGCCGCGGGGGGAATGTAGCCTGAGGCGGTGCGTCTACCAGAGGGCTGCCCGCCGGCAGGCCGGTAGAGCGTTGCGGCGGGCGCGGCGGGGTGTATGGTAGGGTCGTGGGCGCGGTCGCGCGCTTCTCCTGTGAAACAAGAGCTCGCGGGGTGCAGGGCACCCGTGGACGCTCGCGCTCCAGCCGTGTTTCTTTCGGGTCGTGACCGGCCGCCGGCCGCGGCCGGAGGGGCGCTCCTGTGGGTTACCGCGGCGCGGTCGCCTGGAGCTTCAGGCCAGACGGGGACTGCAGACGACGATGAACGACATGCAGAAAACGAAGCTGCAGCTGGCGACCGAACTCGCCGACCTGCGCGCCGAGCTGGCGCGGCACCAGGCTGCCGAGACCGACTCGGCCCGCGCCGAGGAGTCGATGTGGCAGACCCAGCTCGCCTTGTTGGAGTTGTTCAACAACCTGCCGGGCATGGCCTACCGCACGGCCTTCGACGAGCGCTCGCCCCAGGGCCGGGTTGAGTTTGTCAGCGGCGGCTGCCTCCGCCTGACCGGCCACCCAGCGGCAGCCTATGTGACGGCGCCGCTGCTCTACCGACAGCAGATCATCCATCCCGATGACCGCCAGCGCGTGCGCGAGGCGATTGCGCTGGCTGAGGCCCGCCACGAACCGTTCACGCTCACCTACCGCATTGTTGCCCGGGATGGACAGGTGCGCTGGATGGACGAGCACGGGACCGGCATGTATGGGCCGCAGGGGAAGGTCGCGGCCCGCGAGGGGTTCATCACGGATGTTACCGAGCGGGTGACGAACCTCGAGGAACTCAGGCGTCAGCATACCGAGTTGGAGAAACTCACCCGTGCCGTCGAGCAGGCCGGAGAACTGATCCTGATCGGCGACGCGAGCGGGGCGGTTCAGTACGTCAACCAGGCCTTCGAGGACCTGACCGGGTTCGCTCGTGCCGACGTCGTCGGCCGCCCGCCGCGCATGGCCTCCTGCGATCCCCGCGAGCGCGATCTGTTCCACCGCATCCGCCTGACGCTGCAGCGCGGCGAGACGTGGCGCGGGCGCTACCTCGGCCGGCGCAAGGATGGTACGCGGTTCGAGCTCGAGTGCACCGCCTCCCCGGTGATGTCGCCGGAGGGCCATTTCGAGGGCTATGTCGCGGTGCAACGCGAGCCCATGCCGCGGCCGCTGTCGCCGACGCCGGCGCCGGCAGGCTGACGCGGAAACGCGCCCAGGGGGGCGGTCGGCGAGATCGGGGACTACGTCGCGATGACCGGCAAACAGCGATTCCTGAAGACTCTGCGCTTCGAACAGCCTGACCGGCCACCGCATTTCGAGTCCATGTTCGAACTGGAGCACGAGGCCTTCGGCCTGCGCTTTCCCCCGCGCGACCAATGGGCCGGGATGGGCGCCGCCGAAAAGGGGCGGGCCATCGCGCAATGCATGGCCGTCTATGAGCGCATCGTGGAGCGCTACCAATGGGACGCCCTGGCGGTGTACTGGCCCTGGGGTGACCCCGCTGGCGTGCGTGCCGCCAAGGCGACTTTCGGCGCGGATATCGCCATCGGTGGCATGGTGGGAGGTGGGGTGCTCTCGATCGATGGCACCACGGACTGGATGGAGTTCGCGGTGACTTTGGCGGAAGCTCCGGAACGGCTCCAGGTGCTGGCCGAGGAGAAGTGCCGCGCGGCCATTCGGCAGGTCGAGGCCATGGTCGAGGCCGGGGCTGACTTCGTCTTCATGCCCAACGACGTCGCCTTCAACGCCGGGCCGTTCATCTCGCCGGCAGACTTTGCGGCGCTGGTGACGCCGTACTGGGAGCGCCAGGTGCGGCGGGTTCGGGAGTTGGGTGCCATCGCCATCATCCACACCGATGGCCAGATCATGCCTATCCTGGACCAGCTTCTCGCCATCGGGGCGCACGCGCTGATGTCGCTCGATCCGATGGCCGGGGTGGACATCCGTGAGGTGAAGCGCCTGACCTACGGGCGGCTGGCGCTGATGGGCAATGTCCAATGCAGCCTGCTGCAGGATGGGCCGGCGGCGGCCATTCGCGAATCCGCGCGGTACTGCCTCGAGCACGGCTCCCCCGGCGGTGGGTACATCTTCTCCACCTCGAATACGATCTTTCCGGGCATGCCTCTGGAGAACTACGAGTACATGCTCTCGGTGTTTCGCGAGTTTTGTGCTGGGAGAGGATGACGCCACACCATGCCGACGCCCGTCCTGACCCCGAAGCAGCGTATGCTGCAGGCCTATCGCGGCCTGCCGGTGGACCGTCCGCCGGTGGCACCCGAGTTGTGGTACTACTACCCGGCCAAGTTGCTGGGCGTTGACATGATCCGCTTCCAGCGTGAGGTCCCTTTCCACGCCGCCCTCAAGCACGCCTTCTCGACCTTCGGTTGCGAGGGCTGGGGGGTGGCCTTCGCCGGACCGCCGAACCCGCAGGTCAAGGTTCAGTCCAATGAGCGCTGGCTGGACGCCGATACCCTCGAGGTCCGAACCGCCTTCCAGACGCCGCACGGCGAGTTGACGACCGGGGCGCGTTTCCACCGTGACGAACCGAGCTGGGGCACCGAGCGGCCCCTGAAGAGCATCGCTCGCGACCTGGCGGCCTGGGAGTGCCTGGCCTTTGGCGGTGAGCCCGAGGACACGGATGTCTCCGGCCTGATCAAGGCCTGGCAGGAGGTCGGCGAGACCTACCTGCTGGAGGCCTGGCTGGGCGTGCCGTTTTTCGACTTCTGGGCGAACGCTCGGGGTGGCGGTTTCGAGGAGGGTATCCTGGACCTGTACGAGCCGGAGTTGCGGCCCACCCTGGAGGCGCTGCAGGCGCGCTATACCGAGCGCCTCGTGCGGCAGGCGCGGGTGCTCTGTGAGCGCACGCCCATCGAGAGCTTCTTCATCGGCTGCAGTTGGAGCTGCAACTCACTGCTGGGACCACACCTTTGGCGGCAGTGGGACAAGCCGGTGATCCGTGCCGTCGCCGCGGAAGTGCATCGGCATGGACGTCTCCTCCATGTCCACTCGCACGGCCGTTGCATCGAGAGCGTGGACGATTTCGCGGAGCTTGGCATCGACTGCGTCTGTCCGTTCGAGCGTCCGCCCGGCGGCGACGTCGAGGGGGTGACCGGGCTGCGCCGGGTAGCGTCGGCGCTGCAGGGGCGCACCACAATGAATGGCAATGTGCATACGGTGGAGACGCTGATCCGCGGCGGGCCCGCCGATGCCAGGCGGGAAGTGACCGAGATCCTGGAGGCGTTTGCCGGCAGTCATCGTGTCATCGTTGGCACCGGTGACCAGGTGGGGCGGGAGACCCCGGAGGAGAATCTCCGCGCCATGATCGAGACGGCCCAAGCCTGGCGCCCGTGAGCGCCAGCGTTGGCCACAGACAAGACGCGATATGGATATCCTTGACGAACTGAAAGCGGTGATCGCCAAACTCGACCAAGACGGCATCGATTACGCACTGTGCGGCGGATTGGCGATGGCCGTCTATGACCTGCCACGCGCCACGCTGGATATCGATCTGCTGATCCACCTCGATTCCCTCTTTCGCGCCAAGCGTGCCGTTGAGCCTTTGGGGTTCACGCTGAGTGGGGCCCCGATGGAGTTCCACGGCGGCCAGATCCAGATCCACCGACTGTGCAAAGTTGAGCCCGGAACCGGGGAGGGACTGGTCCTTGACTTCCTGCTCGTCACCCCCGGGACTGCGACGGCGTGGGCGACGCGCCGGGAAGTCGAGTGGGAGGGCCGAAGCCTGAAGGTCGTGTCGCCAGAGGGCCTCATCCTCCTGAAGTCTTTCCGCCGAAGCGGCAGAGACCAGGATGACATTGGGCATCTCCAGAGCATCATCGATGAAGCTTGACATGAGCCCGGAAGCCGTGGGGCGGCGGCTGCGCCAGGTACAGCAACTGCGGCGCCTATGCCTGTCACTGGCCCGATCAGAAGCGGGTCGCGACATTGCACGAAGATTCCCGGCCAACGAGGCGGTGCAGCGGACTTCGCAGGCGCTCGGTCGCTGACCCTTGGCGCAGAGGACGAGAGGATGACGGATCAAGACACAGCCAAGGCATTGGGGGTGCAGCGGACTGGAGGGTTTCGGGATGTACTGCGCTGCACGACTGCGCGACACGGGATGGCTTCGCCGGATGAAGAAGGACTGGGCGTCAGCTTCTAGGGCGATGCCGTTCCCACAGAAGTAGCAGTAGAGAAGTGATTTGCGTCGTCTTTGGCGGCCTCTTCGGCCAGGTAGGAACTGCGTACCAGCGGCCCGCTCACCACGCGCGCAAAGCCGAATTCCGTTAGCGCGGCCTGCTCCCAGGCCGCGAACTCCGTCGGTGTCAGATGGCGGTCCAACGGCCAGTGCCGGCTCGAGGGTGGGAGATACTGGCCCAGGGTCAGGATGGTCACTCCGCTGCGGCGGAGGTCGGCGAGGGTGGCGCGGAGGTCCGCGTCCGTCTCCCCGAGGCCCAGCATCAGCCCCGACTTGATCCGGGTCCGGCCTGCCCGGTTGGCGACCGTGGCGGCGGCGTGCGCCAGCACCGCCAGGCTGCGCGGGTAGTCGGCCCGGTCGCGGACGCGGGGCGTCAGTGCGGCCGTGGTCTCAAGGTTGTGGTTGAAGACATCGGGGTCGGCATCGAGAACGGTATCGACGCCCTGGAGACGGCCACCGAAGTCGGATACCAAGGCTTCCACGCCGACGCTGGGAAGCGCGCTGCGCAGGGCGCTTACGACCGCCGCGATGTGGGCGGCCCCGCCGTCGGCGAGGTCATCGCGGGTCACGCAGGTCAGTACCACAAAGCGCAATCCCAGCCGCCGCACCGCTTCCACGACCCGCGCCGGTTCGTCCGCGGCCGGCGCCGCCGGGACGCCATGCGTGACGGCACAGAAGCGGCAGTTCCGCGTGCACACGTCGCCGAGCAGCATGAAGGTTGCTGCGTGCCGCTCCCAGCACTCGCACAGGTTGGGGCAGTGGGCGCTCTCGCAGACCGTGTGCAGGTGCAGTTCGCGCAGCAGGTGCCGGACCTCCTGCCGCGCCTTGCCGCCCGTGAAGCGGGTGCGCAGCCACGGGGGCAGGCGGGCTGGGTGCCGGTCTTCTGGTCTGTCTTCTGGGTCTCCCATGGGCGCCGGTACTCTAGGCGCACGGCTGTGGAAAGCCAGCTCCGGCCTGCCCCTGCCAGAGGGGGGCATTGCCCAGTGCGTCTCTCGTTCGGCTTGGCTGCACGGGGCGCTTGCCGGTCGCCACCCAGGCTGGCGACCAGGATCGGGTACCGGCACCCCGACCTACCTGCCTGGCTGTGGCCGCGGGCAGGCAAGGCAGGGCAACTGGCCGGCCGCGGGCACTTGAAACCACCGTGCCTCTGGCGTATTATCATGTTATCTCCGGGAGGCGGCCGTCGGCCTGGACGATCCAGGCGAATGCCGTCCCTGCGGTGTGCCCCCGGTGGCGCCAGCGGATTCCGCCGAGGGGCAGTGTGTTCCGGCTGTCGTTGCCGTGCGGCAGGACGCCAGGCCAACCCTGAGTCCTCCACTGCGGTCCTCACGATGGGAAGGCATGAACGCCATGGTTGCCACTGTCGCTTCCCCGCCCGCCGCACTGCCGCCGGCAGTGCAGGAGCTGTTGGCCAGCTTCGTTGAATCGGCCAAGGCTTGCTTTGCGGCAGAACTGAAGAGCATCGTGCTCTTCGGCAGCGGGGCCGATGGAACGTTACGGGCCACGTCGGACCTGAACCTGCTCGTCGTTCTGGCACGGTTCCCCAAAGCGGAGGCCGATGCGTTCCGCGAGCCCTTGCGGCTGGCCAGCGTGGCCGGACGGGCTGCGGTGATGTTTCTCTTGGAGGCTGAGCTTCCTGTTGCCGCCGAGGCGTTCGCGGTGAAGTTCGATGACATCTGCCGGCGGCGACGGGTGCTGTTCGGGCCGGATCCCATCGCGAGCCTGGTCGTCAGTCGCGACGCCAAGGTGCTCCGCCTGCGGCAGATCCTGATGAACCTGGCGCTGCGCCTGCGCCAGCAGTACATGGCCAACAGCCTGCGCGAGGAGCGTCTCCCGGCGGTACTGGCCGACGTGGCTGGTCCCCTGCGCGCCGCCGCGGCAACACTGCTGGAACTGCAGGGCCAGAGCGTGAGTTCTCCCAAGGCAGCGCTGGTCGCGGTGGCCGCTGCGCTGGCGGGCGGGGACTGCCTGCAGGCGCTGACTCTGGTTTCCCAGGCGCGCGAGACGCAGGCGCTTCCGGCAGGCGTGGCCGGGCCGGCCATGTTCCAGTTGATGGCTCTGGTCGAGGCGATGCGCTCACAGGCGGAAAGAGTGGCCTGAGATGAACCTCAATCCCTTCGACCTGCCCGGGCCGGAGTTCCTGTCGTTTTACATGGGCCTTATCCTCGTTGTCGGTGTCCTCCTCTACCTGGTCCAGTGGCGGGCAGAGCGCGGCCCCGGTGCCCTGGTTGCGGACAGCGCTCGCGATCTCGCCGTGGACCCCTACCAGATGGCGTTCCTTCGCGCCGGTCGGCGCGAAGTGCTGCGCACGGCGGTTGTCTCGCTGCTGGAGCGCGGCCTGCTCAAGGCTCACGACAGCCGGTTGGCTGCATCGCGAGCCGACGCGGCAGCGCTGGCACGCCGTCCCCTTGACAAGGCCATTCTGCACCGTTTTGCGGATGCCACGTCGGCCAGTGCTCTGTTCACCGATACGACTATCCAGGGCGAGGCAGCCTACATTGGGGAGGTCCTGGAGTTGCAGGGGCTTCTGCCAGACGTCGGGATGCGGCGTGCCAGGATGCTGAGAGTGCTGCTGGCACTTGGCCTGTTTGGCGTCGTCGCCGTCATCAAGCTCGGGGTGGCCCTCTCGCGAGGCCGGCACAACGTCCTCTTGCTGTGCCTTCTGGCAGCCGCTGCGGGGTGGCAGACGATACGGCTGGGCAGGCGTCCTCGTACCATTCTCGGAGACAGCGTCTGCAGGTATCTCCCGCAGTTGTTCGGTGGTCTCCGCAAGCGGCCGGTAGCGTGGCCAAGCCGAGCGCCGTCCGACGACCTGACGTTCAAGGCCGCGCTATATGGCCTGGCGGCGCTGCCGGAAGCCATGGCCAAGCTCATCCAGCCGCTGAACTTGGTCAAGTCACCACAGGGCGCCAGCGCCTGGGGCAGTTGCGGCTCCAGTTGTGCAGCAGCGTCATCGGTATCGGCGTCCGGCGGTGGTTGTGGCGGCGGTGGCTGCGGCGGCGGCTGCGGCGGCTGCGGCGGGTAGTGGGTTTCCCGGGCAGGCACCATGGCAACGGCAGCGCCGGACATCTCGCGCTCAGGACACGTGATCATCGCTGGGTTGAGTCACGTGGGTTACCGCTGCGCCGGCCTGCTGGCCCAGTTGGGTGAGCCGGTTGTGGTGATCGCCCGGGAGTTCGATGAATGGCGCTTGCCGGCGGGGCGGTGCTGCACGGTCTGCCCAGGCGACGTGCATGATGAGGCGGTTCTCCGTCGGGCCGGCATCGAGCGGGCCAGGGCGCTGATCGTGGCTGGCGACGACGACGTGGCCAATGTCTCCATCTGCCTGGGTGCTCGCCGCCTGAACCCGCGACTGGTGCTCGTCGCCCGTCTCTTTGACCAGGCCCTTGCCGCGCACCTCGAGCAGGCGGTACCGATTAACCGGGTGCTGTCGACGTCGGCCTTGGCGGCACCTGCTTTTGCGGCGGCGACGCTGGGTGGTGCGGTTCGCGGCTCGTTCGCGGTGGGCGGCACCCAGTTCCGGGTGGAAGAGCGTCTCGTCGGGGACCTGCACGCGCCGGTCCAGACGGTTGGGCAGTACCTTGCCTCGGCCACTCTGGTGGTGCTGGCTCTGCAGCGGGGGACGGTGGTCACGCCAAGCCCCGCCGCCAGCACCCCCCTTCTGGCCGGCGACCGCTTGGTCCTGCTCGGCCTGGCGCCGGACGACAGCGCGGCGCGGGCCGCGAGCCGCGGACCGGGCCGTTCAGCGCTCCCACGGTTCATGGCCATGGCGCTGGGGTTGCGCGAGTGGTGGCGAGAGATCCACTTCGCTCTGCGCCTGACGGCCGTGCTGCTGCTGGCGGTAACGCTGCTGAGTGTGATCGTGTTTCAGTCGGCGCTGGGCTTGTCCAGCGTGGACGCGCTGTATTTCGTCGTGACCACGATCACGACCACCGGCTACGGGGACTTCAGCCTGCGCGCTGCGTCCACGGCGATGAAACTCTATGGGGCCTTCCTGATGCTCTGCGGCGCGGCCATCGTCGCCACCGTGTTCAGCATCTTCACCGATCTTCTGCTGCGCACGCGGTTGCGTGACGTGCTGATCCACGGGTGCGTCAGATATCGTGGCCACATTATCGTGGCGGGGCTGGGAAGCATCGGGGTTCGCCTGGTTCGTGAGCTCGTCCAGCATGGGGAAGCCGTGGTGGCGATCGAGCAGCGGGCGGACGGCGAGTTCGTGGACGCCGCGCGGCACCTGGTTCCCGTGGTGCTAGGCCACGCACGCACCGTGGAGACGCTGCGCAAAGCAGGCCTCGCCGGCGCCAAGGCGATCGTGGCGGTCACCGATGACGATCTGGTCAACCTCAGCATTGGCCTGGCCACCAAAGCTGTCCATCCCTCCTGTCGGGTGGTGCTGCGGATCTTCGACTCGAAGCTCGCCGACGACATGCACCAGAGCCTGGGAGTCAACTCGGTGCTGAGCGTGTCGGGAGCGGCGGCCCCAACCTTCGTCGGCGCCGCGCTCTGCCCCGACGTTGTGCAGGGCCTGTTACTGCCCGCGGGGGTGCTCCTGGTGTTCGCGCGCACGCTCCTGGCCGACTCGGCGGACCCCGGGCGGAGCCTGCCGTACCTCGGCCCCGGCGAGTCCGTGCTACTGGCGAAGCGGGCCGCCGCACCGACCTACGGCGCCGTTGCTGCCAACGACGCACTGCGTGCCGGTGACGGCATTCTCGGCCTGCGCTGGTGCCCGTTTGTCAGCCGACAGGATGCACCATGATCCGTGATCGCGGGCTCTTCGGCCGCCGGACCAGGAGCTTCACCCTGCAGTGGCATCTCACCAACGCCTGCGGCTGGCGCTGCCGGCACTGCTACGACCGGGAAGAGCGCGGCGAACTGCCTCTCGCCAGAGCCCTGGCGCTATTGGCCGACTTCCAAGGCTTCTGCCGGGAGCGCCGCGTTACGCCACAGGTCTGCTTCACCGGGGGCGACCCGCTGCTGAGTGCCTCTTTCTGGGAGCTCCATCGTGCGGTTATCGAGGCGCGCCTGCCCTGGTCGATTCTGGGCAATCCCGTCGCCCCGGCCGTTATCCAACGGCTCGTCGAGGTTCACGCGCCGGCGTACTACCAGGTGAGTCTGGAGGGACTGCAGGCCCACAACGATGACATGCGTGGCGCCGGCCACTTCGAGCGTGTGCTGAGCTTTCTCGCCGCGGCCCGACGGCTGGGGCTGAACACCCACGTCATGCTTACGCTGACCCGCGCCAACCTGGACCAGGTCATTCCCCTCGGCGCGAGCCTGCGCGGCCTGACCGAGCGTTTCACCTTCAACCGCCTGGCGCAGGTCGGACGGGGCGCCGACCTGGAGCTGCCTGGGCGCAGCGAATTCGTCGCTTTCCTCCAGGAGTATGGCCGGGCTCGCCGGTCGAACCCGGTCTTGGGCTTCAAGGATAACCTGTTCAACATCATCCGCCTGCATTTCCGCCGCCGGCCCTGCGGCGGCTGCACCGGGTTTGGCTGCGGAGCGGCGTTCAACTTCGTGGCGGTGTTGCCTGACGGCGAGGTGCATGCCTGCCGGAAGTACCCTTCGCCCCTGGGCAACATAAACGGGGCGAGCCTCTCCAGCATCTACGACTCGGCCGCCGCCCGGCGCTACCGGGATGGACCCTTGCCCTGCCGCCGCTGCCGGCTCCGCAACGTCTGCAGCGGCTGTCCGGCGGTGACCTTCGGCCAGGGCCTCAGGCCGCTTGCGGATCGCGACCCGTTCTGCTTCCTCGCCGACCGCGCCGCGTTGCTGGCGGAGCCCTGACACGGCTTGCGCTCGCGGGGGCACAGGAGGGAGCCCGGGGGCGCGGGTCCCGAATGTCGCCGGCGCTGGTTGCGGCGGGCGGTCCCGCCCGTATCTTCTCCCAGAGACCTCACCCAGAGACCGCGCATGCTGCCGAGAGAACGCGTCCAGGCCGCCTTTGAGCACCGCCCCAGCGACAAGGTCCCGGTCTACCAGGCTGGGTTTTCGTCCTATGCGGCGTCTCTGGTCCTGGGCCGCGAGGCCTACACCGGCGGCGGCATCCAGCAGTTCCGCGAAGCCCGGGCCCTCTGGGACGGACCGGCGGCCCACGCCGAGTACCTGCAGCGCTGCCGCGACGACGCTTTCGAGATCGCCGAGGTGCTCGACCTGGACCTGATCCGGCCCATGTACTGGCGGATGCCGGAGAAGCCGACCCGCAGGATCGATGAGGTGACCTACTTCTACGGCAGTGAAGCCGAGGGGAACTGGCGGGTGATGGGCTTCGATCCCAGCACCGAGCTCTACCAGGTGGTGGCCAGGGCCCAGAAGCCGGAGCCGACCCTGGAGGACCTCGAGCGCGCCGAGAGTGCGGCCCTGCCCAGTCCCGATTCGTATCGGCCACGTCCCGCCAACTGGCCTGACCTGGTGGCGGCTGTCGAGCGCTTCGGCAAACAGCGTGCCATCCCCGGCTTTGGGACCGGGCTCTGCATCCCGCGCGAGCCGATCTGGATGGAGGCCTGCCTCCAGCGTCCCGACCTGGTCGCCCGCCAGCTCGACCGCCAGGTGGCCCAGGTCGCTGGCAATGTCGCCGCCATGGCCGAGATGGGGCTGACCTACCTCTGCGGCGGCGGGGACTTCGCCGGGCCGCGCGGGCCGATGTACTCGCCCCAGGTCTTCCATGAGCTGATGGCCCCGCGCCTGCAACAGATCTCGCGCATCTGTCACGCTGCCGGCTGTCACCACGGCTTCGCCAGCGACGGCAACCTCTGGCCGGTGGCCGACGATCTCTTCGGAAGTTCGGGAGTGGATTTCTTCTATGAACTCGACCGCCTCGCCGGCATGGACCTGCGCCGCATGCGCACCACCTTCCCGCGCCTCACGCTCTGGGGCGGCATTAACTCCGAGACCCTGCATCGGGGTACGGCCGAACAGGTCCGCGTCGAGACGCTGACCGCGCTGGACGTCGCCAAGGAACTGCACGGCATGGTGGTGGGCTGTTCCAACCAGATCGTCATCGGCACTCCACCCCGGAACATCGAGGTTATGCTTGAGACCCTGCGTGACCAGCGCTAGTCTGGCCTCTGTGGAGCGCGCCAGCGGCCCGAACGGCCGGGAAGGAACGACGGATGGATTGCCAGTACCCTCACGGAACGATCCGGCAGCGCCGCCACTGGTCGGTCGCGGCCCTGATGGCTCTCTGCGTGCTGCCGTTGGCGGCACAGGATCTGCCGCATCTGCTGATCTGTACCACGATGCCCGCGGGGCTGAAGGCGGAGCGCGTGCCCGTCCTCACGACCGTCAACCTGACGGAGGTGCGGGCGACCGTGGGCGGGACCGCTTTCTCGGCTAACGGCCTGGTGCACGCCGAGGAGGGCCTGGCCGCGGTGCCGGCGCAGTTCGACGCGCTCAGCGATACGCTTGGGCGCGTCTGCCTGCTGCTGCCCACGCAGCCGGCGGGGCCACGGCGGGTCAAGCTCTACCTGACCCCGCTCGCGCCGACCGTGACGAGCCCGGTGACGGCTGAGCAGAACGGCGCGACGATCACCGTCAACACCGGTTCGGTAACGCTTACCTTCGACCCGGCCAAGGGTGGCGGTCTGCCCTCGAAGATCGTCTTCACGCAGGGCGGCAAGAGCTGGGACGGGATGGTCTTCAATGACCGGGTCTACCAGCCGGCCCTGCAGGGCTTCCGGCTGGGCGACGACAAGGAGCCGCAGGTACGGCTGACCGCAAACGGGCCGCTATATACCGAAGTGCAGGTGGCGGCGCGCTACCTGGCTGGCGACCGGCCCACGCCCGCGAACACCGCAGCCACCTACACCTTCAGCTTCCTCGCCGGCTCCCCCACCTTCCGCGTCTCCGGCGCTATCCAGCAGGGCCAAGCGTTCGACTGGCAGGAACTGCACTTCCTGGAGCTCTACTTCAAGGACAAGGCCTTCCCCGAGTATGCCGCCAGCGACGCGGCACGACAGTCCTTCAAGGAGGTCGGCAAAGGGGATTACCACCCGCGCTGGGGTGCGCTGATCGATGGTCAGAACGCGATCGGGTTTCTGACGACGGCGCTGATCTACGACGGCGATAAGGACTATGGGCGTTACCTGCACGGGCCGTGGCTGTCGTGGGGCGATACGCAGGCTCAGCTCACGGTGGATGTGTGGGCCGGGACAGCGGCGGATCCGGTGGCGGCCATCAGCGCGGCGGCAGACAGTGGCGTGCGCCTGCTCGCGGGCACGGCTCTGACGCCGGGTCTGGTGGCCGGGCTGGACCGGCTGCGCCAGGCGGGGGCGCGGCAGGCGTGGTTCGCCGCACTTCTCGAGAGGGCGGTAGTCCAGGGCGAGGTGGGCCTCGCGGCGGCGGGGAAAGCAGTGCCGTCGCTGCTGGCTCGGAAGGCCATCCGGGACCACTGGCTCAGGCTCGGCAGCGCGGCGCTCTATCTGCTGGGTAACGACCAGATGGGCCTGGCGATCTCGACCGGCACCCCTGGGAGCGCCAGTCTGGTCAGCTTCTTCGATCTGCAGCGGCGGCGCGAGCTCCTCGCGGCACCGTGCGACCTGTTCGCGATCGACCTGGGGGATGGCGCCAAGCGCAAGGCCAGGCTGAGCAGCAGCAGCGGTTGGCAGACGCCCATCACCACGTCCCCGGCGCCTGACGGCAAGAGCGTCGTGCTGTCGTACGCCGGCGCGACGACGGACCCCGCGCTGCAGGGCCTCGCCGCCAGCCTGAAGGTGCGGCTGGAGGGCAACCTGTCCTACTGGTCGATCCGCGTCGCCAATGAGTCCAGGCAGTGGAGCCTCGACACGGTGACCCTGCCTTCGCTGAAGGTTGCGCCCCTGGGCGGGGAGGCCGCGGATGACGTGCTGCTCTTCCCCAATGGCTACGGGCGCGGCTATCCGCTGAGCTCAGGAGCGGGGCTGAGCGGCTATTACCCCTCCGGGTGGTGTGTGATGCAGTGGACGGGGATCTGCGACGATACCAGCGGCATCTACGTGGCCCAGCATGACCCGACCGCGGGCACGAAGTACCTCTACTCCAGTTGCGGCGTCGAGGGGGCCTACAGCACCTTGCGGATCGTGGTCCCGGCCGAGAACGCCTCGGTGGCGGGCAACCCGTACACGACCGCGGGAGAGGTCGTGGTCGGCATCACCGGCGGTGGCTGGTGGCCGCAGGCCCAGATCTACCAGAGCTGGCTCGAGAAGAACGCGCCCTGGTGGCCGGAGCCCGGCAGCTACTCGCGCTCGGACACGCCCGAGTGGCTGGGGAGCATCCAGGCCTGGGCACAGACGGGGGCCGGCTGGGCCAAAGACACCGTGGGACCGGTGCAGGCCTTTGCCGAAGCGCTGGGCGTGCCGACGGCACTACACTGGTACTGCTGGCACGTGATCCCCTTCGACAACCAGTACCCGCACTACTTCCCCGCCAAGGAAGGCTTCCGGCAGGGGGTCGCCGACCTGCAACGGGCGGGGGTGCGCGTGATGCCCTACATCAACGGGCGGCTGTGGGACAAGAACACCGACGACTTCCGTGCCGAGGCGCACACCTACGCCAGCAAGCGACCCGATGGCGAGCCCTATGTTGAGAACTATGGAACCAGTCCGGCGGACCTGGTGCCGATGTGCGCCTCGCAGCCCTTCTGGCAGAACAAGATCACTGAGATCGTGCTGAAGCTGGTCGGCGAGGAAGGCGTGGACGGGGTCTACATCGACCAGGTCGCGGCGGCGGGACCGGCGCTGTGCTATGACCCGACGCACGGTCACCCGCTGGCGGGTGGGCATTGGTGGGTGGACGGGTATGGGAAGATGCTCGGGCCGCTGCAGGAGCGGATCGCCAAGGTCAGCCCTGACAAGTTCCTGACCACCGAGTGCAATGCCGAACCCTATACCCCGTACTTCGATGCGTTCCTGATGTGTAACTCCAACAGCGACTATGAACTGCCCCTCTTCCCGGCGGTGTATGGCGGCAAGATCCTGACCTTCGGGACTTACGTCGGTGATGCGGACTCGACGAACCTGACGCTGCTGGCCCTGCGGCAGGGCAAGCTGTTCGCCTTCGGCAGCCAGCTCTGGTGGGGCGACCCGAACGTCACCAGCAAGCCTGAGGCGACGGCCTGGCTGCGGGATCTGGCCCGCCTGCGCCAGCAGGTCAATGCGTTCTTCGTCCACGGACGGATGGCCGCGCCCCCGACGTTCACGGAACGGATCGCACTCGTCCCCTCGGAGTGGAAGCTGTGGGGTCAAGGGACGACCATTCACACGCCGGAAGTGTGGGCCACGACCTGGCGACTGGAGAATGGGCAGTTGCTGATGCCACTGGTCAACCTGCCGCTGACGGCGAGGACACTGACACTGCGTTTTGACCCGGTGGCGTACGGGCTGAAGCCCAAGGCGAAGGTGACCGTGGAGCGGCTCGGTGCCGCGGGCGTGGTCGAGACGGTGCGCCAACGGGGAACGTTCGAGCTGCCGGTGCGGCTTGGCCCGGCGGAGGCGACGGCGCTGAGGATCACGGTACAGTAGCCGACCGGAAGCGTCGGCCACGGCAGAGCACGGTAGCGGAGTCCGCATTGATCCGGAGAGGGTCGTCGCACCTATGGCGCACGCACTGAAGCTACATATCGTCCCGCACACGCACTGGGACCGGGAATGGTACTTCACCCTGGAGGAGTTCCGCTACCGCCTGGTGAAGTTGATCGACACCCTTCTGCGCTGCATGGAGGGGGGGGCCATCGAGTATTTCGTGCTGGATGGCCAGACGATCGCCCTGGAGGACTACCTCGAGGTCCGGCCCGAGAATCGGGACCGGCTGCTGGCACTGATCCAGTCGGGGAGACTGCTGGTCGGCCCGTGGTATACCCAGCCCAATACCTTCATGTCAGGAGCCGAAGCGCAGGTACGCAATCTGCTGCGGGGCCGGCAGGAGATGGCGGCCTATGGCGGGGGCATGGCTGACATCAACTACCTGCCCGACCAGTTCGGCTTCAACAGCCAGATGCCCCAGGTCATGGCGGGTTTTGGCATGACCCACCTGGTCGGGGCGCGTGGCCTGCCGAAACGCTGTGACACCTACTTCATCTGGGTCGGCAGTGACCAGACTGCCGTGAAGGTCTGTGCGCTGCCGAACTCCTACAACAACGCCAACGGCTTCTGTGACCGCAGCGAACGGAAGACCTTCCGCGTCTTCGGTGAACCCATCGTCATGCCGTCGCTGCCCGACCGCCTGGATCTGGTTTTGCGCGAGCAGGCCCGTGCCGTCTCGCCGCAGCTCCTGGCCCTCAACGGCGTAGACCACATGTTCCCGAATACCTCCATGCTCGAGACGATCGCCAAGATCCGCGAGCTGCACCCCGAGATCGAGGTCGAGCAGAGCACCTTCCGCAGATACATCGACGCGGTGGAGGCCACGCTGCAGAAGGCGCTCGTCACCTGCACGGGTGAGCAACGCGACCCCCGCGAGAACCTGATCCTGCCGGCGTCCCAGTCGATGCGGATGGACATCAAGAAGTTCAATCGCCGCCTGGAGGATCTTCTGGAGAGGCGGGTGGAGCCGCTCGTCTGCAGGATGGCGAGCCTCGGCGAGGCGGACCTGCCGCTGGCCGAGCTGCGCCGAGCCTGGGAGTACATGCTCCAGAACCAGGCCCACGACAGTCTGTGCTGCGCTAATTCCGACCCCAGTTACCGTGAGATCTTCGTGCGCTTCGAGAAGGTCGATGACATCGCCAGGGAGATCTGCAACGAACTCGACCAGCGTTTCATCCGCCGGCTCTGCGGCCTGCCGGAGGAGGCTCTGCTGCTGCTGAACCCGACGCCGCAACCGCGGGACGAACCGGTGACGGTGGACGTCATCGTCTCCAACCACCGGGCCTTCTGGCAGCCGCATCTCTTCTGTGACGGGGTGGAGATCCCGGCCTACGTGCAGGGCGTCAAGGCCGATGGGTTACTGCGCTTCGTGCCGTTCTCAGGCTGGGTCGGCCAACTCTCGGTGGCCGTCTTCCGGATGACCATCCAGCCGGGTGCGGTTCCGGCGCTGGGCTACAAGCTGCTCGAGATCCGTGGCGGCGGCCAGCACGATGCGCCCGTCGACGGCATCGTCAGCGGCTTCGGGGTGCTGGAAAACGAGTACCTGCGGGTCTCCGTGAACCCCAATGCCAGCGTCGACGTCACCGACAAGCGGACGGGACGGACCTTCCGGGAGGTCCACAGCTTCATCGACAATGGCGAGACCGGTGGCGGCTTCCAGCACATCCCACCGCTGCGCGATGAGACCGCGGTCAGCGCTGGCCGTGGGCTTGCCGTGAGCATCATCGAGAACAACCCGCTGCAGGGCGTGCTGTCTGTCAGGCAGACTCTCTGCGTCCCGGCCGGACTCGCCGCCGATACCCTCGCGCGCAGCCGGGAGACGGCCGAGATCGGCATCTCTTTCAGGCTGATCCTGCGCCGGGGCTGTCCCTACCTCGAGTTCGAGACTCAGATCGAGAACACGGCCAAGGACCACCGGCTCCGGGTGGCCTTCCCCACCGATATCGAGAGTGAGACCGGCTATGCGGGACAGCCGTTTGACGTGGTGGAGAGGCCGGTCCAGCCGGCGCGGGTCAACCACCTCGACGAGGGCGACTACGAGCCGTTCCTGGGCTACCATCCGATGCACGATTTCTGCGGCATTTCCGATGGCGTCACCGGCGTCACGGTGGCCGGCGACGGCATCATGGAGTACGAAATCCTGCCCATGCGCAAGACGCTCTGCCTGACCCTGCTGAGGGCGACCGACAGGCTGCATGTGGGGGTCATGGCAACCGGGTCCAAGTTCAAGGTGCCGATGGCGCAACTGCTGGGCCTTCAGGAGTTCCGCTATGCGTTCATCCCGTATCGCGGCGGCTTCGCGAACTCCCTCCCGGCGGTGGAACGTTTCCGGCACCCGATCCGTTTTGTACAAAAGGACTTCCTCGAGGCCGAATCGATGCCGGACTACCGCGCGCCAAGCCCCATCCTGCCGGGTTGCGGCGGCCTGATCGAGGTGGACAGCGTCTGCGTCACCACCACGCTGAAACCTGCTGAGAATGGCCAGGGGATGGTGCTGCGCCTGTACAACCCGACCGACCGCGACGAGCCGGTCAGGATCACCGTCGCCAGCACCCTCGAGGTCCTCTCGGCCGAACGGGTGCGGCTCGATGAAACCTTGGTGGAATCCCTGGCCCCGGCCAACACCTTCGCGCTGAGCGCCGGACCCAGGAAGATCGTGAGCCTGCGCATCGAGGCAAGGGTCATGGCGACACTGCCGGGCGGGCAGGCTCCGGATGGCGGGATATAGTTGCCGTATGAAACGAGCAGAGCGCAAGCGCCGCTCCACGGAGCCGTTACCCGCCTTCAGTGAGGATGGGGTCGATCTGACGCTCATACGCTGGATGCTCTCGTTGAGCGTGGAGGAGCGTTTGCAGATCCTCGAGGACCATGCGGCATTTGCCTCAGACCTGCGTCATGCAAACCCAGCGCTTCAGGTTCCGCACCATCCTTGAGGTCCTCGACCGCTTTACCGTCGAGCACATCGTCGTGGGCGGTGTCTGTGCCGTGGCGCACGGGGCCCCGATCACGACCTTTGACCTTGACTTGGTGCATCGGCGAACCCCCGGCAACATCGACCGTATCCTGGCGTCATTGGCAGAGCTCCAGGCATACCACCGGGAACCGGGTGATCGCCGGCTGGCGCCGCGGCGGGCGGCACTCGAAGGCGCCGGACCGTCATTGTTCACAACGAAGCACGGATCGGTGGACTTCATCGGTGAACTGTCTGGGCGAGGCTTCGAGCAACTGCTGCCTCACACCGTCGAGCTCGTTCTCGGCGCCAAGCTGAGGATCCTTCTTCTGGACCTGGAAACCCTGATTGAGGTGAAGCAGGAGGCCGGGCGACCGAAGGATATTGCTGTGCTGCCGACACTGCGGCAGACACTGGCGGAGAACCGCCGACAACACGGCGGGTGATACGGCGATCGTGATCCCCCGGTGTCGTCTCCTCAACCCAGGGAGCAAGCGTGCAAGAACTGCGATACCTCATCGGCCTGCTGGCCGCGCTGGTGGCGCTGAGTACGAGCGCCGCGCCGCTGTCGCTACAGACCGCCAGCCTCCGGGCCCGCTTCGACCTGGGCACGCTCACGGACCTTAGCGATAGGCACGGGCAGCGCTACGTCGGCGGGAGCGCCGCGGCGCCGACGGGTGTCACCATTCACCGCCTCGGCGCGGAGCATGCGGCGCAGGCCGGCGGTGGCCCGTTGGTCCTGGATGCCGAGGGCCGGGCGCGCTGCCGTTACGAGTCCTTGCGCGACCTTCCTGGCGGCGTGATCGAGGGCGACTTGGCGCGCGTTGACGCCTCCGGGGAGGTGACCGCGGCCTTCCACTGCCAGTCGCCCGAGCCGGGCGTTGCCGGGGTGGAGTGGAGCGTTGGGCCGATTCCGGCCGAGATGAACCTCATCGTGCCTGGCTGGGGCGGTTTCCGGTTGACGGCCACCTCGCCCGTCACCGCTGCGGATCTGGAGTACCCGATGGCCTGGGAGGCGCAGTTGGTTATCGTCGAGGGCCAGGGCCGCGGCTTCTACGTCTGGGCCGACGACACCACGGGCAGGTACAAGCGCCTGCGGATTCGGTTGAAACCGGATGGCTGGTGGCTGGGCTTCACCACCTGGAACAACGCGCCCTTCGACGAGCTCAGGGAATGCCAGTCGGTGAACTGGCGCATCGGTGTCTACGAGGGCGACTGGCGGGTGCCGGCACGGCGCTACCGTGAGTGGGCCCAGGCTAACCTGCCCCCGGTCACGGACCGCCAACCGGCCTGGGTGCGGGACATCCGCAGCGTGGTCATCCTCTTCAGTGCTCCCGAGGCCGCGATCCTGGACACACTCGCCCAATGCGTCGACCCCCGGCAGACCCTGGTCTACGTCCCGAACTGGCGCCCGGATGGCTACGACCGCCTGTACCCGAACTACGAGGGCGTGGCGTCGTTCGGACCCTTCGTCACGCACGCCCACGAGCTTGGCTTCCGGGTGATGCCGCACCTCAACTACTTCGCCTGCGACCCGCAGCACCCGCTGTACGAGCAGCTCAAGGCTTACCACCTGCGCGACCCCTGGGGCACCCACGAGCAGCAGTGGTTCACCTGGGATGATGCGAGCGATCCGACCAACAATCGTAAGCTCGCCTACATCAACCCGGCCTACCGACCCTGGCGCGACTTGCTCATCGAGCGCATCGGGAAACTCCAAGCGACCTACGGCGTCGACGCCGTCTACCTCGACCAGACCCTGAACATCTACAACGACCACAACGGCCTCTGCGAGGGCACCACGATGCTGCAGGGCAACCTGGCGCTGGGGCGCGAACTGCGCGCGGCGCTGCCCGGCCTGGCTGTCGGCGGCGAGTCTCTCAACGAGGTGACGGCGCGCTACCAGGACTTCTGCCAGCGTCACGCCTACGGGATCGACTTTGACCGCAGCACCTGGAACAAGGCGCAGCTCAAGGACGCCCACCCGATCAGCTCCTACCTGTTTCAGCCTACGATCATGTTCCATTACATCGGTTGCCCGCCGCCAGCGACGGACCAGTACTACGCGGCCTGGCGCGAGGACTACACGCGCTGGGGCGTGCTGCCGACGCTGATGGTGTTCGGCGCCGAGACGAAGCCGCCGACCGGGTTCGGGCGTCAGCTCGCCGCTGAGATCAGGTTCTGGCAGACGGAGCGCCTGGTGCCAGATCTCGAGGGCCCGTGGCCGGCGGACGTCCTCTTCCCCTACCGAACCGCCTCCGGCCAACGGGCCGTGCGCACGGCCGACGGCAGGTTCACCTGCGGCAAGCGCGAGATCAGCCGCACGGTCACTGGCGTCTCCGAGCTTCGCCTGGCGGGCACGATCGAGGGGGCGCTCTGCTACGACCGCAAACGCATCTTCGGCCTGAACCCGGACCTCTGGTATCCAGCCTTCCCCGAGCCGCGCGATCTGACCGCCTTCCACGTGGAGTCGCTGCCGGCGGGTGTCAGCCTGCAGACCAGCACACTCCAGGATGGCTTCGCGACGCTGACCGCCCGCGCCGAAGTGGTGGCCTACCTGCCGCGGTTGATGGCGCAGGCCACCTGCGGCTCAAGGCCCTTCGTCGGCGACCCGCTTGAGGTCCGTGGCGCCCTCCAGGGTGCGGACGGCTCGCAGTTCGCCAGCCTGGGCGACCAACTCCACGCCCACCCGCCCTGGAAGTCCGGGCCCGGCATCGCCTCGGCGCGCTGGCAGCTCAAACTCCCCCGGCACGGCAAGCCGCGCTTCGTCAGCGAGGTGGCGCTGGATCCCGGAGCCGCAGGCACGTCCGACGGCGTCCGCTTCGGGGTGACGGCACGGCACGGACGCCAGACGGCGCATGTCGAGCTGCACAACGCGACCGCCGAGCGGCGCCCGCTGGACCTCGACCTGGCCGCCTTTGCCGGCCAGGAGATTGAGCTCGAGCTCACGGTTGATCCCGGCCCGGCCCGGGAGGTGACCGCCGACTGGGCGCGCTGGTTTGCACCGCGGGTGGTGGACGCCGCCGTGACCAACGGGCGCCTGGCGATCGTCGACCCCGCCCGGAAAACGGCCGTCTTGAGCGGGACGCAGGCCTCAACCCCGGGTTACCGCGGCACCCGCTCCGTGGTCGCGGTCAGCTTCCCCGGCACCCTCATCCTCCTGCGCGATCCGCCCGCCAGCGTGGCCCTGCCGGTGGACCTGGCGTCGAGCCCGTTCCGGGTGGGCTTCAGTGACGCCAGCGGCCAGGTGCTGACGGCTCCTGCCTGGGCCGATGCGGTGGTGGGGCTGGGCAAGGTGGGTGGCGTGGAGCGCCGTAGCCTGCGCGTGCAACCGCCCGATCTGGGCCGGACCAGCGTCACCTATGCTCTGGCCCTGCCGCCGGCGCCGGCCGCCGTGCGCTGTTTCGTAGGCATCGAGGACGGCTCGCGTTCGACCGGCGTGGAGGTCATCATCCAGGCCAATGGGATCGAACTGGCCCGCCAAAGGCTGCTGCCCGGCGCCCCCTGGTGCGAGCTGACCGCGGACCTCTCGCCCTGGGCCGGCAAGCCCGTAGTCCTAACCCTCGTTACCGATGCCGCCGGTCCCTACGGCAGCGACTGGGCGCGCTGGGGCGAACCGCAACTCCTGCCAAAGTAGCGGCGCGCTCCACTAGTCAGCGCCTGGCCGGGGGCGTTGACAGATGGAACCCTGACCATTACAATACGGATATGCATGATGACATGATAACTGTGCTTACGGTCCGCGGCCAGACTTCGGTGCCGGCGAAGTGCCGTCGCGCCGCACGCCTCAAACCTGGGCAGAAACTGCGCTGGGAACAGGTGTCCGAGACCGTCTTCAGGGTGGTTGTCGACACTGCCGGCGACGCTCCCGGGCCACTGAGTGTGCTGGGTTGGGCGCGACGTTTCCATACCGACGCTCCGCCGCGTACCGATGACGTGATGCGTGAACTGCGCGCTGGGGACGGTGCGTAATGGCCTGGGTTCTGGACTCTTGCGTGGTGCTGGACATCGCCTTGCGGGATCCTGTGTTTGGGCTGCCGTCGGCACTGCTGGCCGATGAACTGCGACGCGAAGGTCTCGTGGTCTGCCCGATCAGCGTCATCGAGGTCACCCCATCCTTCGCCGGGCGGGTGCAGAACGTGGAGGAGTTCCTGGCGCTGCTGGGGGCCGATCCCTACGCTGCCTGGACTCCGGCGGACACCGCGAGCGCGGCGGCGGGGTGGATGCGCTACGTTGCCCAGAAGCGCGCCGGGATGACGGGGCGGCGGCCCATCGCCGACATCCTGATCGGCGGCTTTGCCTGCCGCTTCCAAGGACTGGTAACCCGCAACCCGCAACACGTCATGTCCTTCTTCCCGGGCCTCGCGATCCGGCAGCCCGCAACACCGTGACCCCTGTCTGGGGGCGGAGCAAATTCCATGACACCATACCGCCACGGCCTCCTCCTCGGGCTCCTCCTCCCGCTTGCCATGCTGGCCGAGCCGATCGCGCTGGTTCCGGCCAACGCGCCCGCCGTGATCCCCTTGGGCCAGACACGGGAGTTCCAGTTCGGCACCGTCCCGCAGGCGAACACGACGGTGCTGCTGACCATCCGGAGCCGCATGGACTTTCCCTCTCTGGGTGGCTCCATGCAGTTCATGCGCCTGGTCCTGAACGGTCGCGAGATCCAGGCGGCGGTCGGGCGTTCGGCACCGCGCTTGCTCAACCGTCCGCTGCGCGCGCCGGTCGCCCCCAACCTGATCGAGACTTGGTACGACGCCGGCAAGGAGGGGCAGGAGCGCGGCTGGAAGGTGCTCTACGCCCCTGACTTCAGCGCCGCCTACTCCGAGAAGTACTACGTCGGCGATCCCTACGAGTGCGTTCTCGACGTCACCGATCTGACCAACCCGGTCGCCGAGAACCGTCTGCGCATCGAGAACACGACCACCCCGAGCTTCGTGCAGGCCAACGTCACCCCGGCTACGGGCAAGCCCGAGCTGAACCTGGTGATCGGCGCCCTGACCATCGAGGCCAAGCCAGGCGCCAGCCCGCTGCTGGCGCTCGCGGCGAACCCCGCGGCTACGGTCGTCAACCGCGGCACTCCCGCCGCGGGCGCCGCCGCGTATCGCGGGGAACTGCTGCCCGGCGGTGGCTTCGTCGTGCAGGTGGCGGGGGACTCCTATCGCTTCACCAGCAGCTTCTCCTACCCCGCTGCCGGGTTCAACCGCCTGCTCCCCGGGGGCCCCGCTACGGATGGCCAGCCGGGCTGGACGGTTGCGAGCACCGCGAACGGCGTCACGGGGCAGGGGCCGGACTACACCGTGGTGCGGACGGTGGTCTTCGGGCCGCGTCGCATCGAGGTCGCCGACGCCATCCGCAACGCGCGCCCGGATGCGCCGCTGGGGCTGTGTGTGCGGCACGAGCTCGATCTGGCGGCGCTCAAAGATGCCCCGATTCGCCTTGCCGGCAACCCGGATCCCGCGGTGAACGACTACATCTCGTTCGGCAACCCCAGCGTGCATGTGGTCACTCCGGCGGGTGGGCTGGGGCTGGTTGCCGATGACGACGTCTTCCGCAACCAGGCCCACCTCTACGTGCGTCCCGAGGCCGCGCCGGACGCCGCCGTGGCTGGCATCCGTACCGAGATGCTGCGGCTTGGCCCGGGCGAGACCTACACGCTGCGCTGGTCCGTGTACCCGGTGGCTGGACCGGACTACTACGACTTCGTAAACCTGGTGCGCACGGAGTGGGACGCCAACTACACGGTGCTGGGCAACTGGGTCTGGGGCTTCCCGGGACTGGAGACGATGTCGGTCGAGGAGATCCGTACCGTGCTCACGCGCGAACGCATTCGCTACTACGTCACCAGCGACTGGGTCGAATGGGCCCCCAATGAACGCGGCACGCAGCGCATTTCCTTCGGCACCGATGTGCTCACCGACTACTGGGCCGGGCGGCGCCAGGCGCACCGCGAGGCCTTCGCGAAACTGCGCCAGGCCTCACCCGATATCCGGGTCATCGCCTACTACAACAGTATGCGCGAGTCCGTCGCTGAGACCGCGACCCGCTTTGCCGACAGTCTGCAGACCGATGCGGCGGGCCAGACGCCGACCACGGTCTGGACCCATACCGGCGCCAAGAATGCCTCCTATGTCATGGTGCCGACGCTCGAGAACAGCTTCGGCAAGGCCATGCTTGATGTCGCCCGCCGGTACATGGACGAGATGCAGACCGACGGCCTCTACTGGGATGAGATGGAGGGCATTCAGTTCGGCCAGATCCTGATCAGTTACAGCAACCCCGATGGCCATAGCTGCCTGCTGGATCCGACCACCTGGCGCCTGCAACGCGAGGTCGGCATCGTGCCCCTGGCCAGCCGGCCCTTCCACGACGCCGTCGTCCGCCTGACCCACGAGCGCGGCGGCCTGCTGCTGTGCAATGGCCCCACCGGCTCGCAGCAGACTCTGCGCGACCGCGTGCAACGCATGACGGAGGCTCAGCACAACGACCGCTATGCCTACGAGGGCCTGCTGCAGTCACCGTTGGGCTACATGAGCATGACCGACAGTTGGGATGACTACCGGCGCGTCCTCGGCCTGGGGTTGCTGCCCGTCGTCCGGATCCGGCCCGTGCTGCCGCACGACATCTCGCCCTATCTGGTGCCGTTCACCCCCATCGAACTGCACGCCGGCTACCTGCTGGGCCAGGAACGCCTGATCGCTACCCATACGGGCACTTACGGCTGGCCCGGCCAGCGCGCTCTGGTGCAGGTGCGGCACTTCAGCGCCGCCGGCAAACTGACCACGACCGACTTCGCGACCACCATCGCGTCTGAAGCCCGGACCGCGGTGACGCTCGGTCCCCAGGAAGCCATCGTCCTCGAGCGCCTGCCGTTGTCCTTCGGCCCCAGCGACCCGGCGCCCGGCAACGCCGCCGCCTGGACTGCCGAGGTCGCACAGGTACGCTATAGCACCGCCGAGATCGCGTTGCACCTGCGCGCGCCGCAGGGCGGCATCCTGAACCTTGGCCCGGGCGAGTTCGCTCAGGGCGCCGGTGCCAACCTCAAGGTCCGCCTCGGCCCGGTCGCCGGCTCCGTTCAGACGGCCAACGGCACCCTGCAGATCGCCGTGCCCGCCGGCTTCGCGGACACCCTGACCCTATCCGAGGGCCTCTGACCGCGTCATCCCGCCGGGATGGTATCACGGTTCGGCGCCCCCTGATGTCCGTGGCGATGCGGCGGGCTCCGCCGCGCGCCCGGGGCCGTTGGAGATGCGGCGGGCTCCGCCGCGCGCCCGGGGCCGTTGGAGATGCGGCGGGCTCCGCCGCGCGCCCGGGCCGGGCGCCTCTCCAGAAAGACCGCACCTGGCTCTGCTCAGCCCCCCTGCAGCGTGCTGTTGAGCCCGCGCCGCCGCACCCCGCCCCGGCGACTACGGTCACTGGCTGGTCAGATATCTGCACTTGGCTGGATATCGCCAAGAGAATTCGCCAAGCCCGCGCCGTGGGCGGACTCAAGTGCTCCCCGGTGCTCGCCAGGGCGGTTCTAAGAAACCGGCGAGGGCGCCGACGGCTGGGTCTGCGATCGCCATTGGGCACCCCCGAGGCCCCCTTGCGGTCGCGCTATGGAGCATAGGGGGGCACGGCGTTGCGCCGGCGCTCGTCGCGGGCA
>CAILUI010000137.1 GCA_903837355.1 uncultured Victivallales bacterium
CCCCGTCGTTGATCCACAGCTCGACGGTGCGCCGCAGCAGCGCCGTGGCCGAGACATCGGGGGCCAGTTGCGGGATCAGCAGCACATGGTCGGCGAGCCAGAACACGGTGGACCCGACCGGGTCACTCACGAGGTTGTTGGCCCAGACGCCGCCAGGTTCCTCGGGGTAGGCGATGGCGTGGGCAAAATCGCCATTCGGGCGGTGGGTGTTGACCTGCAGCAGGTTCAGCCAGCCGCGCCGCGCGCCTTGCCAGACCGCGGCGTCGGTCACGCCCGCGGGCTGCGGCAGATGCCACGGCTCAAAGCTCAGCACCAACTCCTGGCCCACGGCCGGCACGGGCAGGTCGAGTGTGAGCGTGGTCGAACGGGTCTGCCGACTCCCCTGCCAGCTCCCGGCGAGGGTGGGAAACGCCGCACAACGGACCCGCATCGCTCCGAGGTCCGGAGCATAGACCAAGGCCGGCAACTGGAACCCGCCGTCGCGGGCGAACTCGTCGGCGAGCGGTACGGTGGCCGTCGCGGTCGGATCGAGGGGAAAGGTGAGGCTCAGGCCCTGCAGCGCGGCCAAGCCAGGCCCGCTGCCGCTGAAGCCCATGCGGATGCCGCCGTCCTGCACCCGTACCGTCCAGGTGATCTGGGCGTCCGCGGCGGCAAGCCGGAACACGACCGCGGTCTTGCCGCGCCGTTCGCCACCGCCCGTCAGCGCAACCTCCTTGGCCGCGGCGCGGGCGGAGAGCGTCACCGGGGCGCGCAGCAGATTCAGCGTGGCGCGGTCGCCGCCCTCGGTATCCCAACTCAGGAACGACAGGCGCGCCGAGCCGAGATCGGCCCGAACGCGCGCCACGGGCGCACCCGGCCGGGCGTTCTCTTGCAGCCACGCCGCGGGGCCGGGGGCAGCTTGGGCGGCCGCTGCCACCGGCGGCCGGGGGGCCCGTTCGTCGGGCGGAACCAGCGGCAACTGCAGCCACGCGAGGCCAATGTCACGATGGGTGTGACTGATGCTGTCGCCGCCAGGGGAATCATAGACCATGGCCAGGCGATCGCCGGCTCTCTGCACCGTCGCCATGCCGATGGTCTTGGTGCTCCACGTGCAGTTCGTGCCATCGAGAACGACCGCCCGTTTACGGCCATCCCAGTTCCGGATGTCTGTCGTCCAGAAGACATAGGTGGCATCCGTGTAGCCGCCGGGGCCATTGATATGGTTGACAAACATGAACCACGTCTGGTTGGCGGGCTCGAAGTAGAGCGAGGAGTTCTCGATATCGTAATGACCCGAAGCAAAGACTGGCCCTGGCGGCATCTCCCACTTGGCTCCGAGGTCTCTGCTCTTCGCCATGCCGATGCTGCCAGGCGCGCCAAAGAACATGAGATACTCCCCCTTGTCGCTCACGATGTGGCCGGGGTAGGCCATCATCTCCGGGAAAGCCCCAACCCGGACCTCCAGGGGCACAAAACCCGGCATCTTCGTCCATGGGCCACGCAGCGATGTCGCCGTCGCCTTCATGGAGTTGTAGGGCGCCAGGCCGATGAGTTCGGGCGGCCCGCTCATGGTGGCGGAGGTGACGTAGAACATGTGCCAGGTACCGCCTTCCTTCACAAACCACGGGGAACCGGCGAAACCGGCGTCGGCCTCGCCCGGGGCGCCCAGAGTGAGCGTAAAGCCCCGCTTCTCCCAGTGGATCAGATCCGTGCTCGTGGCGAGGCAGTTGATGAAACCGGTCGGCCCCGCGCCGTCATAGAAGAGATAGTAGGTGCCATCCTCCTCCATGAGGCTGGGGTTTCTCGCGCCATTGGCATCGCACTGACCAGGTCCGTCACCGTGGCGCAGGACGCGTCCCGCGTCCTGGACCGCCATCCGGTAGGCGGGGGCGGGCGGCGGATAGGGTTCAGTGGCCGGCGTTGCCGGCACTGGAGCCACACGCCGCGGACGCGCCCGGAACTCGGCCAGGGCCGTGGCCTCCGTCGGCACGAAGGCGAAATACTGCGGGGGGTTCCGCGCCGTGATGACCGTCTGCACGCTCTTATTGGACAGCGCGTAGGCTTTCACCGTACGGTCCAGGTGCAGACTGACATAGAGGCGCCCCGCGTGGAGGGCCAGGCCCACCGGTGACACCAGATCCGTCAGCCAGTCGCTGATCATCCCCTCGCGATCTACCTTCACCACCTTGCCGGTGCCCAGCAGCGCCACGAACAGCTCCCCCTCCGCCAACGCCACCCCCCGCGGCCGGCTGCCCTCGGGGAACGCGCAGAGGATCTGCGCCTGGCTACCCGGCGTTCCCGACCAGTAGCCCAGCACCCCCTTGCCACTACCCACGCCAGCGAGTTCGTCGGAGGTCGTGAAGTAGACCCCACCGCGCGCTCCTGCCGAGCAGAGGCCGTTGGGCGCCTCCGGCAAACCCTCCAGCACAGACTGCGGTTCGGGCGTGTTGGAGTTGCCGTCCTCAGCACCGGCGTCGGGCACGTAGCTGGCCAGAGCCTGGTGGCGGACGGAGGCGGCATACAGCCTGCCGTCGTTCCACGCCAGCCCCGCCGGCTGCCAGTCGGCAAACCCGGCCAGCACCGGGCCCAGGTCCACGCCCTCGGCATCGTACTTACGGATCTCACCGGTGGCATGCTGGCTGACGAAGAGGTCCCCGGACGCCTCGGATCGCGCGACACTCAGTGGGGTGTCCAGCCCCGCCACGAAGGTGCCCAGAAAGGTACCGTCGTCGCTGTAGCGGCGGACCTCACTGCCCTCGACCAGAAGTACGTCGGCGCTGGCCACAGAAACGATGCAGGCGACGAAGGCGGCAACCATGCTCATTCTCGTCAGGCAATGGGGTTTCATGGGGACTGTCCTTGGATGGCTGTTGCAGAACCCCGCGCCTATCCTCTTGTCTGGGACTTGCGAGTCCCATGCCGGTATGCCTGGACCGCCCTGGAAGCCGGGATGGCCGTATCCCGGCCGCGGCATAGGAGAGGCCGCGTTCCGCCGGGCCGGGGCCCGGCTGGAGGGCGAAGCTCCACGGCCTGCCTGCAGGCGCTGAGCCGTGCCCTTCGTCTGCAAGACCCGCCGGCTGCAAGACCCGCCGGCTGCAAGACCCGCCGGCCCCAGGCCAGGGCGGTTCTAAGAAACCGGCGAGGGCGCCGACGGCTGGGTCTGCGATCGCCATTGGGCACCCCCGAGGCCCCCTTGCGGTCGCGCTATGGAGCATAGGGGGGCACGGCGTTGCGCCGGCGCTCGTCGCGGGCA
>CAILUI010000138.1 GCA_903837355.1 uncultured Victivallales bacterium
GACAGAGACCGCCGCCACCTCGATGGCCTTACCGTCGATAGCCTCCACGAACTCCGCAAACGTAGCCCGATAGGAGTCGTGCTCGCTCACGGTCGCGGGGGTCGCTCGTTCAGGATGGCTCTCGTAGACCTTCCAGGCGTCCTGCAGCTCCAAGGCCCTCCTCCGCACCGCCAGGCCCCTGGCATGCTTGACGTGGGCCGAGATCACCTCTGTGACGGTCGCCCTGACAATGGGGACCATCTCCCTGGCCCTGGCGACAGCCTCCTTGGCATTCTTGGTCTTCAGGCTGACGGCCTTCCTCTGGCCGTTTACCTGATATCTGAAGTAGTACCCGTCGTCGCCGGGTTTCTGGTAGACAGTCCCGACATCGAGTTTGACGCGCTTCTGAGCCATGCCCACATCCCCCTGGCGGATGGAAGTACCGGATATGGCCAAGATAGCACGGGACGAGGAGGAGGGAAGTGCGGAAACGGTACTTTATGGCACCTTTTCCGTAACATCGTAGCTAAAATGGTGGGCGGTGAGGGACTCGAACCCCCGACTTTTTGGGTGTAAACCAAACGTTCTAACCAACTGAACTAACCGCCCGGCTAACGTTGCAGGGCGCTGGGGCCCCCACAAAGCACTGTACTGTAGCCCGCAATCTGGGCTTGGCGACCTTGACGGGGACGGGTCCCGTCGGCCAAGCGAGCCTACGACCCGAAGCGCTGGTTGGCGATGTTGGCCGGAAGCTCCTGGTAACCGCAGGGCTCCATGCTGAAGGCACCACGCCCGCCGGTGAGCTTCGGCAGTGACTTGCTGAAGCCGAACATCTCGGCCAAGGGCACCTGGCAGGAGATGCGTTTGGACTGACCGACCTGCGTCATCGCCTGGATGATGGCCCGCCGTGGCTGCAAGTAGACGGAGACATCGCCGACGCATTCCTCGGGACAGAGAACCTCGAGGCGCATCAGGGGTTCGAGGACGGCCGTCCCCACGTGGCTGATGGCGTGGTCAACGGCTTGGAGCACCGCCCCCACGACGGCGCCCTCGGTGCTCTTCTCCGTTACATTCAGAGTCGTCAACTCCGCCCCCACGTAGATCAGCGGGTAGCCGTGGTTACCGCCCGTGCGCAGGCCGTCAGCCAAGGCCTTCTCGGCGGCGGCAACGAACGCCTTGGGCACCAGCACACGGTGGCGCAGGCTGCTGCTGACCAGGAACAGTTCGCCACCGCGAGCCAGAGGCCGGAAACTCACTTCCACCTCGGCATAGAGTTCGGTCTCGCCGAGGACGCGGCTGAAGACCACGTGTTCTGTGGCCGCAGTTCGGAAGGTTTCGCGGTAGGCAACGCGCGGTTCACCGGTGCGAGCCTCGAGGCCGAACTCATCGGCAATGCGTTTGAGGTTGATCTCCAGGTGGAGTTCGCCCATCCCTGAAAGCAGGCGTTGACCGGTATCCTCATCCTGGTTCCGGGACAGCGTCTGGTCCTCGCGGCAGAGCAGATCCAGGACCTCGTCCAGACGCTCCTTATCTTTGCTGTACTTGGGCTCGATGGCGATCGAGATGACGGGGTCAGGGAAGGCGATACGCTCGAAGGCAACGCGGCGACGCGGCTCACAAAGGGTATCGCCGATACCGCAGTCGCGCAGTCCCACGAGGCCAACGATATCGCCGGGCCCCACCTCCTGGATCATCTCGGTAGTCTTGGCGTAGATGCGCAGGAGTTGTTTGGGGCGGACACGCTCGCCGGAGCGACTGTTCAGCAAGGTATCCCCCGCCCGCAGCGTTCCCGCGTAGGTACGCAGATAGAAGAGGTCGGAGGACGCCGAAGCGGTGACCTTGAAGATGAGCCCGGCAAAGGGGGCCTGGGGATCGGCCGGGATGGGCACGGCTTCGTCCGTGCGCGGCTCGTGCCCCATGACCTGTCCGATGTCCTCCGGGGAGGGCAGATAGGCCACGATCGCGTCAGTAAGCGGCTGGATACCGAGGCGGCGCTTGCCGCTGCCGAGCAGTACCGGGACGATAGCTCGCTTGAGAGTGAGGGCACGAAGCTCGTCCCGCAGAAGGCATGCCGGTACCGGCTCGCCTTCGAGGTACAGCGTCGCGATGGCATCCGAGTGGTCTGCCAGTCTCTCGATCAGGTGTTCCCGACGGGCGGTCAGCAGGTCAAGGTGCTCGGCGGGTACGGCGCTGCGGATGACCTCGCGGTTATCCTCGCCGCCAAAGGTAATCAGTTCCTCCGTCACCAGGTCGAGTATGGCATGGAAGCCGTCCTCGATTCCCAGCGGCTCCTGAAGCGCCACGGCACAGGTGCCGAAGACGCTATTGACCTCACCCAGGGCGCGATGGAACGAGGCGCCGATACGATCGAGCTTGTTGATAAAGGCGATCTTCGCGACGTGGTAGGCATCGGCCTGGCGCCAGACCTTCTCGCTCTGCGCTTCCACCCCCTCCACGCCGCTGAAGATGACGACAGCGCCGTCGATGACGCGCAAGGAACGCTCGACCTCGGCGGTGAAGTCAATGTGTCCGGGGGTATCGATGAGGTGGATGAAGTAATCGCCCCAGGGGATCGTGGCTGCCGCCGCCCGAATCGTGATCCCGCGAGCGCGTTCCTCAGGGAGGAAGTCCATGACGGTGGTGCCGTCGTCGATGCTGCCGTAGCGATGCGTTTGGCCCGAGTAGAACAGGATGCCTTCGGTCGTCGTCGTCTTGCCCGCATCGATGTGGGCGATGATGCTGATGTTGCGGATATGGCTGATGTCGCTCATGCGGAGTCTTTCGGTAATGAGACGGGGCTGCCCCGCTCGGGAGCAGCCCCGTAAAGTCGCCTCGTCAGACCGTTACGGCTGGACTCGTGGCGCCGGCAGTTCCACGTTGCGGAAGGCGTTGATCCAGTAGGCACGACCTGGCACCAGAGTATTCGTATACTCGTAGGTCATGGTGTCGGGGTTGAGCGACATGATGTTATCCAGGTCGACGGCCCCGGTGCCGACAGGCCCCTTGCCATAGGCACCATAGGCCGAATTGACATCGGTCGCGACCACTGGACCAACCAGGTTCCAGCCACTGACCAGTGCCAGCGCCCCATCGAGCGGCAACCCGTGCACCGTGAAGGTGGCGCCGGCCGGGAACGGGCAGAATACCCAGTAACCGACCTTGCCCTTGACCTCAGTCACCGGCACATAGCCACCGTTCTCATACGCCCAGGCCACACCAGAGATCACCTGCTGTCCATTGAACGAGAACACGCTACGCACCGACGGAGTGATCGGCTGAATGGCGAAGGAGATCATGTTCCAGCCATAGGCAAGCCGGAGGGTTTGGTTGTCATCGCCGGTTCCCAGGCTGATGCGGAAGAGGACGCTATCGTTGTCGTCCGCGATAAGGTCGGCGATCGCTTGTGCGGAGATGGTGATGCCGTCGACCATGTTCATATCCACGGTCGTACCGTAAACCGGGTACAGCTCCCCGTACGGGCCTTCCTCGACTCGGGTGATGGTCAGCGGCGTCTCACTGACCGGAAGTGCCAGGTCAGCCCAGGTCAGGCGGCAACTGGCCGGGTTGCGGCCGAGTTCCACCTTCAGGTACCAGGAGGTCATGTCACCATAGGGCCGCATGTCAGTGGTCAGGCGTGAATGCTCGGCTTCCAGACCGACGATATAGGAACTGCCAGCCGGCGTCATGGCGCTACCGGTGCCGGTGCCACCCGGCCCCACGGGCGGGCCATTCGGGTCATCGGGGGTGGTACCTGTCGGCAGATCCGCATCGATGTTCAGGTCGAAGCCGTGGGTGGCACCGAAACGCCAACCGATGCTGACATTCTGGGACACGGCTGCGGTGCCGTCGGTGAAGGTCTTGGCGACCCGGATGGTCTGAGTCCAACTGACACTGCCGATGGTAACCGGATTGCTCATCATGCCGTCGCTCTCGCCGTTGCTGTCGGAGGTGAACACCTGGCAGCTCCAGACCTCGCCTTCGCGAGTGTAGGAACTGGGCACCACGTTGGCGGGCGAGCCGTCGGCACTGAGTGTGGGCTTGGCGTTGGCCAGAATGTAGTTAGTGCCTTCGTAGGGCTGGGCGCCGCGTCCGAAGGGGACCACCTGCCCGTCACGGAACCAGACGTACTTGTAGCGGAGGTGGCTCTCGCCGAGCGGGGAGACGCCGCCCGAGGCCTCGCACACCAAGTCCTCCGACGTCGTGGGCTGCTGCGGCCGCAGCACGGCACTGGTGGGAGCACTCGGACCGCTGGCACCCGCGGGGACCTCGAACCAGAGGTGGGCGCTGTAGACGTTGTTCGTGGTGTCGGGAATCACGTTTGACCAGACCTGCACATAGTAGATGCCGGGGGCCAGATCGATTTCGATACGGGCAAACTTTGATCCCCCGGTCTGGCTGAGAACGCCAACGTCGTCGACCTGCCGGATGAAACTCGGCGCGCCGCCACCGTTCGAGCGGTAGAGAGCAAGCACGGTGTCGGCAGAGTCGATCATCCCGTTGGCGTAGTAGGGCGTCCACATGGCGGTAGCGCTACTCGTCTCGAACGTCACTTTCAGACGCTCGTAGCCGGGGCCGTCCTCGACGACAAACCAGAACCAGTCACGGTCGTCAGCGGTGCCGAACACATGGCTCTGGACCGCGGGGTCAGTGAGGAGCACGGGATTGGCCTTGGGCAGGATTCGACGGGCCTCGTTGTAGGTGCCGTTGGGCTCGTAGGCCAGCGCACCGGTGACGGTGGTCCCAATAATGACCGGATTGGAGCTCATGGTGCTACTGCGGTTGCCGTAGACATCCATGGCGTAGACCTGGCAGAACCAGCGGTCACCCGGCAACGTCAGTGTCTGGCTGAGAACCGGGCCCACCTCGTCTGCCATGGGCGCATAGGCCGTCTCCGGCGTGCGCAACCGGAACCACTGGTAGTAATAAGCGAAGGCGTCACCCTCTGGGTCCGCAGAGCCGGAAGGGCTGCAGATGAGGAGGTCAGCATCGAGCGGGTCGTCAGGCGTAACATGCACCTGGCTGGGCGCTGACGGCGGCCGGTTTTCGGCCGCACTGCCGGCGCCACCGCCGATAACCCGGGTGACGCGTGTCTGGGTCGTCTCACCGCTACCGTAGGTGGGCCGGCTAAGGCCGCCTTCGTCGTCGCTGGCATAGGCCATGAAGCTCCAGATGTCTCCACGACGGGTCAGCGGCCCCTCGACCGCGATGGTGCAGGAGGTAAACGCGGCGACGCTGGTCACGGAGGATGACGTGAAGCGTTCGGCATTGCGGTACCAGTCAACCAGGACGGAAACCCTGTGGTTGTTGCTGTTGCGTAGTGTCAGCAGCAGCCGATCACCCTCGTCAGCCAGGGTAGGCGTCAGCGAGATGAAGGTCGGACGGTCTGGCGAGGTGGCCGCGCTGGTCACCACATAGTCGAGGGCGAACGGTCCCTCTTTGCCCAAGTCATCGACGGGAACGACGACGGCATAGTAGACCTGTCCGGGGGTCGCAGCGCGTGCGGCCAGGTCCAGGGTCAGAGCGTGACCAAGCGCCGTGGCAGTACCGACGAGGCGCTCGCCGGAATCCATGGTGCCGTTGTTGTTGGTGTCGCTGTAGATGGCTTCTCCATCGTCCCATGTGCCATCGGCACTGGTATCCACAAAGCGGATGGGTGCATCGGGGTCCGCAGGCACTTGTGTGCCCAGGAACCAACTGTAGCGATACTGCACACGCGATCCGTCCGGATCGGTAGACGGCATAGTGATCTCGGCGCGCAACAGAGCGTCGCTGGCAACCAGCTTAGCCGCGGTGGCGGGAGCGATACGCATTTGCAGGGCCGTCGGCGCATCGTTGCCATCCATCACGACGTCGGCCATGGTCAGGCCGCTGGCGGCAGGGCGCAAAGCGTGCGCCCAGAAGGCGCGCCAGTCTGCGTGCCAGGCGTAGTCTTCGATGGACAGACCGGCATCATCGAACTTGAGGTAGAGGGCGAGGGCCATGGCCTGGGCCCACGGCGATACCTGAGCCTCGTACCAACTGGCGGTGTTGGTGTAGTCGACCCAGGCGTCCTCACCGGGTTGCCAGGCCCGGTCACCATTGACATCGGTGTAGTACATCGTCAACGGCCGCACTGAAGCGCCGACGATGGGCTCTGTGGGCGCCGGGGTGGTGCTATGCAGGAGCACGTCGACGTCGACGTCATAGGCACCCGTAGTACCCGTGAGAGTCGCGGTAGCATCGGTCGGATCAACGGCCCCGCCCATATCGGCCCAAACCGTCTCGCCCGTATCCCAGATGCGGTTGGCGTTGGCGTCATCGTAGTAGATTCCCGTGGCCAAGCGACCGCTGGTACCTGAGAGAGTGGACCAAGGCGTCTGGGTAACGTGGCGGTCGACGGTGTAGAGCGTCGGGTCCGTGTCGACCAGCGTCAAGGTGTCGGCGAGGCCGCCATCATAGACGCCGTAGACCGGAACTACCGAGCGTGTTGCGTTCAGGGCGATCTGCTCGTCGCTCAGCACGGTGCCGGTGAGGTCGTAGGTCTGGCCACTGACCGCATCGGTGTAGCGGAGCTCCCGCGCCGTGACGCCCCAGATACGAACCTCGTCCAAGTCGCCGGCGAAGCGCTCGCCCAGACGAACAAACGGGGTCTGTCCCTGGAGGACCGTCGGGCAATAGCCGGTGACGTCGCGCTGCTCGGCCACGGGGTCACCGTCAAGGAACAGTGTGAGCACATGCGCGGTGGCGTCATAGCGACCGGTAAGGTGATACCACTGGTCTTCCACCAGTTCAAGGTTCGCTACCTGAGCCGTACGCGTGGCAACGCGTTCCGGGGTCACGTCGGCAGTGTTGTACCACTTGGCGAATGGGTAGAGGTACTTGCGTCCGCCAGTGAGGCCGACCTTCAGACCGATGGCGTAGTTGGTATCGGACTCAGCCGCCGTCCCGAAGGCGCGCCGAACCAGGTACAGTTCGTCACCGGCCGTCAGGCTACTCTCAACCAGCTCACCGCGCTTTTCGCCGGTCCCGAAGCGGAAGCGGAAGCGCGCTTCCACGGTCCAGCTCGCAAAGGCCAGGCGCTGATCGTTGTCCGCGACACCGGGGACCTCAAGGGTCTCACCGGCGTTGAGCCGAGCCATGAGGTTACCGCGGTAGTCGAGCCGGTTGTAGCGCGCCAAGTCAACAAAGGTATTGATGTTCTCCTTCGAGAGGCTGTTATAGCCCTCGGTGCCGGCCACGAACTCGGCGTAGTCCTCGACGCCGTCATCATCGGTGTCGCGCAGGTGGGGATCGGTATTGACTCCGAGCTGCCACTCCTGCATGTCGGTGAGGCCGTCGCCGTCGCTGTCGGTAGCCTCGTTGTCGGGCACCTTCGGGTCCGTGCCGGCGAGGTACTCTTCGTAGTTCGTGCGGTTGTCCATATCCGGGTCGTCATTACGTCCGTTGGGCGTAGCCGCGCTCAGCGGGTTGAGATCGTAACGAATCTCCCAACCGTCGGGCAGGCTGTCAGCATCGGTGTCGCGATTGTTGGGGTCGGTGCCCTGACCGAACTCAACGATGTTGGTAGCACCATCGGCGTCGGGATCCCCCGATGCGCCATGGCGGCCCACGGCGTTCAGCGGGCTCAGGCGGTTGGCAACCTCCCACCCATCCGGCAGCCCATCGTTGTCGGTGTCGGCGTCGCGTGGATCGGTGAGGTAGTCGCGCTCCTGAGCATTGGTGAGGCCGTCGTTGTCCGGATCGCCATCGGCGCCATTGTCGTCGGTGGCGTCATTGGCATCGAGCCCATAGAGCCGCTCCCAGCCGTCGGGCAGGCCATCGCCATCACTGTCGCTGGCGCGCGGGTTGGTGGCATCACCCCAGTCTGGCGGAACCGTGACCAGGTCAACAACCAAGTCAGCACCCAGGTACTCTTCGATATTGCTAAGACTATCCCCATCGGGGTCGTTGGCGGCGTCATTGAGGACAGGATCAAGGCCGTTGTCCACTTCCCAACCGTCGGCCATGCCATCGGCGTCAGTGTCTGGATACTGAGCGCGTGTGCCGGCGTTGTACTCACCGAGGTTGCTGAGACCATCGTTGTCCGGGTCGCCCGTCGGACCATTCACGCCGGTCGCATCGTTGGGCGAGAGGCCGTTGGCGATCTCCCAGACATCCGGCAGGCCGTCGTTATCGGTATCGCTGGGCAGCAGTGTAGCAACCTCGGACGAGAAGGCGTAGACGCCCTCGCCGCGGGCCGAGTCACCGGGCCGGTTGGTGACCAGGTCCTGGGCTCCGAACTTGCTCGGAGACTTCGGGCTGCCGCGCCACTCGTCATCATCCATAATGAAGTAAGCGACCAGGTCGGTCTCACCGCCGCTGAGACGGCGGCGCATGGTCCCGGAGATCTCGGCCGCAGTGCGCGTGATCTTCCAGATCCGGACTTCGTCGACCCAGCCGGCAAAGCCGCTGGTTCCATTGGCGCCGATGGTGAGGTCGCTCAGGTTCATATCGGGCATGAGCCAGGTGAACTCGATGGCGCGCAGGGTGCCATCGATGTAGAGCCGCATTTCACCGCGCACGACGGGGTCGTAGGTGAAAGCGATATGGTGCCAGGTGGCGGCATCCTGAACGGTGATGGGACTCGTGACCGTCTTGGTGCCCGTTCCACCGTTGTAGGAGAACCGGGCGAACGGTCGGAAGCTGCTATCTATCCCCAGCTCGTAGTTCGCGGAGGTCCCCGACCGGCGCGCCAGCAGAATCTGTTCGGCAGGCGGCTCAACGGTGGCGCGCTTAAACCAGGCCTCGACCGTGAACGTCCGTAGTGAGAGTTCAGCGCGGGCGGCCGCACGCAACAGACTGCCAGCGGCGCCGTCCAGGCGGACGCTGCGGCTCTTGTACGGGTCGAGCGAGAAGTTGGGCAAGGTGCCCGTCATGATCTCGGTGAAATCGTCGTAGCTATCGTCATCGGAGTCGGCCGCGTAAGGTTTGGTGTGGTAGACGTTGACTTCGCTGCCGTCGGGGAGTTGGTCACCGTCGGTATCGGCGTCCGTGGGGCTGGTGCCATCGCCAATGCCCCAGGCCACAGAACCGGCAGGGCCTTGGGTTTGGCCGACGCCGTCGGTGCCCAGGAACTCCTGCAGGTTGGTGAGCTGGTCACCGTCTGGGTCGCCCGTGTCGGTCTGGCTGAGATTGCCGAAGACGGCCATCTCCCACCAGTCCGGCAAGCTGTCATGGTCGCTGTCGGTCGGCTGGTTCTCATCGCCAACAGTGACATCACCCGCGGGGTAGGCCGCGTGCGGCCAGTTGAAGAACCAGTCCGGCAAATGGTCGACGTTGACCAGACTGGCCGTGAAGTCCTCGATGGAGTGGCTGTCGATGCCGAGACCATCGTCGAAGCGCCAGTAGCCGACGAGCGGGTTCACGTCGCCGATCAAGAGACTGGCCACGTTGAGCACGTTGTTGGCATTCGCCGCAAGCTGACTGACGGCACGTACCGCGTTCCAAACGCGGACCTCGTCGAGCTTGGTGCCGGCAGGGAGGGCCCCAGCAAAGCCACCGACCGTCTGGTAGCCGGCTCCCATGCTGATCTCCTCAAGCCCAGCCACACCACGGGTCTTGCAGGTTTCTGCGACGGGGAGCGTGCCGCGGAGAACGCCATCGACGTAGAGGGAGAGCTGGCCACTCCCGAGGGAACCCGCGACGTGGTGCCAGACAGTACTGGAGAGAGCCGTGGCTGCCGTCACCTGGTGGCCGACGTCGTTGGCGTCCGTGAAGCGTACGTAGGGCCGACCGCTGTCGAGTCCGAGCTCGAAGTTGACGCTGTCCTGAGGTACGGCGGGCTGCAGGGCGCGGCGGACGAGGATACCTGTCGCGGAGGTCGTGGGCAGACTCACACGCGCTTCGACGGTCCAGGTGGTCAGCTCATGCCGAGTCTGATTGGCGACGGCAAAGCGGCCGGGGCCGGTGAAGATAGCCGCGCGAGCATGGAATGGATCAAGCGAGTTGGCGGCGTCGGTGCTGGTGTTGCTCTCCACGTTATCGCGTACGCCGTCGTCGTCGGTATCAGCGCGACGCGGATGGGTATGCGTGACGCCCTGTTCAAAGCCGTTGCTGAGGCCGTCCCCATCCATGTCCTCGTTGATATCATTGATGCCGTCGCCATCGGTATCGGCGAGGGTGGGGTTGGTGCCCGCAAGATACTCGTACCAGTCAGACAGGCCATCGGTGTCGAAGTCCTGCCCGTCGAGGCCTTGGGAGACGTTGAGCGAGCCGAAGTAGGTCAGCTCCCAGGTGTCGGGCAGACGGTCGGGTTCGCCGATGCCGCCGACGATGCCGTCCACGACGATGCGATTGTCCGGCATGTAGCGGCCGGCATGGCGCCAGTTCTGGAACCAGTCGGCAGTGACGGTGAGGTCCTCACCGGTGATGCCGCCGTCGTCGAACTTGAAGTAGGCAGCCATGTCGGAGGGAACGTCAACTTCGGGCCGGCCGGCTGGGTCGGTGGCGATGTCGTCGATAACGCCATCGTTGTCGTCGTCGAGGCCATCGGTCGCATCGGCTTCTGGCGTCGCCCACGCGCCGGTGATGTCGTCGATGGCGCCATCGCCGTCAGAGTCAACGCCGTCGGCGCTCTCGTTGAGGTTGCCAGGAGCGGGCGCGGTAAGGGACAGGGCAGTCATCTCGGTAGTGGTCAACAGGCGCGCCCAGAGTGCGACTTCGTCAAGGTCACCCATGAAGCGTTGGCACTCGACGCGCTTCATCGAGTCGGTACCGGTGTGTTCCTCGAAGCCGACGACCAGGTCGCCCCTAGTGTCGACCACGGGGGAGCCAAGGGCGACGCCGGTCGTGGTGAAGCGCGTGTAGGCGTCTCCCGACGGCAGGAAGAGATTGAGGTCAAAGACGCGGGCAGTGCCGCCAGCGGTATTGGTGTTCAACCGCGCGATCACGAGGGTCCATTTGTCCTCCGGAACTTGGGTCCCACTGGTGACCCGAATGGTACGCCCGGTAACCGGCATGTCATAGCTGAACTCGATGGTGTTCGCGGCGGTCAGGACCAGGCGGTAGTTGGCATTGCTGCCGTCACGCACCGTGCGCCGCAGGATGCCCTGGGCAGCGGCGGAGGCCGCCGGTTTGATCCAGACCGCGAGGGTCAGCATCGGTTGCGAGGTCGCGGCGCTGTCGCTGACCACCATGTACTCCGAGCCGGTGAGACGCAGGACGCGAGGTACGACGGGCTGCAGCGAGTTGGCTGGGTTGGTTCCGAGGACGAACAGCTCTTCGTCATCGCTCAGGCCGTCATCGTCAGTGTCCGCAGACCGCGGGTCAGTGCCGTAGATCTGTTCCTCGTAGTTCCACAGACCATCGCCGTCGGGGTCTTCCTCGCTGTCGGGGGTCCCGCTCAAGTCCGTGTCAAACGCCGTTGGGTTCGTGCCAGCGCGATACTCACCCAAGTCCGTGAGCAGATCGTCGTCGGCGTCGGCGGAACCGTCATGGCTAAGGTTGCCGAAGTACTGCAGTTCCCACCAATCGGCCATACCGTCGCCGTCGCTGTCGGTCCAGCGGTCCTCGTCGAACGGATCCGTCTCGGTGGGCAGCATCGGCCGCATCGTGGCACCGTGTGCAAGGGTGCCCGCGTTCTCCCAGTCATTGCGCCAGTCATGGCCCGGCATGGCGAAGTCTTCGACCTGCCCTTCGACGAGTTCATAGCGTTCGTGGGCCGCGTCAGTTGCGTTGTAGGTGCCGTCGTCGAAGCGGTAGTAGGCCGCCAGACTGGTCTCGCTACCTGTCAGTACAGCGTAGCGCCGAGCCTCGATGTCACTGCGGCTGAGGGCCGCGTCGTAGAGACGCACGTCATCGACCAGACCGCGGAAGCCGTCGGCGTCGGCGGTACCGATTGACGTAATGATCGGTCCGGGGCCGTTGATGGCACAGGTGGTTCCGATCGTCTGCGCAGCTACCAGGACGCCGTTACGGTACAGCCGTAGTGAGGTGGTCGCGGCGTCGTAGGTCGCCGCCAAATGCGTCCAGGTGTTGCCCAGAACGCCGTCGCCGTTGAGCTTGGATACGACGGTATCACCGCCAAGGCTGGCGCCGGTGACGCGTACGGCCGGGATACCGTTCGTCAAGCTCAGCTCCCAGGTGACATAATGCGTGCCGGTGAGGGAGGCAATGCCGACCGAGCGGCGCAGGATGACACCGTCGATGTCGGCCGCGGCGGTCGCCTGCGGGCGGACATAGGCTTCGATGGTCCATGAGCTCAGGGCAAAACGGCGGTCCATGGGCATGGCCACGAACGAGCCGGCGGCAGTGAGGTCCAGGACACGCGGAACGAGCGGACTGAGCGAGTCGACCGGGCTGGTGCCAGCAATGACTTCGGCGCCATCCTCGATGCCGTCGTCGTCGGTGTCGACACGCAGCGGGTCGGAGAGCCGCGCGAACTCCTGAGCGTTGGTGAGACCGTCGCGATCGAAGTCCTCGTCGGAATCCGGCACCGCGTCGTTGTCAGAGTCGGCGTCACGCGGGTTGGTCATCAGGGCTTGCTCGTAGAAGTTCTCGAGGCCGTCCTGGTCCGGGTCGCGCGGCAGACCGTAATCCAGGTGCGGCAGTTCGCGCGCCAAGGCGTCCTCAGTCCACATGATGTTGTTGGCAGAGATCCACGTGGAGGCGGTAACACCGTGCCAGACCGCGCGCGGGTCGAAGCGCGAGTCGTCACCACGGACAATGACCATCTCACCGTCGACGTCGAGGTCAGCATCGAACTTGCCGATGAAGATGTCCTGGTCGTAGGTCGCGGCAGTGCCGTCGACGAGATTGGAGTAGTTGATGGTACGGGTGAAGGACGTCGTACGCTCGAAGACAACCGCGATCTGGTTACGGCCTTGGACGAGGTACGGCGTGATGTCGACGGTGGGGGCTGGAGGAACCGCGGTGCCGTTGACGTAAAGTTGGTCAAGACTGATACCGAAGCCCCACAGTCTTAGGGTCGCCTGCTGCGGCACCTGGGTCAGGCGCACGTACTTCACCACCCGGGCATAGCGGCCGTCTTCGCCGAGAACGTCGGATTTGGTCGTGCGGTACTGCAGGTTCTCCAGCCAGGACGAATTGCCGTTACCAATGGAGGTATAGGCCGTAAAGCTGCGCATGAAGGCCACGCCATCGATATCGCCATCGGTGTTGTACATGTACATGGGGCCGACCTGGAACTTGGGCCATTCATCGAGCTGGTGGAGGCCGACCCACCACTCCGCCAAGCCGTCGCCATCAGCGTCGTCGAGACCGCGGACGCGCGCGGCCGTCGCGGCGGTTACCGGGGCGCTGAGGAAATAGGCCGGATTCGCGAGGTGAGCGAAGTCTTCGACATAGGCACCGCCATCGTCGAAGCGGTAGTAGGCGCGCAGGACGTCGCCGTACTCGTAGTCGACCAGATCGATGGTCTCGAGGGTCGGGAACAGGTGTTTCCGCCAGTAGGCGATTTCCTCGTCGGTGCGGACTTGCGCCCAGACGCGCACCTCGTCCACGAAGCCGGCCTGAGCGTCAGTGCTGACGCCATCGTTGAAGTGGCGGGCCAGGAAGGCCTTGCCGCTGGTGCCGACACTCGGGTCGGCCAGGGTCTGCTGTGCCATCATCAGAATGCCGTCGCGGTAGAGACGGAGGGTGTTCTCGGCGGGCGCCCACACCAAGGCCAGGTGGGTCCAAGTATCCGCCACCAAGGCTGCCGTACTGCCGGCACCGCCGACCATGACGAGAGAGGTGTCTGTGTTGTTATTCTCCTTGCGGAATATGACACCCTCTGGGATCCCATTGACCAACGACAGCCGGTAGCCGACGCGGTTGTCACCGTCGAAGCGCAGGATGTCGCCGGTCCTGTCGAGAGAACCGGGGAGTACCCAGGCCTCAGCGGTCCACCCAGTGTAGCCGAAGGCAAAGCGCTGGCTGAAGGGCAGCGCGATGCCGACGCCTTCGCCGTGGCGCAAGGCCAGACTGCGTGGCGTGGCCATATTGCTGTGGGTCGGGTTCGGCACGCTCATCGGATGCGTGGGGCTGGTGACGGCACGGACCTCAACCAAGTCTTCAGCGCCGTCGTCGTCCGTATCGCGCAGGTCCGGGCGTGTGCCGTACTGTTGCTCTTCGAGGTTGGTGAGGCCGTCGCCGTCGGCGTCCTCCTGTGCGTCTGGGGTACCGTCGCCATCCGTATCCCGACTGAGGGGATCGGTTCCTGACCAGTACTCGTAAATGGAGGTCAGGCCGTCGCCCTCGTCATCGAACTGGGAGTCGTCGTACCACGTCCACTGGCCGTGCTCGGTTTCCCACCAGTCGGGCATGCCATCGCCGTCGGAATCGGTCTCGGTGGGCTGAACCGGGGAAGCCGGAGCGTCGACCATGGCGATCGGAGTGTCATCGACGGCGCCATTGACGAGTACGGCGGCGTTGAACCATTCGGTCTTCCAGTCGTCACGGGCGACTGCGAAGTCCTGGGCCGTACGACCGGCGTCGTCGAAGATATAGGTGGCCACCAGACCGGTCGGAATGGCGGCAGGAGCCAGCGTGGTCGCGTCAGCGGTGATTCGGTACGGACCGTTGGCCGGCAACACGGGATCCTGTGCCGTCGCGCCGTCCAGCGTCCTGAGACTGCTGCGGTCGAGTTGCAGCGGGTTGGCGCTGGCTACGGCCATCAGATGCAGATTAGTCGCCACGGCCGCAGGCAGGGTGGCCACGACGGCCGTGTCGTTGTCACTGAAGTCCGTCTTGGCAGAGCTCCAGATGCGCACGGCATCGATGTCGCCCACGAAGCCGTCACCGACGGCAACGCGGCAGGGACCGACAGCGGCGGCGCCCGGCAGCGCCGTACCCGTGGCAATCGTGAACGGGAAGCCGTTGTTCACGATGACCGAGAGGGTACCGGTGGAGTTGGCGTAGACCGCAGCAATGTGATTCCATACGCCAGCCTCGATGACCGGCACGTTGCCGGCGTTCGCCGAGGTCGGTACCTGCACCTCAGTGCCACCGTTGCCGGCCAGGTCTTTGGCGCTGACGAAGCGTGCATAGGGCCGCAGAGCGCCGCCGATGACCTTGACACCGAGCTGGTAGTTGACCGTCTCAACGCTGCCGTTGAGGTCGGCATCGATGCTGCGGCTGATGACCACGCCACCGTCGGTATCGGTGGGGGCCAGCTTGATCCAGGCGTCGATGCTCCAGTCGGCCGCCAGGGCAAAGCGCGGCTGGTTAGGTAGGACAAGGGCATCACCGGCGCCGGTGAGTCTGAGGGCGCGAGAGATCCACGGTGAGAGCGCGTCGGCGGGATCGGTGTGAGCGACCATCTCAGCGCTATCGCCGCGGCCGTCGTCATCGAGGTCGCTGACGTCAACTCCAGCCACGGTCGCGCTGCCCGGATGCGTCCCGTCGAGTTGTTCTTGGAGATTGCTGCGGTCATCGCCGTCACTGTCTCTGAGCTGGTCGGGCCTAACGCCATCAGAGACACCGTTGCGGGGGTGCGTCGGTAAGAGGTCCGTGGTGGGGTACGTCCCTGCGAGGTACTCGGTGTAGTTCGTGAGCCGGTCGCCGTCGGCGTCGAGATCGCCGTCGGCGACGGCGGGAGCGAAGCCCAAGGCGTACTCGTACCCGTCGGGCATACCGTCGCGGTCGGTGTCGCCGGGGAGACTGAGGGCGTGTGCCGTGGTTGCGGCTGGGGCGTGCACAGTGACGCCACTGACGACCGTCCAGGCGGCGGCGAACCGGGGCGAACCGTCGGCGAGGGTATAGGCGTCCTCGCTCTCTGTCAGGTCGAGAACGAAACGACGAGCATCCAGGCGCTCGTCGGCACGGAAACAGGCGACCATGACGCGGGTCCCGGCGAGAGCCATGGCGCCATTGAGGTTGAGGCGGGCTGAGGTCGCGACGACGCCGTCGAGGGCCGGAATGATCTCGCCGCCGTCGAGAAGGCCCGCTTTGATGTCAGCGGCCGAGGCGCTGGGGAAGCGTGAGTAGACTAGGGCGGCTGCACCGGCGACGTGCGGGCTGGCCATTGAGGTCCCATCCATCAACACGTAGCCGCCGCCGGGAGCCGTACTCAGGATGGCGACGCCCGGAGCCGCAAGGTCGACAGTGGTGGCACCGTAGTTGCTGAAGTACGCCAGGGTGTTGGTATCGTCGGTGGCCGCGACGGCGATGATGTTATCGTGGTCGTAGGAGGCAGGATAGGCGGGCCAGGCACCGTCGTTGTCCATACCGAAGTTGCCGGCGGCAGCAACGAAGAGTTGTCCCGCAGTCCGGGCGCGGCCGATGGCGTCGTAGAGGGCCTGCGAGTAGCCGAAGCCGCCCCAACTGTTGTTGGTGAGGGTGGCGCCCATACGGACGGCGTAATCGATGGCCGCAATGGCGTCCATGGTGTAGCCACTGCCGTTGGCATCAAGGAACTTCAGTGCCATGATGCGCACATTCCAGTTGACGCCTACCACGCCGATCCCGTTGTTGCCCACGGCGCCGATGGTACCGGCGACATGGGTACCGTGGCCAGCGTCGTCCATCGGGTCGCCGTCGGCGTTGGCGAAGTCATAGCCGTGGACGTCGTCGATGTAGCCGTTACCGTCGTCATCGATGTCGTTGCCGGGGATTTCGCCTGGGTTGGTCCACATATTGGGCGCCAGGTCGGGGTGGGTGTAGTCCACGCCGCTATCGATAACGCCGACGATGACGGCGGAACTGCCCGTCTTGCGGTCCCACGCTTCCGGGGCGTCGATGTCCGCGTCGACGGTACCACCCGTCTGCCCCGTGTTATGCATGCCCCAGAGTTGGTTGAACAACGGGTCGTTCGGCATGGCGATCGCGCGGATCTGGTAGTTCGGCTCGGCGTAGACGACGTCGGCCGAGGCGCGGTAGGCACGCAGGGCGTCGCGCATCGCAGTCCCCGCCGGGACTTGGACCAAGTCGATGCCGAGGGCACTGGCCCGACGTACCAGCGCCGTGCCCAGACCTCTGTGTAGGGCAAGGCGTTGCAGTGTCGTAACCGCCGGGTTGAGCTTGACGATGAGTTGCTGTGGGGCGTAGTCCGCGGTCAGGGCTTGGTCGACATCCAGTTGCTGGATCGCGGTCAGTCCGGCGCCATAGGCGGGGGCGCGACCGGCGGTGGCGCTGTCCGCGGTGCGATAGTCGCGCCAGATCTGCAGTGCGGGCAGGGCGCCGTTGTAGATGCGGACCTCGTCGATGCTGCCCACGTAGCCCTTGCCCAAGGTGATCGCGGCGCCGTCGAAGACGCCGTCGTGATCGGTGTCGCCATTGGCGTATGACGGGCACTCAAAGGCGCCGTGCAGGTCGATCTTCTCGGCGACTGGCATGCCGTTGACGTACAGCCGAAGGGTCCGGGTGGCCTGTTCGTAGGTGGCTGCCAGATGCGTCCAGGCTGTGGTCGTCACCGCGAGGCCGGCGAGACCGGCACCGCCGACCTTGAACTCGGCACCGGTAGCGATGGCAAAGCGGGCGTAGGGGCGCAAGGCAGCGCCGTCGGCTTCGAGCCCGAGGTCGTAGTTAGTGGTCGGTTGGCCGATCTGGCGCTGGATGATGTGGCCCTCGGAGGCCGGCAGAATCCAGGCTTGGAGGGTCCAGCTCTCGGCCGCGTACTTCGCCTGGTCCGGAACCACGACGCCAGCTCCGGGGGTGGCGAAGTCCAAGTGCTGCAGGCGCGGCGGGTAGACGTTGCTCAGCGGATTCAGCGGGTCGCTGGCGTACGCATTCAGCGCGGCTTGCCGTGGCAGACCGCGACCAGGATAGACCTGGTCACCGAATACCTCCTCCGCATCCGAGAAGCCGTCGGCGTCGCTGTCGGCCAGTCGGGGGTCGGTGGCAAACTGCTGCTCCAGACCATTCATCAGTGCATCGCCATCGCTGTCGGCGAGATAGTCGGTCGCACCGTTGTCGAGGTTGTCCGGGTGCGTGCCGCAGAGGTACTCGTAGAGGTTGGTCAACCCGTCCCCGTCGGGGTCGGCGGTGGGGTCATCGACGCGATAGAAGACCTCGAACCAGTCGGCCATACCGTCGCCGTCGCTGTCGTCGAAGCCGTAGAAAGTCAGGGCGCCGGCCGTGCCCAGCCAATCCGCCGTGCCGTCTGCGGGGGCAGTATCGAGGACGCCGTACAGACGAGAGTCGATGGCGTGGGTGTCGGCGTTCTGCCATCCCGGGTGTGCGAAGTCTTCGATGGACATACCGCCGTCGTCAAAGCGGAAGCACCGGAACAGCCCGGCTGTCGCAGAGGGCATGACTTCCCAGCGAGCGCGGTCGATCTGTTCGGCTGATCTCGCTACGCTCCAGATGCGGACCTCGTCGATGTAGGCGCTGCTCCAAGACGTCCCGGCGCCGAGGGTGAAGAAGCCCACGCCACCGGCCGGAGCGAAGTCGAAATCGGTCTGGCGGAACTCGAGACGGTACTGCGATGCGCCGTTGATGAAGAGCGTCACTGTGCGTAGGGGCGGACTCCAGGTCGCAGCCAGATGGGTCCACGTTGCGGGAGCGATGGTGACGTCCGCTTGCAGGAGCTTCTCGGTACCGCGGTCAGTCTGGTAGCGGATGTAGGGCTTACCCGCGGTGACACCGAGCTCGAAGGACGCCAGCGCGCCCATGCCGCGGCGAACGAGGACGCCGGTCTCGCTGGCCGGGTTGTTGGAGCGGAACCACGTCTCCACCGTCCACTCAGGCATGAGCTGGGCGCGCTCGGTCGCGAGCAGCGGTACGGACAGGCCAGAGGTGCGACCGATCTTGTTCAGCACGAGATACCGGGGCACGGCTGGGCTCATGGAGTGGCGGGGGCTGGTGAGGGTGTCCACTTCGTGTCCATCGGTCGCTCCGTCGTCATCGGTGTCGGCCAGGAGCGGGTCGGTCTGGTACTGCTGTTCCTCGTAGTTAGTCAGGCCGTCGCCGTCGCTGTCTTCGCCGCTGTCAAGGGTGTCATCGTTGTCCGTATCGGGGTCGGTCGGGTTGAGGTCGGACAGGTATTCATAGAGGTCGATCAGGCCATCGTTGTCCTGATCGCCGGTACCGTCCGAGACGGTGATGTTGCCGAAGTAGTGGATCTCCCACCAATCTGCCATGCCGTCGGCGTCGCTGTCCAGATCCCAGAGTACCGGGCTGGCGCCGCCGAGATCGATGAACCGAGCCGCGCCGCGGCGGACGGCGGCGTTGGTCCAGTTGCGGGTCCAGTCGCCGGTGTAGGCTGCGGTACCGTCCTGGGCCGTAACGCCACCATCATCGAAGCGGTAGTAGCCCACGATGCCGGGTTCGTCGCCGACCAGCAGGTTGGTCAGGTTGGCGCTGATCTCGGCCGGGGTACGGGCAGAGGACCAAATGCGCACCTCGTCGACGATGCCCGTGAAGCTCTCGCCGACGCGAGTGTAGGCGATACCAGGGCCGTAGCGCACAGGGGCACTGGTGCTGCGCTTCTCGCGGGCCTGGGCGCCGTCCACATAGAGTGTCAGCGTACGGCTGGCGTCGTCGTAGACCCCGGCGACATGGGTCCAGGCCAAGCCGTCCGCGGTGATGGGCTGGATCGCCGTGGCGCGGGCCATGGCGCCACTGCCGTCACTGTAGTAGGCCTCGACCTTGCCGCTGGAGAGCAGTTGCAGGCCGAAGTTGATGTTATAGCGGCCGGGCACCATGGTGCCGACCACGCGCTCGATGATCTTGGCGGGGGTACTGGCGCTGGGGAGGGATGTCGGCCGGATCCAGGCTTCGATGGTCCAGGTACTGAGGGCAAACCGCGCCTGCAACGGCAGTTCAGCGTAGGTTGCGGCGTTGCCGTCGAGGGCCAATCCGCGCATCACCGTGGGGCTGTTACCGTCGGTCGGAATGGAGCCGCGAGTGACTTCCTCGCCGTCGCTCAGGCCGTCGTCGTCGGTGTCGGCCGTAACGGGGTCGGTGTTGAAGAGGTCCTCGCGGGAGTTGGTGACACCATCGCGGTCGAAGTCCTCATCGCCGTCGGCGATGCCGTCGTTGTCGCTGTCGCGGTCCATGGGGTTGGTGCCCAGCATGAACTCGAGCAGGTTGGTGACACCGTCGAAGTCGGGATCATTGGCGATACCGTAGTCCTGGTGCGGGGCGAACTTGCCGCTGTAGTCGACCCAGTTGAGAGCGGTTGTGCTGGTGCGGCCATGCCAGACCGTGCGCGGGTCGAACTTGCTGCTATCGCCGCGCACGATGACCTCGCGGCCGTCGACGGTCAGAGCGGCATCTACTTTCATAGTGGACAGCGGCCAGGTGTAAGCCTGGACGGGCCAGGGGAACGGGGTGATCACCGGGGTGTTGCCGCCAGAGTTGTAGAGCCAGTAGCCGGGAGGCTGTACGGGGATGGTCGAGGTGGCCTCGCCGGTGTCATGCAGTTGCAGGTAGATCTGGTTACGGCCGGCCTGCAGGTATTGGGCGATGTCCACGGTACCGCTGCCCGCGAGAGCCACCGCATTACCGTTAACGGTGAGTTGGTCCACGGCCCCGTTCCAGACCCAGAGCTGGAAGGGCGCGGTGGTGGGGACGCGGTCGAGCAGGATGTACTTCATCAGGTGCTCGAACATGCCGGAATCGAAGTCGATGATCGACTTGGTCGGGACCAGTTCCAGGTTCTCCACGTAGTCGGTCATGCTGCCGATGGAACTGAAGGCAGTGAAGTCACGGATGATGAAGCCGCTGGTTGCAGACGGGGTAGGCATGTCGGCGGTGGGAGCTGCGGTCAACGGGCCGATATTCACGCCGGCATAGCTCCAGCCGCCGGGCGACGTGCCAGGGCCTTCATTCATCTGCCCGTCGACGTTAAGGTCATCGCGGTCATCGGTGAAGGGTACGCCCCAGACCATCTGGCGCCAGTTGTTGAGGCTGTGCAGATTGACCCACCATTCGGGCAGACCGTCACCATCGTCATCGTCCACCCCGTCGAGCGGTGCGGCGACGGTGTCGGTGATCGCAGCGCCAGCGAGGAAGTAATCCGGGTCGCGGAAGGCACGGAAGTCCTCGGAGTAGATGCCGGCGTCATCGAAGCGGTAATAGAGCCGCAGGACGTCGCTGTAGAGATAGATATTGCTCAGTGCGTAGACCGTCGCGGTGAGGGCGGTCTGCAGTTCCTGCAACGCCAACTGCGGGTTGAACTTACCGGTATTGATACTCTCATAGGTCGGGATGATCTCGTGGCGCCAGCGGTTCAACTCCGTCTCGGTACGGGCCTCGCCCCAGACGCGGATCTCGTCGAGGTAGCCACTGGTGAGGCCGCGGCCAATCCAGGCGCTGCCCGCGGCGATAGTGGGGGCGGCCAGGGTTTGCTGGGCAATGAGCAGGATGCCGTCGCGATAGAGGCGCAGGCTGTTCTCGGCGGGCGCCCAGACCACGGCCAGGTGATGCCAGCCGTCGGTCGGTACTGGGGGAACGGCGGCAGCGCCGCCCACCTGAACCACAGTGGTGTGGCCGGCGAAGATGCGGCCGATCGGCGCGCCGCGCTCGAGGCCAAAGCTGAAGCTCTGGCCGTTGACACCTTCGTAGAGTAGGAAGGAGCCGGTCTGGGTGGCGACGTTGGGAGCCGCCAGGTACCAGGTCTCCAGCGTCCAGGCGTCCATGCCGAAGGCAAAGCGCTCGGGGTGCGGGACCGCTAGACCGTCAGCGGGGAGCGCGGCCAGGTCGAGGCTGGCCGGCTTGAAATTCGGCCGGCTCATGGGATGGACGGGCGAGGTGGCCGCATCGACCTCGTCCTTGTCGTTCCAGCCGTCGTCGTCGCTGTCAGCCAGGCGCGGGTCGGAGCCGTGCGTCTGCTCTTCGCGGTTGGCCAGGCCATCGAGGTCAAAGTCCCCGTTGCCGTCGGTGACGCCGTCGTTATCGGTGTCGGTGTCGTAGGGGTTGGTCCCCACGTAGAACTCATAGAGATTGCTGAGGCCATCGTTATCCAGATCGGCTGCCCCGTCGAGGAGGAGGGCAGGGTCACCGCTGTGGACATCCTCCCACCAGTCGGGCAGGAGGTCGGCGTCGCGGTCGTCGATACCGTTCATCTTCTTGGCGCCGGTGGTGGTGGCCCAGTCCGCGCTGCCATCGGCGTCGCCATCGGTGACGCCGTAGAAGACGGCTTGGATTTCGTACTCGGTTACCTGTGTGTCGGCGGGGTGCCCGTACGGGTGGGTGAAGTCCTCGATGGCCATGCCGCCGTCGTCAAAGCGGTAGTACAGAAGCAGTGCGGCACCGCTGACGAGGGAGTCGCGGGTAGCGCGGACGGTTGCCAGGCTCAAGGACTGGGCCTGCGCGCGCACCTCGTCCAGGAGGCCGCGGGTCAGTGTAGCACTACCGGCTTGGCCATCCACCAGGCCGTTACCGCCAAGGAAGATGGTACCGTTACCGGTGACCGGACGCTCGAGAACGATCTGCTTGTACTCGAGGACGCCGTCCACGTAGACGCTCAGGGAGTTATCGGCGGCACTGTAGTTGCCGCTGACGTGATACCAGCGTCCGGCGGTCAGGAGAGGAGCGACACCGGTACCGCCAGCGGTGCAGAGGCGACCGCTGTCGGTCTGGAAACGTGCGTACGGGTAACCGCCTTGGACACCGATCTCGGCAGCGATGCGGCCGTTGACCCGGCAACTGAGGATGGCGCCGTCGACGTCGGTATCGAGCTTCAACCAGGCTTGCAGGTTCCACTGGGCGGCCAGGGAGGCGATGCGCTCGCCGTGGGGCAGTGGGATTCCGCGCTTCCATGTCTGCGCGAGGACGCCTAGGTCCAAGCTGCGCGGCGGCGTCAGGACGAAGCGGCCAAAGTCGTCGGTCAGAACCGTGTCGAAGTGTCCCAAGGAGAACAGAGGACTCGTGATGTAGTAGGGGTCCGCGGCGCCGCCGTCCGGGGTGCCGAGAATTTCGTTGCCATCATTAACGCCATCATCGTCGGTGTCGGCGAGGCCCGGGTTTGTTCCGAACTGGTTCTGCTCCTGGCCGTTGGTCAGCCGATCGCCGTCGGAATCTTCGATCAGGTCGGAGACGTTATCGTCGTCGCTGTCGCCGTCCGTGGGGTCGGTGCCGGCGTAGTACTCATTGAGGTCAGTCAGGCCATCGCCGTCGTTGTCAGTGGTAGCGGTGGCGGTGGTCAAATTGCCGAAGTACTGCTGCTCCCAGGAGTCCGGAATGCCGTCGCCGTCGGAGTCCGCACTGGTGTTGCCGACGGGGGCCGTGCTGTCAACGATCATGTCGGCGGTCGTGCCACCAATGAGGAGTGCGGCGTTGCGCCAGTTGGTATTCCAGTCACTGGCCAGAGTCGGGCTGAAGTCCTGGGCGGTGGTGCCGCCATCGTCGAAGCGGTAGTAGGCCACCATAGCCCCGTAGGGGTCGGCGTCGAGTCCCGCACTCATAAGAGTCGTTGGGGGGAGCGCCTGGTTCCAGATGCGGACTTCGTCGATGAGGCCATCGATGCCGTAGCCTACGCGCTGGGCTACTTTCCCGGAGCCGGAGTCGACCGGGGCGATACCGCCAACGTTGGTGTAGCGCGCCAGTTCGCCGTTAACGTAGATCGAGAGGCGGCTGGCTGTGGCGTCGTAAACTCCAGCCAGGTGGAACCAGGCGTTGGCAGAGAGCCCGCTTGGGGCCACGACTTCGCGGCGAATGCCCTGCTCAACAGCGAAGGCGGCGTAGGGCTTGAAGTCTTTGATACCGAGCTCGTAGTTGGCGCCGTCGAGTCCGAGGTTACGCTGGATGAGAATACCGTTACCGTCTTCGGCTGCGGCCAGGTTAACCCACGTCTCCACGGTCCAACTGGCAGTGAGGACGAAGCGCGTCTGCGCGGGCATGGTGAGGTATTTCGCCGGCGCGCTGGAGACGCGCAAAGCGCGGCGGTGGGAGGGAGTAAGAGCATTGGTAGGAACTGGGTCGGCACCGTCGGCGAGGGTGTCGTCGTCGGTGTCAGCGAGATCGGGACGCGAGCCCAGCACCTGTTCGTTGTAGTTGAGGAGGCCGTCGGCGTCGGCGTCCTCCTGACCGTCACCGACACCACTGTTGTTCGTATCGACGTCAGTCGGGTCAGTGTGGGAGTAGTATTCGTTCAGGTTGCTGAGTCCGTCGCCGTCGCTGTCGGCACCAGCGCCCAGAGAGAGGCTGTTGCCGGTGTAGTAGTCCTCAAACCAGTCCGGCAGGCCGTCGGCATCGGCATCGTCGGCGGGGGCGTCGAGTCGTACGCTGTAGCCCGGAACGCCACTGTCGTTGTAGAGGCGTACGCCTTGGTCAACAACCGCGCCAGCGGGCGCTATCAGGACATAGCGGTAGGGCTCGTAGTTCACGGGCTCGCCGGCGCTGTCATTGCGCGTGGCGTAGGGTTGGCCAGGAACATGATAGAGTTTCCAGGCGAAGTCCTCCCTGCTGGCGCCGCCGTCGTCAAAGCGGTAGTAGAGCGCCAAGGTGTCGGCGTTGGCCTGAACCAGGTCGTCACGCCCCGCGACGACCTGGTCCGGGGTACGGGCCGCGTTCCAGATGCGGACCTCGTCCACGAGGGTGCCGAGGCTGAAGGTGGAATCGCCGACGAAGGCCTGCATAGCGTCGATCCCGTCGCCGGCGGCGACGCTGACCGGTGCGACACCGGCCAGACTCGCAGCGCTCTGCTTCAGGTAGGTGACCACGGAGAGGCCGTTGGTAAGTAGCGTGAACTGGGTGTTGGCCGCATCCCAAATGGCAGCCAAGTGTGTCCATTCGCCGGATTCGAGTGCGTACTCGCCGTGGACCTCGTAGGTCTGGCCGGCGCGGGTCATGAAGCGCACGTAGGGCACATTGGGGACTGGAGGCGTAATGGCATTGTGATCAAGGTCGTAGGCCCGGAGTCCGAGCTCATACTGCGTCAGGCCGTTGACCGTACTGCGGAGCAGGCGTCCCGTCTGGTTGGCGGTGCTCGGCTTGACCCATAGCTCGAGGGTCCAGCTATCACCGCCGCGGTTGAAGCGCTGGGGCTCTGGCAACTGGCAGGTTGCGGCTGTTCCTAGATCGAGGGCGCGGCGCCTAAGGGTGGCGGCTGACATGCTGGAGTTCGGGTGCGTGCCGGCCAGGACTTCGGCACCGTCGTTCACGCCATCATCATCCGTGTCGGCCAGGTCGTCGCGTGAGCCCAGCAGGGCTTCCTCGGCGCTGGTCAGGCCATCGCCGTCGCCGTCGTAGCCGGGTACTTGCGTATCCGTGAGGATGGTGCGCCAGGCGGAGCTGAAATTGACGGGAACTGCAGCGTGGGCCCAACTGAAGTCCCAGTCTGTGCTGGTGCTGAAGTCTTCGGCGTTCAGGCCGCCGTCAGCGAAGAGGAAGTCGCCAACCAGGGGAATCGCGTCGTAGCGGGTAACGCCGGCCACGCCGGCACCGATGCCAGCCATGATCGCCTTCAGTTCGTCGGCACCAGGTGCGGGGTAGTAGGTACCGCCGGTGCCCTTGGCGATATTCTCAAGCGGGCTGACGTAGCCGGGCCAGAAGTAGGTACCGAAGCCGATGGTGTCGAAGACGATGCCCTTGGCGGCCGCCTCCGCGGTCTCGGCGATGGGGTCTGTAGCGCCGCCGTCACTGATGAAGACCGCCAGTTTCTGAGGAGACGTGCCGCCGGCGTCAAACGTGTCAATGGCCGTCCGCATGGGCGCCTGGAAGTCAGTGCCATCGGTAGCGATGAGGCCGTCTACGATACTCTTCACGGCGGTCTTGTCGGTGGTGAAGTCCGCCTCAAGAGTAGCGATGCCATGGAAGGACACCAGCGCAATACGAGTGCCTTGGGGGGTTTCGTCGATGAGCGTCTTGGCGGCGTCCTTCTCGTCTTGTAGCGGTTGTCCGAACATGCTGCCGGACACGTCGAGTACGAGAACCACGTCGGTGGCCGTACCCGTAGTGATCTGAACGCGCGAATCCATGTCGTAGAGTCGGTAGGTGAGCAGGTCGCTGAGTACCGCGCCAATACGTGCCTCGCTGATACGGCCGACAAAGCCCTCGCCGATACGCTCGCGAAGGGGCCCGGGGCCGCCCAGAGCGGGAAGCTGCACGGCGCTGATGGCGGCGGTGTTGAGGGCGGTGATCGCGGTCTCATCGAGGCGGCGGCCATTGATGAAGAGATCAAAGACGCGGGTGACGTCGTCGAAACGGGCCGCAACGTGGAGCCAGGCCCCAACCGGGAAGGTGGCATTGCTGGTCAGACTGTGTGCGACGCCGTCGGCGCTGGTGAACTCGGCGGCGATGCGGTAGGCCGCTCCGGCAGTCAGGGTGGCGAGGCGGAAGGTGTAGGCGTTGGGGCCCACTTCACGAGCGATGATGTCAGCGTTCTGAGCCGAGCTGGGGTTGATCCAGGCGCCGATGGTCCAGCCAGTCAGGGCATGATCCAAGCGTGTCGGGATCGCGAAGTACTGCGTGCCGCTGAAGAGCGCCGCACCGTTCTCGATGGGACTGCGCGAGTAGGCCGGCCGCGACGGCGTGGCGATTTCCACAGCGTCGGTGATACCGTCGTCGTCGGTGTCCGTACGGAAGGGCGCCAGGCTGAACTGCTGTTTCTGCAGGTTCGTGAGCGTCTCCCCGGCAATGGCGTTGGCGGTCTCGGTGGCGTCGCTGATCCCGTCCATGTCTGTGTCGGCCTTGGTAGGATCGGTACCGCAAAGATATTCGTAGCGGTTATTGAGGCCGTCACCGTCGGGATCCTCCTGGCTGTCCTTGATATCGTTGCCGTTGGTGTCGGCATTGGTTGGGCTGATCTGCGCGGTGGTTGCATGGAGAGACTCAAACCAGTCGGGCAGTGCGTCCAGATCCGCGTCATCGCTATCGGTGGTGTTAACGCCGTAGAAGGTCGGAGCGTCAGTGGAGAAGGTGACTCCGGCCAGGGCGTAGTCGCGGTTGCCCAGGTGGGCGAAGTCCTCGGCGCTGTTGCCGCCGTCATCAAAGCGGTAGCAGGCCAGGAGCGCGGCGCTGTTGGACTGCACGAAGACCTGACGGTTGGCCTCCAACTGAGCCAGGGTACGAGCCGTACTCCAGACGCGGATTTCGTCGAGGTTACCGGCAGCGAGGTCCTTGCCGATCCGCAGGACGCCGCGGCCGGCGGCGGGGCGGATCGTGAGCGGCCCAAGGTCCTCGCGGTCGGAGACGAAGACGAGTGCGTCAACGACGAGGGTAAGGGTCTGCGCGGCGCCGTTCCAGGAGGCAGCCAGATAGTGCCATTGTCCGTCGGCGATGCTGCCTTGGGCGAGGGTGGCGTGGGCCAGGCCGCGACTGTCGGTGAAGCGGATTCCGGGCACGCCGGCGGCCAGGCCGAGGTCAAACTGGGAGCCGAGGCCAATGCTATAGGTGAGGACGGAACCACTTACGTCGGTGGTCTTGACGTGGGCCTCAAGCGCCCAATCGCCACCCGCGCGGTTGAAGCGGTCGGGCAACGGTGCCACGGAACCGGCACCGGCCAACGGGGCGAGGCTGAGGCTGCGGCCGGGGGTGGGGTTCCCCGGGATCTGACTCATGCTGTAGAGCGGGCTGGTCTGGCTCGGGGTAGCGGAGACCTCGACGTTGTCCGCCACACCATCGTCGTCGGTATCGGCCTGAGTCGGGTCGGTGCCGTAGAATTGCTCCTCAGCGTTCGTGAGTGAATCGCCGTCGCCATGCTCAAGGTCGTCGCTGATGCCGTTACCATTGCTGTCGGTCAGAGTCGGGTCGGTACCAGCACGATACTCGAAGGCGTCGGTGAGGGTATCACCATCGGCATCGCCGGTGCCGTTGGAGGTGGTGAGGTCGCCAAAGTAGAGAAGCTCCCACGAGTCGGGCAGGCGATCACCATCGCTATCGGTAACGGTGTCCAGAACCGGGGTGCCGTTGCCCAGGGGGACGATTTCGGCACCGCCGCGCAGAATGGCGGCGTGGGCCCACTCCTGGAGCCAATCGTTGGCGTAGGCCGCGACGCCGTCCTGGGCGCCGTGCGGGTTAACCGCGGCCTGCCCGTCGTCGAAGCGGTAGTAGGCAAGCAGGCCGGCTTCGGTGCCGGTCAGGCTTGCCGTCAGGTCTGTCTGCAGTTCTGCCTGGGTGCGGGCGAGGGACCAGAAGCGGACCTCGTCGACGAGTCCAACAAAGCCACCGCCGAGGGCGGTTTCGACCGGTCCGGTACTCATGGCAGCGGGAAGCAGACTCGTACGTGTGACCGTGACGGGCAAGCCGTCGACGTACAGAGTGAGGGTGCGGGTGGTGACGCTAAAGACCGCGGCCAGGTGTGTCCAGGTGGCACCATCGGCAGGAATGGCGAGACCGGTTGCCGTGACCAGGACGCCGTCGGGGTCCTGGAAGCTGATCGCGGGCTTGGCGTCGGACGTCAGAGACAGGCGCCAGTTGAGGCGGCCGGCGGCGATAGTCCGTGACATGATGGTACCGGTGGTGCCGGCGGTGGGGCGAACCCAGGCTTCAAGGGTCCACTCGGAACCGAGGGCAAAGCGGCTGTCCAGGGGCAACAGCGCAGAGTCGCCGCCCGCGCCGAGTTGCAGGGCGCGCGCAAGCAGTGGGCTGAGGGCATTGACCGCGGAGGTACCGGCGGTGACTTCGGCGCTGTCCGTCAGGCCGTCGTCGTCGGTGTCGGTCAGGGCCGGGTGGCTGCCGGCGGCGACCTCCCGCGCGTTGCTGAGACCATCGCCATCGCCGTCTTCCGCGCCGTCTGGGGTGCCGTCATTGTCGGTATCAGTATCACGCGGATTGGTGGCGCACCAGTACTCATAGAGGTTGGTGACGCCATCGCCGTCGGGGTCGCCCTCGCGGCCGAGAGTCACTTCGTCGTTCGGCGTGTACAGATCCTCAAACCAGTCCGCGATGCTATCGCCGTCGGTATCGTCGATGCCGCGGAGGTGTTTGGCGATGTCGGAGTCATCGGTGTAGCCATCGCCGTCTTCGTCGATGCCATCGGTGATGTTTGTTTCGGGGGTGCTGAGGGCGGCATTGAAGGCGGCCTTGGTGAGGAGGGTGTCGCTCATGGCGAGGCCGGCGGCGGACTGCAGAATGCCGTCGAGGCCAGGCAGGATGCGGTTGAAGGTGACGTCAAGGGTATCGTCGGCGAGGCGCACCGTCTCGAGCGTGCCGTCGATGCCGGGCACAATGGCGAACGCCTGAACGCTATTGAGGCTGCTGTTGCCATCGTCCGCAAGGCCGTCATGGTCGTTATCGATGGCGTCGGTGCGGTAGGCAGTGAGTTCAGGCAGGGCACAGCTTTGGCCGGTGATCCAGTCGGCGTGGCCGTCACCGTTGGCGTCGGCGATGGCATAGTCGACACTATTGATCCAATAGGTCGAGTCGTTCATGCTAGGGGTTGAGACGCCGGCCACAAGGTGTGAGCCGAAGTCTTCGATGGACAAGCCGCCGTCGTCGAAGCGGTAGTACGCCTGGAGTTGGTCTGTTCCTTCCTGTACGAGGCGGTCGCGGCTGCTCTCGATCTCGGCTAGGGAGCGGGCGTTGCGCCAGATGCGGACCTCATCAAGGAAGCCGTTGCTGAAGCCCTTGGCGAGAACCATGGTGCCCAGGCCGGGGGCGGGTGGCTCGATGGTGATTTGGCCAAACTTATGGATGCCGTTGACCAGCAGTTCAAGGCTGTAGCCAGGCGTGGTTCCGGCGACGGTGGTCCAGACTGCGGCGACGTGCGTCCAGACATTGGCGGGGATGGGGGCGGCGATGCCGTCGCCACCCGCGGTGTATTCGTGGCCACCCGCGGTCTCGAAGCGAACGTAGGGGGCGTTGTTGCGCAGACCGACCTCAAGGGCAACGCGAGGCGTGCCGCCGCCGGTGGTGTTGTACTGGGCGATCATGCCGGTGCCGTCTGAGATCGGGTAGACCCAGGCTTCCACGGTCCAAGACTGGCCAGCGACGGTAGCAAAGCGGTCCGGGAAGGGCGGCAGGATGCCGGCGATGGGTGAGCGGGAGAGGTCGAGGGCGCGGTCGGCAGCGACCGGGCTACTGACCGGGTAGGTGGGATTGCAGGGATCGAGTTCCTCGGCGTCGTTCGAGCCGTCGTCGTCGGTATCAGCGCGGGTCGGGTCGGTACGGTGGACGGCGACCTCCTCGCCGTCGAGCAAGGTGTCGCCATCGGTATCGGGGTTGAGTGGGTCACTGCCGTTGCGGTATTCCTGGAGGTCGGTAAGGCCGTCGTCGTCAGGGTCTTCAGCGGCGTTGGTGGGGTCGTTGGGCCGGCGGTCCTGGCTGTCCGGAATGCCGTCGCCGTCGGTATCGATCAGGCGCAGATTGCGGATCGGCACGGTGGCGACGTTGGGGGCGGCGTTGTTGGCGCTAGCGTCCTGAATGAGGTTGGTGCCAGAGGCCACGACGTTGATCGTGATGATGGCGAGTGGGTTCCAGAGACCGCTGAGGGTCGGTCCCGCGAAGGTCATGCTCATCTGCCGGCCTGCGAAGGTATAGGAGATGATGCTGCCATCGGGGAGGATGATCGGGTTGGGGCCTGCCTGCACCGGGAAGAGCAGGTTGTAGCTACCGCTGGTGGCGGTGACGATTTCGGAGAAGATCACTTGCAGGAGGGTCCCGTCGACGATGTTGTTGGCGACGACATAGCGGTTGCCGTCCTGGAAGGCGTCGACGACCACCGGGAGGGCGCGGTCGGCGATGGTGATTTCGGTCGCCGTGAAGGGCTGCACGGGAACCCCGGCGGTGTTGCGTAAGCGTCCGGAGGTCGGAAGGGACGCCGGAGGATTGTAGGCCACAGACACCGCGCCGGTATAGTGGTCCGGGAGGCCGCCGGCGTCGAGGCAGGATAGGGTCAGGGTGACGAGGCGCTCGGAGCCGATCAGGCCGGCCTTGACGTTGGTCACCTTGAGGACTTGGGTGGCGCCGACCTCCATGGGGAGGACGGTGAAGGCAGCAGGTAGTGCGGTGCTGTCGTCGGCAATCAGTGACAGATCCATATCCGCCGTGAGGTCGATGCGGTCGAGAGCGCCGTTGCGGGTGATATCGAAGGACTGGCCGGAGACCATGCGGGGGTAGTCGATACCGAGGTTACGGACGACGGTGGGAACCGCCGTGTTGCGGGCGGGATTGCGGGCCGTACCGCCGGTGTCGAAATCGCTGATCTTGACGGTTGCGGTCCAGGCGGTGGGCGCGGCGGTCCAAGGGTAGAGATTCCCGGGAATCAGGCTGAGACGGGTTGCCGGGGTGCTGGCCGTGATGCGGAAGCGAGCCAGAGCTTCCTGGGTCTGATCCAGGCCGAAGAGACTGGCGCCGTCAGTGGCCAAGGTTGTGATGAGGCCGCCCGCCACGGGTTGATAGGTTGCGTCGGCAACCAGAGTAGCGGCGTTGTAGCGTTCGATACGGTTATAGACGGTGTTGGCGGTGAAGAGGTAGACACCTCCCAATGCGGCATCGGGAATAAGGACAAGGGCAGAGGCGCCGTGGCTGCCGCTGACGTTGCCGAGGCCTTGGACACTGCCGTCGGCCAGGCTGATGCGGCGGATCTCGCCGTTCGGGTCGTCGGTGACCACGTAGACGAAGCCGGGCTGATTGGCGGCATCGATAACCACGGCGGAGATGCGGACCATCGAGAGCGGAGCGCCGATCATGTTGAAGGGGAGTGTCCAGCCGGTTGCGAGGTCGAGGGCGGCAAACTTGGCCAGGGCCGACTGCGATGCCGTAGTGTTGCGCGTGGCCAGGACGACGTTGACGCCATCGGTGGCCAGGGCGACGGCCTCATTGCCCGGCGCCGCAACGTTGGGGCTGAGTACGGGGGCGCCGCCGGTCAGGGCGTACTGGAGGATATGGACACCACTGGCGGCGTTGACGGCAGCAAAGACGTTGCCCTGGACCGCCAGGGCCACGATCGTGCTGCCGGCCAGAACGGGGGGCTGCTGGATGGGCGGCAGAAGATCGCCCGTCTGCGCATCGAGCAAGACCAGTGAGGCGGTGCCGGCGTTGTTGACGCCGACGTAGATGGTGCCGCCCGAAACAGCGATGGCGGCGATGGTCCCCGTGGCGCTGTAGTCGTTGACCCACGTGCTGGGCTTGGAAACGGCAAGCAGGTCACGCTGTAAGCCAGCCGTGGCGGTCGGGGTCGTCCAAGCGGCGTCGCCGCCATCATGGACTTGAAGGTCGGGCGTGCCGTCGTAGGTGCCGTTGGCATTACGGTCGGCGAAGATCTCCTCGCCGGGGGTGTAGACGCCATTGCTATCGGTGTCGACGAAGTAGAGGTCGAAGCGGGCCCCGGCGGTACCCAAGACAGGGGCGGCACCGAGGATCAGGATATCCCCAGCGTCGTACTTGCCATCGGTGTTGACGTCGCTGAAGATCGTCTGGGTGGCAGAGCCGGCGGTGACCACCTTGCGGAGGACGGAGCCGCCGGTGCTCTGGTCGACGACGTAGGCGAAGTGCGCGCCGGTACCGTCATCGGCAACGACCATAGGGCCGAAGGGGAGCGCCATGGTCAGGCGGTCGCCCTGCGCCCAGTCGTTGGTGCTGGTCTTGGTCAGGAAGCGGATGTCGATCTCGGCGTCGCCGTCCCCGGCATAGGCGGTGGTGGCGCCATTCGGGAAGGTGCTGTCAGGGAAGAGCCAGTCGGCATTGCCGTAGCCGGCCTCAAGACGAACGGGCTCACTGAAGGCGGTGGTGACGGTGGTGTCAGGGCTGACATCGTTGCCATCGCCGTCACTCTCCAGAGACTTGTTGGAGTTCGCAGAGAGGGGGACGGGGCGAGCGTAGTCGGAGATGAGAATCGGACCGGCGGCGCCGAGATTGCTGGCAGCGGCGCGGGTAGAGACGCTGCGGACCTTGATGAGGGCGGTCGTGGCGTTGTAGGCAAGGGTGGGTGCCCCGGTAGAGCCGCGATCGTCACTGAGGGTGATCTCCAGGCGGTCGCGCACGGCGGTGATGCCGGTGATGGCGAGCGCGGTGCCGTTGGCGTCGGTGGCGGCGAACGCGGCGAGGGTCGGCTTGCTGTGGCCGGCGGCGGTCATCAGTTGGTCGTCCATCCAGACAATGATCTTGTCGAGGGTACCATTGCCATTCTCATCCAAGGACGCCGTGCGGGCGACTTTGGGGGCGGGGCTGCCCGGAGCGGGTCCGGTGAGTCCCTCGATGGGAACGTTGACGGCGTTGGGGGCCGAGCGGTTCGGCGGCGTGGCGCGGTCGTTGATGGCATAGCTGCCGCCAGCGACGAGGTTGATGGTGGCGCCGTCAATCCAGTCGGCGGCCAGGGTGCCGGCAGCGCCGACGTTGAAGGTAATGCGCACGGTGCGCTCGCCGACGACGCTGAAGGAGGTGTCACCGAGGCTGACGGCCGTACCCAGAGGATTGACGACGGTCCATTGGGCGTTCGCCAGGGCGGCGAGAACCACGGCGATGTCCTCACTGAAGGTCACGTCGAGGTAGGGGTCGTTGCCGGCGTTCTCGACGAGGTGACCGTTGACCGCGGACCACGGGGAGAGAACCGCGCGGATGGGCACCGGCTGCGCGAGGTCCTGGACCTTGTCCCGATGGACGGTGACGGATGCCAGTTGCTCGGCGCTCTTGGAACTGGAGCCAGAGAGGTCGAGGAAGGAACCATCCAGGGCGTTGTAGCGGAAGGTGGCGTAGCCGGTGCCGGCACCGATTACTTCCGGGTTGCGCAGGAGAACCAGGCGCGAAAGCTGGCCGTTGTAGTAGTTCGGGCGGATGGGGATGCGGGTGCTGTCTGGGGGCAGACCATTGATGGTGTCGGTGGTGTTGTCGACGTGGGTGAAGGCGGTACCGCCGAGACGGAACTGGCTGGCATTGAGGGTGGAGACGGTGGCCTTGTTGAGGTCCTCGGTGAAGGTGACGACGACTTGGTCGATGTTGCCGTCAAAGTTCGGGTCGAAGAGTTGGACGATACGGATGCGCGGCGGGGCGTAGTCGATGATGGCCAGTGGGTTGGTGTCGTTGTTGTTGCCCACCAGATCGGTCCAGGTGCCGTCGCGCGGAGTGAAGATGATGTTAATGGGGTACTGGATGGGGCCGGTGCCGAGGATGAGGGCAAGAGCGGCGGCGGTACCGGGGTCGATGTGGATGGTGATGTACTCGTCGTTGCGGCCGATCACCGCCAGTCCGATGAGTTCCTGGGTAACCATCGCAGCGGTGGCGGCGTCATAGGTACCGAGGCGATTGCGGAGGAGGCCGGCCTCAATGACATAGAGGCGGTTGGCGGCGGTATCGAGGTAGACCCCGGTCGGGTTGCTGATGCCGGACTGGATGGGGTAGCCGGTCACCAGGCGGGCGTCACCGGTGGCCGGGGTGTAGAAGTTCATATCGAAGGCCAGGACGCGGTTGTTGCCGCTGTCGGCGACGTAGACATAACGCGCTCTGCCGTCGAGGCCAACGGCGCTGCTGACAGCAACGCCACGGGGAGCATTGAGGGTGCTGGTTGCGGCAGGAGTTAGGGGTGAGATCAGGGTCAGGGTCTTGATCTCGGTGGGCGTGTTGCTGGTCCAGGGCGCGTCGGTGCGGAAGGCGCGGACGCTGTCCGTGCCCGTGTCGGCGACATAGAGGTTGTCGGCGCTGTCGATCGCCAGAGCCTGCGGGTGACTGAAGACATTGACCCCGCTGGGCTTGATGAAGTCGATGCCGACCGCGCCGGTGGCGTCGTAGGGAGTACCGTCGGAGTAGAAGCGGCCAATGCGGCCGTTGGCGCTGTCCAGGACAAACACCCAGCCGTGGCTATCGACGACGACATCGTAGGGCTGATCGAGGCCGTAGTCGGTGTCGCTGGCGCCAGTCACGGGGAGCTGCAATCCGGTGATTTCGGCCTGCTCTCGGGTACCATCGAGGCGGAACTTCCGGACGTTGTCGCCGCCGGCATCAGCCGCATAGAGCACATCGAAGCCGGCGCGGGCGCCGTTGGTGGCGCTGTAGCTCAACTTGGTGGCAGCGGTCAGGTTGCTGGCCAGGATGTAGTCGGTGCCCTCGATGCGTTGGACGGTGAAGGCATCGATGCGGGCGGAGGCAGCCTCGATGATGCCATTGCCGGCGAACGGGGTAGTCGTGTCCAAGGTGCCCGCGACGGCGTACTTGGCGATGTCGGCCGTGGCGCCGTTGGCATAGGCCACAAAGACGAAGGTGTCGGTGGCGAAGAGGCCATAGACGTTGCCGGGAAGTGTGGATGCGAAGCCGGCGTCGACAGTTCCAGCGGCGAGGGTGTACTTGGCGAGGCGTTCGCTGCCGTTGTTGTAGGCCACGAAGAGGTGCGTGGCGTTGAGAACGAGGGCGTGGATCGCCGTGGCTCCAGCGGGGGCCACGGTGGTGAAGCCGGCGACCAGTGCGCCGGTGGTCAGGTCGCGCTTCTCGACCTTGGCGCCGCTGGTGTTCGCCGCGATGTAGAGGCCGTCATTGCCAAGGGCCAGCGCATAGACGGCGGTGTAGGTATCCAGAATGCCGTCGCTGTCGAAGGCGGTGTCGAAGGTCAGGGAGGCGGGGAGGAATTTGGCGACTTTGGGGGCGCCGTCGTTGTAGGCGACGAACACTCCGGCGTCGGCGGCGGCGATGGCAGTGATGCCAGAGAGGGCGCGCTGAGCTGCGGTGGCGCCGGTTTCGGCATCGATCTTCAGCAGGCGGCTGTCGGCGGTGGACACATAGACGTAGATGCGGCCGTCACCCGTGTCGCGGCCGCAGGCGAGGGCGGGGCTGGGGGCGGCAGCGAGGGCGACGGGGAAGCTACCGTCGGCGACTTCAAGGGCGGTATCCCCGGAGAACTTGCGGAGGAGCCCAGCGACGGGATCCAAGACGAAGAAGAACCGCACGCCACCGACAAAGGTCGCCTGGAGAGCCGAGAGGTTCGCCGTTGAGAGCGGGAACTCGTCGGCCTGGTAAGCGATGCCCTTGGTAGCGCTGAAGTGCTCGGGGTCTGCCGGTTTGAGGTATTCGGCGTCGTTGAGGGCACCCGTGAGCTGGTAACGGCCCACGCGTTGGTTGCCGGTGTCGCTAAGGTAAAGCCAGGTGGCGGGGTTGACGGCCACGTCGCTGAAGGGGCTGATCTGCGGGTCGAGGGTGTTGCGGGGGAACCAGCCGCTGGTGCTGTCGGTGACGTCATCGACGTTGGCGAAGTAGATATCGACCACACCGTCGCCGTTGAGATCCAGGCCATACTGGCCGGCAGTGGTGGAGGTGATCGTGGCGTCGTCCAAGCTCTCACTGAAGCGCAGGACGGCCTCATCGATGAGGCCGTCGCCGTCGGTGTCGAAGAGGCTGGAGTCGATGGCTACGGGGTCGGCTTTGTCGACTTCGGGGATGTTGCGGTTGGTCTTCAGGGGGTAGCGGCCTTCGCGGCCCATGAATTCGTTAATACCGTAGTCGAACAGGCGAACGTAGTTGGTGATCGTTGACGTGTTGCGGTCGATCTTGGGCAGCTTGGCGGGGTCGACGTAGATGTAGATGAAGCGCTGATCCCAGGCCGGGTATCCGGTTCCGGCGGCACCTCCCGGCGTCAACTCGTTGATCTTGATGATCTGGGGGCCGGTGAGAGTGGAGATCTGCGGGTATGAGTTGCCGTTATCGTTGCCCTCACCCCAGCGGATGCGTCCAGTGCTCGGGTAGTAGCGCAGAGGTAGGATACAGGGGCGGTTGCGGAAGGTCTTAGGGTCGCCGCTAGCGCAGGGAGGGATGACGACCATGTCGACGTCGTGATAGCGCGACCAGGTGTCGTCGCCGTCGTCTTCGAGGGCGTTGCCAAAGTTGACCCAGATCGACCCGCCGGACACTGCCAAGACGGTGATACCTGTAAGGAGCGGCTGGTTGGTTGAAAAGCCGAACTGGCTCTGCAGTTTCAGCATGTCTCTATCGTTGGCGGTGTTGGTGGGGAGGTCCTGCGGATAGCGCATCAACTGGCTGGAGGCCTGGCTGCTGTACCAGTTCTGTCCATTCTGAGCGCCGATAGTAGCGGCGTTGCTGTAGCAGTGGCTGATGTTGATCCACGCGTCTTGAACGTACTGGTTGAAGGTCATGGACTTGACCTCGGTACCGCGGGCGACCTCGAGGTTGTTGGGGTCGAGGATGATGGTGACCTTCTCGTCATTCACGATGTGAGGGTCGTAGTAGCGGTCGAAGGGGTTGGGGTAGGCTCCCCCTGTGGTGACGCCATCGAAGTAGTTGAAGTCGGTGGAGAATCCTATGAGCCAGTTGCCGGCGGGCTGAATGGGTCCCTGCGTGGGGGCGAGATTGACTTGGATATTGCCGGGGTTGACGAAGGCGGCGGCGTTGTTGTAGAAGGTCAGGTCGCGCATGGCCTCGGTGAAGCTCAGGACGACGTCGTCGATATAGCCATCGGGGGCGCCGGGGCTGTAGGGGCTGCCACTGCCGCCGTCGAGTTGCAGCGCTTCCGTCAGGCGGGGTGCGGCATAGTCGTGGTTGACGGGGATGGAATTGCCGACGCCGTCGTTGGGGGGATTGCTGGCGACCGAGTTATCCTGGAAGGCACCCGCGTCGGTGCTGAAGACGACCTGCTTGGCGTTGGTATTACGGACGGGGTCGGTCCAGTCGTCGGTGACGAGGGTGATGTAGGCGTCGTTGGCGGTGCCGGGGTCGATGATGCCGAGCTGGCTGGCGGGGACGGCGCCGATGAGTGGGGAGTACTGGGGCAGGCCGTTGAAGGTGAAGTCGGTGCCGGCCGCGGTGCCGTTGGTGCTGTCGGTGATAGCGTCGATCTTAGTGATCACGGCGGCACCATTGACGCGGAACTGCTGCTTGACGGCATTGAGGTTGATGGTGCTGTCGTTGAGGGTCTCACTGAAGTGAATGACGATGACGTCGATGTTGCCGTCGTCGTCGTTATCGTGCTGCCAGGTCTCATAGGGAACGGGACCGGCGCGGTCGAAGACGTCGATGGGGTAGGAACTGCCCGAGGCGTCCTGGGTGGCCATCTCATTGCCGGCAAAGTCGAGGTAGCGGTGCTCGTCGGCGGTGAAGCGGACGGTGCTGGTACGGGTTCCGAAGATGCTGATGTCATCGGTCATGAGGGTGATGACGTTGTCGCTGGCGAGGAGGGGGTCACTGGTGCCCTGGAGGGCGGAGCCGCCGGCGTCCGTCCGCTGGTCGAAGTTGACGCAGTCGTAGCCACCGAAGGTGAACTGGACCTGGTCCAACTCGGCGAGCGTGATGGTGCTGTCGTTGATGTCCTCGGAGAGGGTGGTGGTGAGGGCGTCCATGGCCCCGCTCTCGTTCATGTCGAACTGCTCGACGCCGAGGATGTGGGGTGGCGGATCGACTTGGGCGGTGACGCCGTTGAGGGTGTAGCTCATCACAGCGTTGGCGTGGGGGCCGACGGTCAGGCTATCGAGGATGGCGCCGGTAGCGCTGAGTTCGCGGAAGCGGCGGCTCCACTGGGGGTTCAGGCCGAAGTGCTGGTAGCGGGTGCTGAAGATGCGGTAGTAGAGGCGCGACGGCGTATCGTTCTGGTAGGCGAGGTGGAGATTGCCGTACTTGTCGCTGCGGGTATGCAGGTCGAGGAAGGCGTCGCCGTTGATCAAGTTATTGTCAGTATTATCGCTGCCGACGGCCCGTTCTGTGGCGGCGCCGAGAGAGGCGGTGATCGGAGCGGACTTGGTGCGCAGTTGCAGGGCGGGGGAGGCGCTATCGGCCCAGATGACGTGGACGTACTGGGGTGGGGTGACTTGGCGGCCCTCGTCACTGACGAGGATCTGCTGGCCGCCCGAGATGCCGACGGCAGGGGAGACGATGTCGGTGGTGGTCAGCGTGGCCAATACGGTTGCCGCGGACCAGGTGGTGGCGAGGAGGTTCGTGCTGGTGGCGTAGCGGATGGCGTTGGTGGTGCTGGTGGCGAAGTAGGCGACGTGGAGGGTGTTGGCGGCATCGAAGGCGAGCTTCGGGTTGTAGCCCATGACGAAGGGCGCGACGTTGTCCTCCACCGTGACGGGGGCCTGTGCGGCCCAGGCGGTTCCGGCCCTGGCGATACGGATGTAGCGCACGGCACGACTATCGACCCAGACGACTTCGCCGGCGTCGTAGTCATTGTTGCCGTTACCATCGGCGAGAGTGGCGCCGTAGAGCACGCAGGTCGCCTGGTCGCCGTCGGTGGGGGTTCCCGCGACCAGGGTATCGGTGGCGCTCTGGTAAACGAGGTCAGAGCCGCCAGCAGCCTCGGTCCAGACGTCATCGCCGGCGCTGTAGCGGCGATCGCCGTCGCTATCCGCCCAGGCGACGACGCGGCCAGCGCTTTCGAAGAGTTGGCCGGTCGTCGTGCCGGAGACACCCGGGCCGACGATCAGGCGGTCGCCCTGGGTAGTGTCGTAGGGCAAGGCAGCGCCGGTGACGGTTGCGGTATAGACAAGGTGCAGAATGTCATTATGGGGGTTGTTGTCGTCGCGCTTGACCTCGAGATAGGGATAGGAGGCGGCGCGGTCCGCGCCTGAGATGACGGCATCGTCTGTCCAGGTGATCCCGCCGTCCTCTGAATAGGTGTAGTAGAGGCGGGAGCGTCCGGTGACGGGGTCCACAGCCTCGAAGATTACATGCATGTCGTCGCCGGCGCGACCAAATACCTGGGGCGGGTCGATGAAGGCGTAGGTGCCTGAAGTCACCAGAACGGGGGTTGACCATTCCGCCCCGGCGGTGTCGGGGGTGCTGTACGAGTACTTGATCTGCCAGGGGTTCCGGGTGACGTAGGCAGCGTGACGGACGCCAGCGGAGTCCTGGAAGAGGCAGGCGTCACTGCGGGTAGCGGGATCCTGGGGTGCGATGATGCGGATGTTATCGGTAACCTCGCCGGTATCCCCAACCGTGAAGGTCATGTTACCGCCAGTTGCGGAGATAGCGGTGATGGCGTAGCCGAGCGGGATGGCGGCGTAGCTCTCGCTGGATGGGTTGGTATCGGAATCGAAGCGCGTGTTATTACCATTCCGGAAGTAATCAGCATCGATGCCGCCGTAGGCGGCAGACATCTGCAGTAGCTGGTTGCCATCGGCCTCTTCGAGGTCGACGAGGTAGTGGGTCTGGTCGTTGTTATTAGAGCGCGATTCGTCGACGTGCCAGATGAGGAGTCCGCGGAGGGTTCCGGGCAGCGCGGCATCGAAGCCGTAGCTCTGGCGGTTTTCGAGGAGGAAGTACTCGTTGGCGGGCCAGGTGTCGCCACGGATGAGGGCCAGGCTCTGGTTGCTGGCGATGGTACGCAGATTGAAGGTGCCACCGGAATTGGCATTGATGGGAGTAACCCACCCAAGGGCCATCTTGCACCAGGCGCTGGGCAAGGCCGGCAGCATGCCCTGGTCCGGGTTGGTGCCGCCGTTCCAGGAGCCCGAGGCCATCAGGCAGAAGTCGCCGGCTCCGGAACTGTCGTAACCATAGTCATAGAGATCGGGGAGGCCGAGGAAGTGTCCGGTCTCGTGGCAGATGACGCCGACGCGGGTGAGGCCTGTGCCGCTGGCGCCGCGCAGTTCGGGCTCGGTGTGGTAGGCCTGCATGAGGACACCGTCATGCATGGCGGGGGCGGTGAGGGCCCAGTAGTGTGACCAGATCTGGCTGAAGACGCCGGTGGACTCCTCGCCGTAGCCAGCGTGAATGAAGTCCAGACCGTCGATCCAGCCATCGCCGTCGCCATCGAAGCTGCTGAAGTCGAAGCCGGCGGCGTCGAGTTTGTCAAGGGCCTCGGTAACCATGTTACGGACGCTGCCGTCGTCGTCGTTGTAGGCGTCGTGGTTGTTGTCGAGGGTAACCCAGGCGGTGACGGTGGACTGCAGACTGAACTGGCCGTAGGAGGCCTGGTCGTAGAAGTCGCGGACCGAGCCCATAGCGCCATCGGTGCTGTAGCCCACCTGGTTGAAGAGCGGGTCGTAGGCGGCTTGGGCGATGGTGTGCGGCATGTCTTTGAACTCGACCAGGACCACGAGGTTCCTCATGGTGCCGATGGGGTTGACCTGGTAGGGGTTGGCATCGCCGACCTGCAGAGCGGGGGCGGGGATGCCGGTCCAGCCCTTGGCCGCGGCCGGGGGACTGGGGCGGAGGCCCCTGCTGATGCCGGCCTGAGCGGGGTCGGTGGTGCCGACCAGGCGGGTTCCCGCCACGATCAGGCCCTGGCCATCGGGTTCGGCGTAGACGAAGGCGCCGCTGGCGGGGCTGCGCAGAACGGTGTAGCCGTTCACGTCGATAAACCAGTGCAGGCGTTCATCGCCGCCGGCAAGAAGCAGGACGGTGCTGCCGTCCGGCTGCTGCACTTCCCGTGGCCCGGGACTGGCGGGAACGGCAAAGAGCGTGCTGGCCAAGGCAACCATGGCCAGCGTGCCGACAACGCGGAGCGCGACCATGCGCAGAGCGTTTAGCGACTTCATAGCGCGGCGTCTCCTGGAGTGTTTCGCGGTATGCCAAATGGTGCTATGGACGGTCAGCGGAACGGCGGCAGTGCCGCCGCAGTTCCGGCCTAAGTTGTGTCCGCTCGTACTCATGACAGCTCTCCTTGCCGAGCCGGTTGGCTTCGTGCGGTGTCCGGGTCAGGGCACGAGCCCTCATTGGCGCTGTGCTTGAACTGTCGCCCCCCGTCTTCCCGTTGTGGGGGTTGGGCGGGGTGGTGTTCGAGCTCTGGCCCGGCTACCGGTGTCGTGGCTGGGTTGTTGTCTCTGGATCTCGTTCGGTACTACCTTGGTGCGCGGCGCTGGCCGACGGGTTGTGGGCGGGCATATAGCATACCGTGTGCCAGAGATTGGGACATCTCCAGCGCCTGAAATCGGCTCAGAAGCTCCATTCCGTTCTCACTTTTGCAGAACTGCAGTGGCTGCTCCACTCCTTCAGCGCAGTTTGGACGGCTGTCCGAGAGCGACCTTGCGGCCTTTCGCTCTGGCGGACAGCGGTCTTCTTCGGCGCTCACCGGCCCTCGTTCCAGATGACCGTATCCTGGGCTGTGAAGACCCAGATTCCCATTGTGCTGTGGACGCTGGCAGAGCCATCGAGGGCGGGAATGTAGTAGCCGACAACGGGGTCCCACGCCCACACCGCAATAACCGTAGTACCATCCATTGGGTTCGGCGAGTCGGTGTACGGTGCCACCAGATTCCAGCCGTAGGTCAGGGGCACGCCACCGCTGGCGGGGGCGCCGCTCAATTCGAGGCTGAAGGCGGCGTTGGCGAAGGCCCAGTAGGCTCGGCCCGGAGTGACTTCAGCGGGGACGGTGTAGCCGGCAGCGGTGGAGTACTGATAGAGGGCAATAAGGCGGGCATCGCCAAACAAGGCATCGAGGGAGTCGTCGTCGAGGGTGAGCGGGACGCCGATCAGGTTCCATCCCGGCTTGAGGGCGAGGGTGACCGTCTGCTTGGCGGCCACCGTGACCAGGAAGCGGAGGGTCTTGGGGGTAGCGGTGCCATTGACGACGGCCTTGGTGGAAATTGTCGTCATGTCGATCGCGGCCCCGGCGGGGGCCCAGGTGGCATCGGCGGGGGTCAGGAAGCAAAGCGCCCCGCTCGGCAGGTTGGCGGGTAGCCAGGCGATGTTCCAGGTCTCGCCGGCAACGCTGCCGGGGACGGTGATGGCGAGCTGCCACTGCGCCTCGGTACTGATGCCGCGGATGTCCCAGGCGAGTTGTTCGCCGAAGGGGGCAAGGAGGTAGGCGCCGCCGCCGCTGATGAGAGGCGGTGTAGCGAGGTAGTCGCCATCGGGGAGCGCGAAGCTGTCGGAGGCACCGGGTTGCATTCCGAGACGCAGGGTCGTGTACGCGACACCACCGGTCTGGGTGATGACGAGATCGGCGAGGAAGCCACCGATAGTGACCGCGACGGTGGCGGCCGGGCTATTGGCCGTGCCATCGTTGACCGTGTAGGTAAACGAGTCGGGGCCGTTGTAACCGAGGTCAGGAGTGTACGTGATCAGGCGCGTGCCGCTGACGGGTCCGGGGCGGCTGTTGCTGAGGTCGCCGTGGGCGGGGTAGGCTGCCTGTCCGAGGGTGGGCAGGTTGAAGGTCAGGGGGTTGCCGTCGGGATCGGCACCTGACAGGGTGAGGTCGATAGCCTGGTCAACCCCGGTCTGGGCGGTGACGTTGGCGGCCGTCGGAGGCAGGTTGGCGGCACCGATCGTGACGATGAGGGGGCTGCCATAGGTGGTATTGGCGAAGGGGATGGTACCGCCCACGACGCGTAGTTCCACGGTGCCGGCGCTGGCCGTGAAGGTGGCCGTACCGGCAGCCGTGGCCTTGAAAGCCAGGCGGGCGTAGAAGACGGGGGCGCCGTAGCCGTAGCCGGTGGCGACGGTGCCGCCGCCGAGCTCGATCACCTGGCCGGTCGCCTCGTTCAGAACAGCAGGGCTGAGCAGGAGGCCATTGAACGGCGCCTGAATGATGGTGACTGGAGCGAAAGCTTCAGCGTAGTCGACCTTGGCGGTGGTGAAGTCCAGGTCGAGGGGGCCGCCGCCGAAACCGGCAGAGGCGGAGACCTGAACGTAGACATCCACGTTGAAGGTGGCGCCAGGGGCCACAGAGGCGGGGCCGACGAGGCTGATGGTGGCGTTGGGGCCGGGGACCTTGGCGTCGTTGGCCAGCGCGGCGGACGCGGAACTGGCCTTCGTGGTCGTGAAGTTGGCGATGAGGATCAGCAGGTCGTAGTAGTCGACATCACCATCGTTATCGAAGTCGGCATCGAGGTCGGCGGGGCCGGGGTTGATCTTGCCGTACTCGGAGATGAGTTCGAGGAGGTCGTAGTAGTCGACCAAGCCGTCGCCGTTGGCGTCGCCGGGGCGGCCGCTATCGACGATGCTGACGCTGGTCGCCTGCTCATCGACCTCGGCGTAGCCACCGCCGACGCTGCTGACGCTGGCGATGGTGGCAATGATGGTCTCGTTGCTTTCGGCGGTACCGTCGTTGGCGGTCTGGACCGTAACGAAGGTTGAGGTTTCCCCCGTACCGATAACGAGGTCAGATCCGGTGAGGCCCGAGACGGTGTAGTCGGTGCTTGGCGTCGCGCTGCCGGCAAAGGCCAGGGTGACGTTGACGGGCTCCGTGGCCGGTGCACTGAGGGTGGCGCGGATACGGAATGCGCCGCCCTCGTTGACCGAGGCTGGGCTGCCGTCGACGCTGAGGGTAACGCCCTGGAGGATGGTGACGTTGAGCGCGGCGCCGAAGTTGGTGGAATCAGCGGGGACGGTGCCGATGGGGGGAGTAAGGACGAGACCGCTCAGGCCAGGGCCAGCAGCGATGGTGAGGGCACCGGCGCTGGTAGCGCGGAACGGGATCGTGGCGTAGAGCACGCCGGGGGCTGCGCCCTCCCCGAGGCCGTTGGCGGTCGTGGCGCCGCCAAGCTCATCGATGAGGCCGATACTGTTGTGCAGGGTGCCGCTGGTGAGGGTGTCACCGAGGGCGGTGAAGGCCGTCGAGAGAACCGCTGAGGGCGAGAAGCCGCCATCGACCGTGACCTGGGCGCGCGCGGCGGTGAAGTTCAGGTCCAGGGGCCCGCCACGGAAGCCTTGCGCGTCGGGGTTGTCTTCGCGAACGTAGACTTGGACGTTGAAGGTCTCGCCGACGGCGGCCGTGGAGGGGCCAACCAGGGTGACGACGACGGGGGGCGTGCCGAATGAGCTGACGGCGACCCCATCGCTGGTGGCGGTGTCGGAGCGGTTACCGACACTGTCGAAGGCGCGGACCTGGAAGTAGTAGGTGCGGCCGAGTTGGAGGGTGAGGGAGCCGGCCGTGCCGTTGGTGGCAACGGTGCTGGTCCAGGCAGTGATGGGAGCGGCAAAGCGGCGCACCTCGGTCTCGCCGGTGATCAGCCAGTCAGCGAGACCGCCAATGGCCATGACCAAGCCGTTGGAGCAGGAGATGAGGGTGTGGTAGCCACGGCCGCGGTTGAGGGCTGCTGAGGAGGTCCAGACGTCGTTGTCCGGGTTGTACTCCGCGGCGCTTGTGAGGAAGGTCGAGGCGCTGTTGATGCCGCCCGCAACCAAGACCGTACCGGTGCTTTCCACCCAGGCCGCGCCGAAGTGTGAGCGCGCGGTGGCCATGGGTGCCAGAGCGGACCAGGTTCCGGTCGCGGCATCGAAGCGGTCAACGGCGGCGGTGCGGGTACCGCCGCTAGCGGTACCACCGATGGCCAGAAGGTCGCCGTCAGGCAGTTGGACGTGGGCGAAGTTGGCGCGAGCGGTGGGCATGGAGGTGGTGGACCAGCCGGGGCCGGGGGTGTAGACGTCGGTCGCGCTGAGTGCGCCATTGACGTTTTCACCGCCGAAGATAACCAGACGGCCATCGGTGAGGCAGTAGACGGCTGCGCCGGCGCGAGGTTGCGACAGCGAACCGGCGACGGTGACGGTATTGGCGGGAAGGCTGATCCGGTCGACGACGTCGCGGTAGCCGCTGAGTGCGGTGGTGGCGGGGCTGGTGTTATCGACGGCACCGCGTCCGCCGGCAACCCAGACACTGCCGTCGGCCATGAGGGCGGCGGCGGCGTTCTCGCGGGGAGTACCGAGGGTGGCGATCTGGCTCCATGACGTGGTCAAGTGGTTGTAGCGCTCGACGCTGCTGAGATAGGTTGAGCCATTGGAGCCACCGGCGACGATGACATCGCCGTCGGGGAGCGCCACCACGGCAGCGCCATAGCGGGCGTGCTGCAGGGGCCCGGTCAAGGTCCAGGCACCGGTGGCCGGGGTGTAGATCTCCACGGTGGCCAGAGCCGCGACGCCGGTCCAGCCGCCGATGGCCATGGTCCGTCCGTCGGCGAGGCGGGCCATGCCGAAGCGGGTACGCCCCTGATGGAGGGCTCCGAGGGCGGGGGTCGTACGCTTCTCCCAGCCGGCGGTAATGAGGCTGACATCGGTGACGATGCGGTATTGGTAGGTGGACAGTCCGGCATGGAGGTCAGTGAAGGGATCCCAGTTGCCGGAGAGGGTCGTGAGGGAGGCGGTGATGTCGATATCGGCGCCCAGACCGTCGCGGACAGCGGCGGGGACGGGCGGCTGCCGGTCGGGGCGGAAGCCATTCGAGAGTCCGGGCTGTCCCTGGTTGCCGACGAGGTCGAGGGCACGGACGGCGGCGTAGTAGAGCTGGTCATGCAGCAGTTGGCCGGCGCCGAGGTTAGCAGCGGCGGCGGCGACGTTGCCGACGTTGGTCCAGGCGAGTTTCTGGGGATCGGTCGTCGGAGTGGGTACGGCGCCAACCTGGGTGAAGATGGCCCACTCATAGCTGGCGATACCGCTAGAGGGCTGAGCGGTGGCGCTGCTGTCGGCGAAGCCGGACCAGTTGGCGGCGACGGAGCTATCCGACGCCTGCCAGGTGATGTCAATGCCGGCGGCGGCGCCGTCGAGGACGGTGCCGGCGACCGGGGCGGCGGTGTCGACAACGACGCCGTCGGAGGTCTGCAGGGCGATGACATTGCCGCCGGCATCGACGGCGCGCACCTTGAAGTAGTAGGCGGTGGCGTCGCTGAGGGCAAGGCCGGGGAGAGTGGCATTGGTCGCCAGGGCAACCGCGGTCCAACCCGTCGTCGGATACCCGCTGGGGTCGGTGTTGTAGGCCACTTCGTAGTGGTGGGTGATGACACCGGGGACGGCGAGGCCCGACCAGTTGGCGGAGAGGGCGAGGGTTGACTTCTGGAAGTCGATATCCGCCCCGAGGCTGTCGTTGACGATGCCGACCGTGGGCAGGTTGCCGGCGACGATGAGGTAGCGCACGACATCGAGGCTGACGCCGTCGGCGAAGGTGACGCGGAGCACGGCGCTCCAGTTGAGGGTAAGCGGGTTGTCGGCGTGGACGTTCGGGATGAACTCCCCGAGTTTGGCGACCGCGACGACGGGCGTCAGGCCGCTATTGAGGGTGGCCCAGCCGCTGGTCGCTTCCAGTGGGGAGTGTCCCTCGGCGAAGTAGAGGACCCAGCCCGTCAGGTCGCTGGCAGCGAGATCGAGTTTGCCATTGACGTCGATGGGGTCGCCGCCGGCGAAGACGCGGTCGGTAGCCGGAGCCGTGAGCTGCAGGCGGAGGCTGAGAGCTGAGGCGACGAGGGTCGCCGTCTGTTGGTTGGGGTTGGCGTCGGTGTCGGCGACCGCGCCGACCGCGCTGAAGCTGACTGCGGGGGCGCTGGTCAGGGTCAGCGGGGTCGCGAGCGTGAGGCGGGCGCTGGCGCCGGCCGCCAGCAGGCCGACGTTGCTGACGGTGTTAGCGGCAACGGCAAAGTCCGCGGGGATGACAGTGTTGGCCGCGGGCTCCAGCTTCTCGGAGAAGTCGAGGTCGATGGCGGTGGGCATGGCGACGCTGGCCGCAATGATGGCAGGGCCGGCTTGATCCGCCAGGGTGATGGCAGTGCCGAAGGGCTGCAGGGCGTTGGCAGCGGGGCTGAGGTCGGCGATGGCTTCGGCGCCGAGGTCGTCGTAGTCGAGGGCCGGCTCGGTCTCTGGGATGCTGTGATCAATGCCGGTCTCTGGGGCGAGAGCGCTGACGGCGAGGGTGAGGGTAGCGGCGGCGGGGTGGGTCAGGGCGCCGAGGGTGGCGCTGATGGCGAGGTCATTGGGGGAGAGGGTCCAGCCCGTGGAGCTGGCGACATTCACCGGTTCCGAGAGGACGAGGCGGACCTGGTCGACACGGCCGTCGGCGGTAACGTCGCGGTAGCCGGCGGTGATGACCACGGGCGGGGCTTTGTCGAGCGTGCCATCGAAAGCGGTGTCGGCGATCGGGAGGGTCACCGTGTCGAGGAGGGCACCGGTCGCAATGATGAGGGTGGGAACGTTCGTGCGGTGCGTACCCATGGCGTCGGTTCCGACCCCGGCGGTGGTGCCGGTAGCGTCGGTGTTCCAGTTCTTGGACGCATCCGTCATATGGAGATAGATGACGACGAGGTCACCGTCCGCAGCGGAGACCAGCGAGGCGTTGTCGGGGTCGGTGCTGACAGCGTCAAACGGCAACGTCGCGGCAGGGGCACCGCCGTCACTGATACCGATGGCGGCGATGGCGGCGGCGATTTCACCGGCGCTGTTCTCGATAGGTTCCGAGAAGGTGACCTTGAGGGTGTTGTCGTCGACGGTTTCCACGGTTTCCACGGTCGGGGGGATGGTGTCAATCTGGATGTGATGACCGTAGAGGGCCGTGGCGCTGCCGGGGGCGGGCAAGGTCAGGAGGGCCTGGTTGAGGGCGGGGGCGAGGTCGACGATGTTGCCGCCGGCGAAGGCAAGCGAGGTCGTGGCCGGGTAGTCCAAGTAGTAGGGATCACGGCGATTGTCATCGGCGACGACGATGTAGCCAAACTGCAGAGTACGGCTGACGGCGGCGGGCTCATAGGAACAGAGGCGTTGGGCGGTCGCGGAGACTTGGAGCGTCAGGGTGGGGACGCCGGTGACGGTCACCGACTCCGAGAATTCGACGAGGGCCGGAACGCTTTGGCCGAGTGTGTGCGTGCTGTCGGTGGATACGGTGGAATGGACCTTCACGACCACGGGCGGTGCGCCGTCGGTAGTGAGGCTGCTGGCCGTGACGGCGTTGATCGCGTTGGGGACTGATGCGAGGTCGAGGATAGCGTCGGCGGCGATGGTGAGGTTGGGGAGAGCGGACTGGGAGACGCCGGCAGCGTCCGTACCGGAGCCCGCAGCGGAGCCAGTGGCGTCGGTGTTCCAGGTAGCCGGGGCAGCGCTCCAGACGATGACCGGGTTGGCAGCGGCGTTCACCGCGCCGAAGCTGATCAGGCCGCCATTGGCCGTCAGGTCGCCGGCTTGGAGATCGGCCACGAGTTCGCTGAAGGTGAGGGCGATGGAGCGGTCGGAGCGCGTGCGGGCAGAGATGACCTGCGGCTTGGCGGCGTCGAGCTGGGTACCCCAATGCCCGCCGTTGTTGTCGCTGAGCGCCTTGTTGGCGGCGGGATCGGCGACGTCGAAGCCGTCATTGTCGTTGACATAGGCGACGGTCTTGCGGTCGGTGCCGTCGACCTGGGGGTTGGTGGTGATCTGCAGAACTATGACGGCATCGTTGACGGCGTTCGGCCAGGCCGGGGGCGGAGTGACGAAGGTGGGCAGAAGCGCCTGTGCCGTGTGACCGTCGATGCTGAAGTCGGTGGGATCGACGGTGGCGTCAACCACGGGCTCCGAGAACTGGATGGCGGTGGCGTCAACCTTGGCGTCGAGATCGAGGTCGAAGGTGGCGACGTTGATCATGACCGGGGCGGCGCCATCGGTGGTGGCAGGAACGCTGGTTGGATCAACGGGCTCGGTATCGAACGAGATCAAGGGGGTGCCGCTGATCGTCAGTAGCGGGGTGGCGCCGGTATCGGGGGCAAGGCCCTCGGGGCTGAACACCAGGTAGAGGACAGCGTTGTCGATGACGTCGGGGTAGCCCGTGGGCCCGTTCGGGTCGATGAAGACGGTGCCAGCGCGGCCGGCTACCTGCCAGTGGTTGCCGTTGTTGGCAACGTTGATCAGCGTGGCGGGGCCGGCGTAGCCGGTGAGGGTGTTATCGCGTACGGCGCGGTCGAAGGTGATCCGCATGGCGTCGATGCGGCCGTTGCCGGTGGTGTCCAGGGTGCGGACCTCGGTGACGAGAATGCTGCCCAAGCCGCGGATCTGTACAGCCGGGGTGCCTTCGCGCAGGTTATTGGCGACACGGTCGCCGACACAGTTGTCGGGGCGTCCGGCGGTAACGGCGATGGTCGTATCCTCGGTCCAGCGGTTGCTGGTGGTCGGTGCCGTGAGGGTGATGACCACGTTGCCGGAGACGATAGTGAGGGTACCGGTGGCGCCATCGAAGGCGGGCGTCGAGGCCCCCCAGCCGCCGGGACCGTCGGGATCGGTGGTGAAATCCTGCAAGTCCAAGGCGGTGAAGGCAGTCATCGGCTCGCTGAAGGTGAGGGTGATGACGGTACCGGCGGGGATGTTGCCGCCGGTGATGGCCTTATTGCCGCGGGCCGAGAGCAGAACGGGCTGGGCCTGGTCGTCCTCGACCAGGGCTGCGGGTCCGTAGTTCGTCCCGCCGTTCAAGCGATTGCCGTTCATGTCCTGGAGCATCTCGCCGACGGTCGTGAGATCGGGGATCTGGTCGGTGTCGTAGACGCTGGCCGCGGCTTCATCGAAGGTGAGGTAGAGAGCGTTGTTATTCTGTTCCGTGAGCGAGCCAGCGCCGGGGCCATTGGGGTCGACTTGGACGTTGGTGCGGCCGGACAGGAACCAGGTGGTGGACGCTCCCGTGGCGGGGATGTTGGTCCAGAAGTTGGTGAAGCCGCTGAGGCTGCTGTCGCGGACGGCCTCGCTGAAGGTGACGCGGACGGCGTCGATGCGGCCGTTGCCGTCGAGATCGAGGGTCTCGGTTTCCTCGCCGCGGCGGACGACGATTTTGAGGTCGGCGGGCGTGTTGTAGATGCCGGCGCTGGTACCGGGGCCGGTGCGGTCGATCCAGGCGCTCTCGCGGGCGCCGAGTGTGCCGTCGCCGTTCTCATCGTAGAAGTAGAGGCCGGCGTTGCTCAGCCAAGCGCTGTACGTGTCTACAGTAACCCAGGCGTCACCGCCGTCCCAAAGGCGCCGGTCAACCGTCTGGTTGTAGGTGTTGTTACCGTTGACATCCTCGAAGATATCCTCGCCGGTATCCCATTGGCCGTTGTGGTTACGATCGTGGAACAGCAGCTTGCCGTGCACGCCGACGGCGCCGGCAGCAGCAAACCAGGTGGGCTCAACGACGATGCCGCTGTGGACGATGACGGGGGCCACGTCGTCGGCGGTAACCAGGTTGGCCGCTGTGAAGTCGACCGGGTTGCCGGCCCAGTCGAAGAGGCCGAAGGGGTCGCTGTCGTAGAGCGTCTGATAGGTAATGCGGCCGGTGGTGCCGGCGATGTCCTCGAGGGCGATGGTCAGGGTGCGGTAGTTCGTTGAGAGCGTGACGCGGTCGGCGCTGACCGGTGAGAGGTCGGTGGCGCCGTCGGCGTCGGTGAGGCTCCAGTCGGCGGCATCCTCATTGCCGGGCTGGAGGTCTTCGTGGAAGGTGAAGGAGACGCTGTCGAGATAGCCGTCGCTGTCGGCGTCGTTGATATCCGCCTGCACCGTGAGTTGGGGGGGCAGGCTGTCGATAGTGAGGATATCGGAGGTGATGCTGACCACATTGACGGCCTTGCTGAGGACGAGGTCGCCGTTGTTGATCTGGGCGTAGAACTGGTCGCCGCTATCGGTGAACTGCCAGTTATTGGCATCCTGGTCAGGCTGTACGACGACGAAGAAGTCATAGACCCCATCGACGGACTCGTGGTCGACGGTGTTGTAGAGAGCGGGGGCGAAGGTAACGCGGTACTCGTTGCCATTGCTGGTCCAAGCCGGGACTTCGGCGAGGGGCATGAGCCAGTCAACGAAGGGATCGAAGACGCCGTTACCATCGGCATCGCGGTAGAGCAGGATACCGGCATCGACGCCGGCGTCGACGGCGCCGTTATCGAGAGCGCGGAGGTCGGTGGTGGCGTTGAACTGGTTGACGTTCCAGAGCCGAACGGTGAGGCGGTCAAGGGTGACGTCGGTAGCGCCACTGTTGGCGATATCGAGGCCGATGACGGCGGACATGGCATAGCGCGGGTCGTTGAAGGGCGTCGGCACGGTCGGCTCGTAGCGGCGTATCTTGCGGTCGCCGTTGGTGACGCGGAAGCTCCAACTGAAGGCGGGGGAGTTGTAGACGTTGTCGAATGAGCGGAAGATGTCTTCGCGGGCTTCGTAGCCGAGCGGCACGGCCCCGCCCTGTTCGAAGGCGACCTGGTCCGCGGCGACGAAGCGGCTGAGGGGAGCGCCGTTGGTGACCTGGCTCTCGGCCTCGGGGAGCGTGGTCTCATCGCCGTCCCAGGCGTCGTCGCCGTCGAAGACGATCTGGTCGGTGGCGGGGTTGAAGGTGAGAGTTCCGGGAATCACGCCGCCGACAGCGGGCCGCACGACGATATCATCCCCGTGGCTGAAGTTGCCACTGCCGTCGGCGTCGTAGTAGTAGAGGCCACCGAAACCGGGAACGGTGGCGCCCGCAAGGACAGAGACGGTGTTGGCGCCAACCAGAGACGCATCTTCCGTGATCAGCGAGCCGGGACCGATGCCCAGGGTGGCGTTGCCATCGGTGTCGAGCACCTGGTCGAGGCCGGGGAGGGTGTAGACGCCGTCGGTGTCGCGGACGATGTCCTCGCCATCGTCGTACTTGCCGTTGGCATTCTTGTCACTGTAGGCCAAGCGGTCAGCCGGCGCGAAGGCGTGGAGGGTGGCACCGGAGGGGGGAGCGACGAGGACACCGCCGACCGGCGTGCCGAGGATGACGGTGTCGGTTAGGAGGTTGAAGACCAAGCCGTCGTTGCCGGCGAGAATGATCGCGTCGCCAGAGTTGAAGACGCCGTCCAGGTCGACATCGACATAGTAGGGGCTACCGATGACGCCACCGGCCAAGGACGAGTCCTGCAGGGGGCGGAGAGCAGTGTCGAGGGTGGTCTCGGGGACTCCGACGCGCAGGGTGGTGGTACCATCGCCGTCCACGAGGACGTCCTCGCCGAAGAAGGCCTGGGGGTCGAAGGTGACGGTGATGCTGTTGTTGCCGGAACCGAGGGTGTAGGTCCCGACCTGGGTGGGGGCGACGGGGACGGTGAAGCCATTCCAGGTGAGGGAATAGGTGCCGGTGGCGGGGTTGAAGCTGATGGCGACCTGGTGGTAGCCGTCGAGCACCGCGCTGCCGATGCTGTTGATGACGAGGCCGGCGGTGGGGGTGGTCTGGACGCGGGTGGTCAGGTCGTTGTAGCGGCTGGCGATGGTAGCGATCAGGCTGTGGGTGGTGAGACGCGAGGCCGCATTGCCGACGCCGGTGCTGTACTGGATGTCGCCGACTTCGACCGTGGCGTAGAATTCGTCGCCGTAGTCGATGGAGGGTGAGAGGTTGAGGCCGACGAAGTGGTCGCTAAGGCCGCCATCGCTACTGACGGGGACCTGAGTGGCCGCGCTGGTGGCGGTGGGGAGCAAAGTGATCTTGTAGGTGCCGGTGGCGTCGTCGTATTCGGTGACGATGTCGCAGTTGATGAGGGCACCGCTGCGGGCAAAGAGCATGGCGCCGCGCAGGGCCTGGTTGGGGTCGTCCATGGCCATCAGGTCGTCGACTGGCCGGAAGCCGTTGACGCTGTGCAGGGTGAAGGTAATGCTCTGGAGGTAGACGGTACCGGGGGCGCCGAGGAAGTGATCCACGCCGAAGAGCGGGATCGGCCTCGAGACCCCGGCGGTGCCGGCGTCAACGGTCCAGGGCGCGACCGTGGCGTCGTTGTAGACCGTATTGGTGACGCTGGTGCAGGTAATGACACCGGTGCTGCCGCCAGCGAAGCTCGGATTGCCGGTTTCGGCGGCATCGGGTTCCGTGGGCTCGAAGACGTTGGCGCTGACGCTGAAGCGGTCGCCGTAGCTAATGTCGTAGGTGGTGCGGACGGCGATGAAGTAGTCATTGCCGACGGCGGGAGCGACGTGCGAGTTGGGGAGGTGTGCGGCGCGGTCGCGGGGGTCGGGGTTGAGGGTCAGGGTGTAGGTGCCGGCACCGCCGAAGACGGGGGCCTGGCTGAGCGGGACGAACTCGTCCACGAGCGGGCCGTCGAAGACGCCGTTGGCGTTGGCATCGCGGAAGAGCGCGATACCGCTGTCGGGTCCGGCCGTCAGCGGAGCGAGGTGCGTGCTGGTGAAGCCGCCCTGATCGGTGACGCTCATGGTGATGCGCAGCAGACGGGTCTGGTTGAGGAAGAGGTAGTCTTCGCTGGCGACGTCGGGGAGCAGCTCGGCGGTACGGCGGACGACGACGAAGGCGGTGCCATCGGCGTTGCCGGGGACGATGGTTTGCTTGCCGGCGGTGCCGCTGACGTTGGTCGGTCCACCCTCGGCCCAGGTCAGCGAGCTGCTGCCGTCATAGGTAAAGCGGTAGGTGCCTTGGTCAACGACGCTGCTGACGGCGACGATTTCGAGGCCGGTGATGGCCTGGAAGGGCGTGATGTTGCGGCCGTCGGCCGGGTAGATCGCGAGGTTCTCGCTGCCGGGGCCATTGGCCTGGCCGACCTGGACAATGAGGTAGTCACTGGTGGCGCGTTCGGCGCTGAGGACGAAGATGCCGCCGGCGCTGACGTCCACGCCCGCCCCGAGGGTACCACCGGCGCTGCTGTCGGACTGCCAGGAGAGAGTGGAGCCGGAGAGGCGGAGGACGCCGGTCTTGCCGGGGACGTTGCCGGGGCCGACGGCGTGGACGCGGACGCCGCCGATGGCAGCGGGCTGCTGGATATCACGGTCGACGTCGGCGCTGACCGTGAGCGAAGCGGTGGTGTTGGCGCTCGGCATCGGGCCCCAGGCGCTGATCACAATGAAGGTTGTATTGGTGGAGTCGGCGAGCAGGTAGCGGCCGGCGGCGGCGACGTTGACGGCGGGACCACCGCGCCAGGTCAGGGTCTGGGCGGCGGCGACGTAGGCAATGCCGCCGGTGTAGGTGCCGCCGGGGAGGCTCTTGCTGACGGCCTCGACGACGAAACCGTAGGCGATGCCGAAGGCGTAGCGCGGGGCGAAGGTGCGACCGCTGTCATGCATGTCGATACCGAGGACCGCGGTGGGCTGGCTACCGGCGGCGACGGTGGCGGCGCCAGCGATGGCGCTGACCGTGGCGGGAACGGCGCCACGAACCTGGACGGAGCGAGCGCCCTCTTCGTGGGGGCTCCAGGCACACTGGAACTGGTCGCTGTTGCCGACGACCGGAATATCGACGCTGGCGTCATAGACACCGAGCTTGCCGCCGATGTCGTACCAGAGGTCGTCGCCCGGGCTGTAGGCGACGTTGTAGTCGGTATCGATGCCGCTGGGGGCACTGGGGTATTCGCCAGTGGCGCCCGGGGGCTCGGGGTCGGTGTTCGGGTTCGGGGAGGCGCCGCGCTTGGCGTAGTACATGTTGCGTTGGTAGGTGCGGATAGCGCTCAGCAGGGGCGTGTTCTGACTGCGGTGGGCGTAGGGAACGCCGGCGTCGTAGAACGGGACCGGCGCGAAGGCGTCCTCGATGTCGAGGATGGTCTCGGCCATGCCCCAGCGCTGGTCGCCGTTGGCGTCGAGATAGAGGTGATCCGTGAGAACGAGACCGGGGGTGCCGTCTTTGGTGTCCCAGCCGCTGGCAAAGTCATCGCTGGTGCGGGCGCGGCGGAAGAGAATCCCGTTGTCAGGGATTTCGACGTAGAAGCCATCGCCGAGGGTGAAGGCAACGCTGGTGACGACGCGGATTTCATACTCGAAGCCGTCATTGCCGTTGGCCGGGTCATCGTCGTGGGGGACGGTCTGGCTGACGAGGGGCCGGAGGACGACTTCGCGGTAGGGGTGTCCTTCATCGTTGATCTTCCAGTCGCTCCATTCCATGCCGCCGGCGGCGAGTTGGACTAAGCCGCTGGTGCCGAATGTCTTGTAGAGGCGGACGCCGCTAGTGGCATCATCCGCGAGGGGGAGGAGGTCGACTTCGGGGTCGAACTGGCCGTAGGTGGTGTCGACAACACGGACGGTGATGGCGTCGATAACATCAGAGGACAGGCCGGCGGCGTCGATGCCGAGGACGCGGCGTTCCTGCTCGTCGAGGCGCGAGGTGCCGTAGGTAGTGATGGGGCTGACTTTGGCCATGGCGTAGACGGGTCCGGAGGCGACGGCGGCGGGGGCCTTCATCGTGTAGAGAGCAGGCAGGACAGAGTTGCCGGCGAGGTTGGCGTTGTAGACGACCATCTGGTTGGCGCCGCTGACGAAGGCGTCGCCGGGGGTCACGGCGCTATTGTTGGCGGCGGCGCTGAAGGTACGCGCGGCCTGGATGTTGCCGAGGTTATTGGTGGTATTGCCAGCCAGGAGGAAGACGCTGCCGTCACTGCGCCGCCAGTAGGCGTCGCTGTTGGGGCTGAAGCCGCCCTGGTCGTAGCCGCGCAGGGTGATGCTGTTGGCGTAGAGGAGGTGATCGAAGGAGAGGGCACTGGTGTCCCAGTTGCCTTGCTGGATATGGGCCCCCTCCGAGTCCATCTGAATCATGTCGACCCAGGTGTTGTCGGCGCTGAAACCGAGGACGCGGTAGCGGCTATCGAGGGGGCGGACGGCCAGGGCCACACCGTTGAAGTTCGGCGTGGCGCCGTTGGTGGGCCCAGTACTGAAGCCCCGCGCCACGTTCGCCATCGGGCTGTTGTCGAGCACGCCGCCGGTACCGGCGATGGCGCGGGAGGTGACGTTGTTGTTATCGAACCAGAGGCGGACCGTCTGGCGCTCGCCGCTGAGCAGGTCGATGATCTCGGGACCGTAGGGGCCGTCCTTCTCGTCGACGCTGGAGCCTTCACCGGAGGAGGGCGCGGGCGACCAGTTGTAGTTGCTGACCGAACTGACGGGCTCGCTGAAGACGACATCCATGTAGTCGTAGGAGTTGAAGTTGGCCTCGCCAGGCTTGGTGTAGTTGGTCACGCGCCACATGGTGGCCGAGGTCGGGCGGGCCGGGGCGCCATCCCAAGCCATGGTCGGGCCGAAGGCGTCGACGATGTAGATACTATCGGACTGCTTCGAGTCGGGGTTATCCCAGTACCAGTAGATCTGGTCCTTCTCGCGGTCGTCAGTATTGGCGGCGGCCTGGGGGACGGCGGGATCGTTGTCAAGATAGGGCGCCAGACCGTTGGACCCGGGAGTGGGGTCGGTGTAGTCGATGAGCACCCAGCGTTTGCCGTGGGTGCGGGCGCGGACCTGCGCCTGATTGATGGTAACGCGGACGGTGCTGTAGTAGGTGGAATTGGCAATGACGCTGGCGCCGGTAACGGTGACTTGGGTCCAGTTGCCGGTGAAGGGCCAAGCGTAGATGTTCGGCGGGGTCATTGACGCCGAGTACAGGCCCTCGGTGTCGGGGGCATCGGAGGTGTCCTCGGGGTCGTTGTTCTGGACCCAGACCCTGAAGAGGCCGGCCGCGACGCCGTTCAACGAGTAGGTCGGGTAGTTTCCGCGGGGGGCGTTCGGGTTACGGAAGTTGAGGTCCACCGCGTCGACGCGACAGTCGCCGTCAAGGTCACGGTAGTAGATGCCATAGTGGTCGAGACCGGTTCCGGCCGCGGGGCCGGGAGGGGCCGACGTATTGTCTTGGTAGGGAGCCGTGGTGTAGGGTGAGGTACTGTCGGCTGCCCGCCGGTAGCGAGCCTGGGAGGTGAAGTAGGTGGGCGGCAGGGCGTCGACGGGGCTCGCCAGAATATCGACGCCTTCGTTGTACACACCGGCACCGTCGATGACGGCCGGGGTGCCCAGATCAGTATCGATATCGATCCAGGCGCAGGTGGGGGAGATGTCGAGCGAGGTCGGATAGGCGCGGCAGGCAGGCCGCATGAGCAGGGTCGTCGAGGTGGCCGGAACCGCGTTGCCGTGGAAGTCGTAGACCTGGGCCGCCACCACTTGGACAACGATGCTGTAGCGGTCCAACCCGGGGGCAACGAGGCCAGGGTCGATGTTGGCGCGGTAGCTGTTGAAATTGAGGTTGCAGACGTAGGTACCCAGGTTCTGTGACACGTCATTGTCGGTGAGTGGGACGGTGTAGAGGACGGAGGAGCCCGTACTGTTGCGGACGGTGACCACGAAGTCGGCTGCCTTCAGGTTGCCGACCCGGTCGGAGACGGCCTTCGGGCCGTGGTTGCCAATGCCGCTGGCGTTGGTATAGACACGTTCGCTGAAGGTGACGCGGGCGGAGTAGTTGTCATCGGCGAGGACGACATCGACGATGCGCGGGATGCTCTTGTCATAGAGCTTCATTTCGCCGGTGGTCGTCTGCGTATCAGCGACGTTACCGAGGCCATCGAAGACACTGTCGGCAACTGGCACGATTTCGATGGTCTCGACGCCGGCCGGGACGCGGTACTCGTTAAGGAAGGCAGGCTTGGGGCCGCCCGAGAGGTCGAGCGCGGGCGTGTATTTGAGTTTACAGCGGGTGACGGTGGCGCCCTGGGTGAGCGGGGCGCCGAGGGTGTCGGTGATACTGGAGATACCGACGTTGGTAAGCGTGCCGCCGTTCTGCTTGAAGATCACCTGCAGGGCATTCTGGAATAGTGCACCAGGCAGGGGCGCACCGTTGGTATCCAGGCGGTTGTCCGAGCCGTCGAGGGCGTTCGCGAACGCGGGGCTGCCGTTGTCGATCCAGATGAGGTCGGTCGAGTTGACTTTGCCATCGCTGTTGGTGTCGCGGTACATGGCGGTGACGGGCATGGCGGTGCCGGTGGCGTTGTTGGCGGGGGCGATACCCATCACCAAGCTGTCGACAAAGCCGGTGGCGACGTCGCCGACATTGTACTTGCCGTCGGGGACGCCGTAGTCCAGCCAGATGCCGTTGTTGGTACCGGCGAAGAAGGCCAGGATCCACGCCTCGTAAGCGGCCATCGGGTCTCCGTCGTAGGCGGGCGAAGGTATGGCGCCGTTGGCGGCATAGTAACTCATGCGGTCGGGGACGAGGGCGCCAACAGTGGCTACGCCGGGTTCTGAGCCGGTCGGCCAGAACCAGTAGTCCTGCCCGGCGGTGTAGGTCTGGTCAAAGGTGATCGACAGCCCCACCTGCACACCGATGTCCAAGAAGAGACCATCGCCGGCGCTACAGCCGAGGACAGCGTCGGTATCGATGTAGCAGACCTGGGCGATAGTCCTCGTTGAGGGGGGGAGAGGGACGCCGCTGACGGTGAGGTTCTTGAACTGGCCGGTGCGAGCCTGGCCGTCTTGGAGGCCCGCGGTGAAGGGCGGCTGCATCATCACCACGTCGTCGCGACGGCGATAGGTGTTATCAGCTACTGAGCCGCGGTCGAGCCAGAGGGCGTCGGTAGCATTCTGACCGCCGCTGGCGTTGGTGTCGCGCCAGTAGTAGACGGGGGTCAGGTCATCGAAGTCGGAGGTCTTAGACAGGCTATTGGTGCCACCGACGGGTTCACTCCAAGTGATGTCGACGTAGGTGTCATCGGTGGCGAGAGTGGCGGCGACGATGACGGGTCCGAGGTTGTCCACATGGTAGGCGTAGGGGCTGCGCTGGTAGTCGCCGTTGTGGGCGGCGGCGCCGCCGAGGGCGGTGCCGTTGGTAATCGAGTCATCGTCGATGACGTCGAGCCGGATGTAGCCGTCACCCTGGCCGACGTCGACCGTGACCAGCCAGTAGGCGGTGGGGGCCGTGGTCGCCACGTAGCCGGCGGTCACGGGATGGACACCGGTGATGACGGCACTGGGGATCGCGGTGTCGGCTTTAGCGGCAGAGGTGGTTGAGGTGAAGACGTCGAAGAAGCTGTTGGTAATGCGCAGGCGGAAGTCGCTGGGGGCGACGCCGCTGACGGCGCTTGAGAAGCGCACGAGGAAGTCGATCTGCGAGGCGTTGGTAGGATGCGGGCTTTCGGCGGAGCCGATGAGGGTCGTGCCTTCGAGCAGGCGCACCTCGGCGACCTGCGGGGCGGCCGGGTTGGTCGGCTGGCCGACGTTTTCGGTGCGGGCGGCGATGAGGGGAGCGACCGGGACGGTGTTAGCGTCGAGCTCGAAGGCCTGGGTCCCCTGCCCGTCCACATCCGCCACGAGGAAGGCGCGCGTGAGGTCGAGAGTGAGGGGCGGAGCGAGGGCCGCGATGGCGGCGGCGTCAGTCGCGTTGAGTTGGATGATGACGTAGGGGCTGTCCGCCGCCTGGAAGATGGCGGTGTTCGTGGCAGTGAGGGTGTAGCCCTTGACGGTTACTTTGGTAGGGTCGACGGTGACGGCGCCGATGGGGCGGTTGAACTGGAGGACGACGACGGCGCTGCTGGGGATGACGTTGCCGACGTCGTACCACCAATCGACCAGGCTCAGGGCGGTGCCGCCGGTGGCGGTGAAGTTGAGGCCCCAGAGGTTGCTGGCGCCGACGGTCTGTTCGAAGGGGCCGCTGAAGCTGAGGCCGGGCTTGGTGAGGACGATGGTGTAGGGGGTCGCAGAGGTCGGGACCTTATCGATGGCCCAGATGCCATTGGCGTCAGTGAAGTCGCGGGTGGGCTCATTCCAGACCATCATTTTGAGAAAATCCGTTCCGCCCTGCTGAATTTTCACCTGCACTCCCGGAACCGGGTTCCCGGCGGCATCGGTGATGCGGCCAGAGATGATCTTACCGGTGGCGGCGTCTTCTTTGGGCTGCATGGACGTGCGGTAGACGTTACCGACGGAGGTGCCGAAGCCGGCCCATTCCGCGCCGCCGGGGCCGGCGTAGTAGTACTCTTCGACGTTGTACCAGAGGTCGGCGCCGCCGCCCCAACCCATGTTGAAGTGGTAGTACCAGCGGCCGTCGATGCGGCCGTAGCCATCGCCGACGATCGCGTGGCCGCCGCCGGGGGGCGGCAGCAGGGGGTTGGTCAGGCCGATGGTGATGGCGACGGGGCGGCGGGCATCGAGGTTGGCGCGGGTACCGGTGGGGCCGCCGGCTGAGGCGGCACCGGCGAAGTTGAAGTTACTGGTGAAGGCGCTGGCGCTGAAGTTGGCGCCGGACATACCGGAGCGTTCGATATTGTAGGACATACCGATGGAGATGCCGGCGTCCCAGCAGAGAGCGCCGATCTGCTGGAGGGAGTGCTCGGACTCGGAGCCGTCGGGGTCGAGGGTCATGGCGGCCCAGTCGTAGGGGCCGCCGTTGCCGTTACCGCCGCGAAGTTGCCCGGAGTAGCCGGTGCCGTCGGGGATGGCCGTAGCATCCCAGAAGGTGATCGAGCAGCCGCCGGTCTTGTAGCCGATGCCGGCTTCGGGCCAGGCGAAGTAGCGGATCATCTGAGCGGTGGCGGTGGCAGCACAGCCGCTGACCATGTTGGTGGGGTTACCGGGGTCAAAGGTATAGGAGCTGTCGCCGATCTGCGGGGTGTAGTAGTTATAGCAGGCGCGACCGCCTTCGGTGCCCTGGCTCCAGCGACTCTTGAGAAAGAACGGTACCCATTCCTCGACGACCACGGTAGTGCCTGAGGGCTTGGCGGGGGAGATCAGGCTGGCCCAGGCGGCCTCGTTCTTGGCGGTAGCGGCGGGCAGTTCCGGGGAGGTGGGGGTTTTGGCGGCGAGGGCGTTGAGGCGGGCGGGGAGGTCCTGAGCGAGGAGGGCAACGAGGGGGTTCTCGGGCTTGGGGTCGTAGGCACCGTCCTGGGAGAAGGCGATGATAGGTTCGATGCGGGTGTCGCCGGAGACGATGAGGTAGCCTTCGGGTTTGAGGCTGACGACGTAGCCGACGGCGGCGCCCTTGGTGGGCGTCAGGGCCTCGACCTTGCCGACGGCCTCGCCGGCGGCCTTAGTCTTGAGCAAGCGTGCCCCGAGGGGGGCTGGGCAGGCGGCGAGCCAGCGTTCAGCGGCGAGCTGGGCCTGCTCGGCGGAGACCGGTGCGGCCTGGGCAGGCCAGGCGGCGACGAGGGCGCCGAGGAGCAGGGCTAGACCACCGATTGAGCGCAGGGCAGTGAGGAATCTGGTCGGGTTCATGCGCCGTCCCCCTAGAGGATATGTGATGCATTTCGCTGATGTGGTAGCCATGTCCGCACTCCTTACAGAGAGTCGGTAAAGCCGGCGCTAGCCGGCGGATGCCGTGAGTCGTTCACGGCTGAAACGCACGACCTCGTCCGCGATGGCCAAGGCACGGGCGGCATGGTCGCTTGCGGCGGTTTCACGAGGGCCCTGCATAGAGCACTTGGCCCTCCTTGGCGGCCGCATGTACGACGGTCCAGTAGACGGCATTCTCCTGCTCGAACTGCGCAGGTGTACGGACGATCAGGTCCTTGGCCACCGGCACTCGCCAGACCGCCGTAAGCATAGTGGCGGCCACCTCGCGGGGGTCTTCTGCCGTATCCTTCACGACCAGCAAGTCAACGTCGCTGTCAGGGCCGGCCGTGCCGCGCGCATAGGACCCGAAGAGGATGACCTTCTCGGGGTGAAAGCGCTCGACGAGGGTATCGACCATCCGCCGTATGTCTTCCTGGCTGACCACGCGAGTGCGTCTCCATCGCCGCGCCAGACAAGGGTCTGACGGTTACCTAACCCTACCGAACCGCAGCATACACCCGCGGCGCGCTGGCCGCAACCAGCGAATGCGGGCGTAGGCGTCGATGCAGGAGTGACCCAGCCGGGTCCCCTAAGAGGCCTGGCTGTCATTACCCGCAGTGCAACGCTTTGGAAAACCGGTGAGCACATCCCGTGCCATGTTGCAGGTCCTGGACCTGCTGCTTTCGGCTCGGGGATGGCTGCTACGTCTGTACTTTCTAGAATCTGAGAAGAGAAGTGGCCAGTTACGCCTGAGAGGTCGTGAAACCGTGCCTACCGTGCTGCTAGGCCAGCCGCTCTAGCGCGGTCCGTCTCGGGAGCGACCCCGATACCGATTCCGACCCCGACCCCGATTTTCTTACAGCCCTCTTGACGTGGGGCCGCCGATTTCGACCCCGATTTCTTCACAGGTTCAGACGGGGGAAGCCAACACAAACACGGCCTCTGAGGGTCAGAGGCCGTGGCTCGTCCTGCTTAGCGTCCGAAGTCATGCATGCCGCGGACCTCGTTAGGCCGGAGGGGGCGGCCGGACGGGTCGACGAGGCGGGCGGTGACGAAGACGAGGAGGTTGACCTTAGCGCTCTTCTCGCCGCTGCTGCGGAACAGGCGTCCGAGGACGGGGATATCGCCAATGAGGGGGACTTTGTCCTCGTACTTCTGGACGCGCTCCTGGATCATACCACCGAGGACGACGGTTTCCCCGTCCCAGACGATGACCTTGGTTTCGACCGTGCGCGAGGAGAGGATGGGCATGGAGGCCTTGGCGGTGATGGTCTGGCCGTTGATGACCATGTCGTAGTTGAAGGCGTCGTCATAGCCGATGAAGTCGATGACCTGGGGCTTGAGTTCGAGGTCGATGGAGTAGTTATCGCTGGCGACGGTGGGCAGGACCTCGAGGATGACGCCGATGTCACGGGCTTCGCCGAAGGTGGGGATGGACGGCTTGTAGCTGGCGCCGGTATTCAGGGAGCCGGCGGTGACTTCGGGCTCGGTCCAGCTTTCGGGGAAGTAGCGCTCGGTGACCATGCGCAGGATGGCCGTGGTACCGCTGAGGGTAGTGACCTTCGGGGAGGAGAGGACGTCGCCATTGGCCTGTTGTTCGAGGGCGTGGACGACGGTCTTAAAGCCGTAGTTGCCGAGGATCATGTAGGTACTGAAGAGCTCATCGGTACCGGCGAAGTCAGAGAAGAACTCATTGGCGTAGCGCAGACCGTTGGTGACGCTGGCGCCCTTAGCGACGCCGAGTTCGGCGGAGCCTTGGCCGAGGCCGGTGTTGCTGCCGGTGACATCACTGGAGAGGAAGTGGTCGCCATTGCCGGTGCCGGGGTTGTAGGAGACGCCGCCGGCGTTCATGCTCCAGTCGAAGCCGAGGGCGTCGAAGTTAGTCTGTTGGACTTCGACGAATTTGGCCTCGATGGTGACGAGTTTCGGGGTGTCGTTGATCTCGGCGAGGATGGTTTGGATACGGCGGTGGTTTTCGGGGGTGTTGTGGACGATGAGTTTGCCCTGGCGCTGGAAGTAGGTCATACGAGCGCCCTGGGGGAAGGAGATGCCCATGTTGGCAAAGAATTCATCGACGTTGATCATGTAGCGATCCTGGCCGCTCTGGCCACCGGTGCCGCTGCTGTCATCGTCATCGTCGCTGCCGCTGCTGTCGTCGTCATCGTCGCTGCCGCTGCTGTCGTCATCATCATCGCTGCCGCCACCGCTCTCGCTGGAACCGAAGTCAAGCTTATCGGCCTTCTTACGGGTACGTTTCGCGTCAAAGACGCCGGCGGCGACGTTGTAGAAGCGGGTCTCGAGGTTCTCGAAGGGGACGCTCTGGTCGACGAGGATGACCGAGAATTCTTCGACCTTGTTCTTCAGGCCGGCGAGTTTGCAGATGTAATCGATGACGTCACCCAAGGGGACATTATCGAGGGTCATGGTGATCGGGCGATCGCCGATGGACGTCGCCGCGGTGGGTGCCGCTGCCGCGCCCGGGGCGGCAGCTTCGCCGAAGCCATCGAACTGCTCCATCCCGCCGGTGCCGGTACCGAGTGGGCCGCCCATGCCGGGGCCCATGGCGCCCATGCCGGCGCCCATGCCAGGGCCCATGGCGCCGCCGGCACCCATGCCGGGACCCATGGCGCCGCCAGCACCCATGCCGGCGCCCATAGCGCCGCCGCCGCCCATGCCCATGCCAGCGGCGGCGCCGCCGCCGCCAAAGCCGGCATCGAAGCCACCAAGGCCGCCGCCGGCGCCGCCGGCGCCGCCACCGGCACCGCCACCCTGGGTGCGACTGGCAGGCCCGAGGTCGATTTCGGGCAACTGTGACGCGGTCTGGAGGATGATGTTGACGCCGGTACCGTCCTCGGTATCGAGTTCCATGCTCTTCTGTTTGAGGTCGGCGATGACCTCGCGGACAGGCATGTCATCGTACTCGATATGGGTGACCTTGATGTTTTTCATCTTGGCACGGATACCGCTTTCGCCATCGCCTTTGCGGACGACCTGGCTGCGGGCATCGGGGCCGGCGTCACTCATGACGGGGTTGACGGGCTCGGACCAACGCCAGCGGACCTCGGCGATGCGTTCCGAGACAACCTGGTGGTACTTTTCGACCCCGACCTGGTCAAGTTCCTCATTGATCTGGCGCAGGTAGCGGATGGCGGAGACTTCATAGGGGTCGGTAAGGAGGACCTTCTCGAACTTGTCGCGGGCGTCGGCGTAACGGCGGTTCTTGAGGAAGACCTTACCCTGTTCGAGAGCGACTTTGGTATCGAAGTCGCGCTGTTCCTTCTCGTTATCAATGAGTTCCGGCTTGGTCATTTCCTTGAGTTCGAGCTGTTTTTTGAGATCGCGGTACTTGCGGATGCGTTCGTCCATGAGTTCGCGGCGGGAGGGGTCGTAGGTGCCGGCCTGGTTGCACTTTTCGATAGCGGCTTCGACCTTGGCGACGCTGACGAGTTGTTGTGCTTCGCGAATGAGGGAGGCGGCCCAGTCGCTATAGAGGTTATGGAGACTGGCGTCGATGTTCTCCTTCTTCTTAGCGATGCGAGGCTGACTGAGGGAGATCTTATTGAGGCGGGCCTTGGCTTCGAGGTATTTATCGGCGGCGAGTTTGTAGTCGTTCAGGCGCCAGAGCTTCATCGCCTGAACGGCGAGTTCATCGGCCATGAGTTCGAGTTCGGTGCGGCGGACCTTCTCGACGGCGCTGAGTTCCGGGGCTTCGGGTTCAACGAGGGGTGTGGCGGGGATGGCGGCGGCGCCTTCGGGGGCGGCACCGGGAGCGCCCTGGTCGGTAGCGAGTTGCGCCTTGACGTCGGTTTCGGCCTGGGACTTCAGGGCCGGGTCAGCGCCGGTAGCGGCGGCTGGCGGTGCGTCGGTTTGCTTGGCCGTGGCGGCCGGGTCCGGCGCGTTTTGGCGGACGGACTCGGCGAGTTTATCGAGGTCAACGGCGGTGGCCGCCTTAGCGTCGGTCGCGGGTGCGGCCTTGCCGGCTTCGGCATCCTTCTTGACCTCATCGGGGACGGCGGGGGCAGCGCCCTGGCCGGAGAGGGATGTGGGCGTCCAGAAGAGCCCTAGGCTCCCAGCCAGGAGGAGAGCGCAACCGGTGCGTGCCATGAACCTACTCTCACATGCACGTTTCATCATAGACCGTCTCCAAAAAGGCGCTCACTGGCGAGGCCCGTTTTCCTGCGGTCGGTGGACCGTGACTGAGTCTCTCTCGTAGCATCGCCGATCTCGTCACCGTGCCAGGTAAGCGGCCGGGGGCGATACCGACGCATCGAGCGCACCATACACCGACTTCGAGGAAAATCACCTCACGCTACTGTATGACCCGTACCGTCGACGCCCTCGGTTCCGTTTATGCGTTCGCGGCCCGTCCCCAGGCTATCTGGAGGGCGGAGGCGCGTGTGACAGCGTGGTGTGGCATTTGGGGTCATGGGTTCCTCCCGGCCGGCATCATGTTGGCCGGATCGGCGCCCTCGACGCCCTGCATCTGCATCATACCTGGCTGCATCATGCCCTCCATTCCCATGCCCATGCCGGCGCCACCGGTTGCCTGGGGCATGAAGTCTTTTTTCGGGTTGAACGGAGCGGCTTTGATGCGGATGGGGTCGGTGTCGGCGGCGGCGGCCGGTTCCGTACGGAGGATGGTAACGGCGTCGGCGGCGATGGACTCGATCTGATACTTCTCGGTGACGAGATTGGGTTCGCGGCCGTGGGTGAGGGTGAGGGTTTCGCCGATCTTGTTGACGTAGGGGCGGACGCCGCCCTTGCTCAGGTACTGCGCATTGCGCGAGAGGAGGTAACCGAGTTGGACGTACTGGTCGTGGTCATTGGTGGGCGTGCCTTCCTTGAGGGTATAGGGCTCGCCACCGGCCTCGGCGGCAATGACGATGGCCCCGGTCGGCTTGGCGGGCGGCGTCGCGGTGGACTCTTCGAAGGAGGCGCTGCGGATGGTGTAGCCATCGACGGTCTTGCCGACGCCGGTGAGGCGGCTGCGCCAGTTCTTCTTAGCGGCGTCATAGGTCTGGACGGTGATATTCCAGAGGGCAGGGTCGTCGCTGTTGTTACGGTTGATCTTCTTGAGCATGATGGGGAGCGGTTTGTCGACCAGTTTGCCGATGCGCAGGAGGTTGCCGAGGGGGGGGAAGCTGGTGGGGCTCTCCATGTCCGTGCCGGCCTTGAACTCCTCGACATTGAGGAAGCCATCCTGATCCTGGTCCTGCAGGGCGTCTTTATCGTTATCGGGGTTAAGGAAGGGGTACTTCTGTTCCACGTGGTTGGGGATACCATCGTCGTCGCGGTCGCTGCTGGTCGGGCCGCCGTCCTTCTTAGGGGGCTGTTCGGTGCCGCAGAAGGGGCACTTATCGGCGGCATAGGGAATGAGCTTATTGCAGGCTTCGTTGTAGCAGAAGATGTAGTCAACGGGTTCATAGAGGCTGCCGCGGAGGGGCGGGGTCCCCTCGGCGGGCAGGGTCTCGAATTTCACTTTGGGGTCGGTGAGAACGGCCACGGGATCGGGGAGGTCGGCTACGGGGTCGAGGGGTTCGATGTCGCCGCCACCGTTGGCGGCGTCCTGGACTTCCGTGGCCATGGCGGCGACGTCGGTGCGCGTTTTAGCCAGGGATCGCAGGAGGAGTGCGATACTAGCGAGCAGGGCAATGAGCGCCAGCCCGAGGATCAATTTTTCGAGGTGTTTACGCAGAAAATCCAAGGTTTCACCCCAACGGTTTTACTGGCTGGCCTCAGGCTGGTTGAATTCGATCACGTCGAAACGCAACTCAACCGTGACGAGGGCCTCCTGGGAGAAGGCACGGAGTTGATCGCGCCACATAGGTTCCTGGGGTGCGGTGCCGGTGCGGCTGCCGTCCTGGCGAGCGGCGTCGGCCGCGGCGGCTCGCGGGGGCTTGCCGCCGGGGTTCATCATGGCCATACCGGGGGGCGTAGCGGTCTCCGCGGGTGTGGCGGCGGCGCCGCGGCGGCTGGCGCGGGGGGAACGTGCTGCACGGCCGGTGCCGGCTTTGGGATCCAGCATGCCCATGCCCATAGCGGCGCCCATGCCGGGAGGGGCCCCGGCGCCCATGCCCATGGCAGCGCCCATGCCGGCGCCGGCTCCCATGCCGGGTCCCATGCCGGCGCCCATGGCCATACCGGCCTCCATGCCGGCGCCGCCCATGCCCATGGCGGTGGCGCCGGTCGCGCCGCCGCCGACGGCGCCGAGGGCGCCATTGGGGGCCTGGTCGGCGGTGGTCAGTGTGATATCGCGGAGAAAGAAGAGGTAGTTCGCTTCCGTGGTCATTCTATTGATGAACGACTGCACCTGATCAGCCGTACCGGTGACGGTCATGTTAACGGGGGTAGCGGTGTAGAGATCTTCGGCGATGACGGCAAGGTCCATGGGGCGTTCGATGTTGACGATACTGTAGAGGTGGGAACGGGCGACGATGCCGACGATTTCCTTGACGATGTAGAGCTGGCGGAAGATTTGGGGGACTTCCTCCATGGCGGGGAGGTCCTTGCTGATGGCGCGGGGGCCGAAGGAGAGGGCGGGGCAGCCTTTGTAGTCCACCGGGGGGTCGGCTTCATCGAGCATGCGGGCGGTGGTACGGAGTTCTTCCTGGAGTTTACGGACGGCTTCGACGGGGGTGGCGGGGCTGCGGGGGTCGATACGGTACTTGCTGGCCATAGTCAGGCGGACTTCGGCGAACTTCCGTTCGGCGCGGTCGCGGTTATCCTGGGCCGCACGTTCATTTTCCTTGGAGAGTTTGAGGTTATCCTTTTTGACGCCTTTGAACCACTCGAGTTGTTCGTCGAGGGCTTTGTGTTTGGTGGACGCCTGGACGGCGGCGCGGCTGATATTGACGCCGATGACGACGGCGAGGGCAAGGCAGCCCAAGGCGTAGAGGAGCAATCCCCAATTTTTCTTAAAGAAATCCATACCGTGCCTTGTCTAGGGTGAGGCGTGCTGTCGGGGCTTTGAGCGGGCCGGGTTCAGCGGCCGATCTGGTTGACGTCGAACGGCTCCTTGAACTTGACCTGGATAACGAAGGTCGACAGGTTGTCGATATTCTGCGGCGGGACGTAGGAGACGATGCCGGTGTATTCCTTGTCGGGGTCAAAGAGGTCGGAGGCTTTAAGGAGTTCGAGGAAGGCCAGTTCGGGGGTCGCCTGCTGGCGGGCGCGTTCGACGGCCTGGGCGAGGCGCTGTTCCGGGGTGAGTTCGGCGGCGGCTTCAGCGGGGGGTTCCGCGTCTGTGGTGGGCGTATCGGGGGCGGGCGCAGCGGTATCGGGCGTGGGGGTAGTTGCCGGGGCGGCGGGATCGGCAGGGGTGGCCTCCGCGCTCTGTTCGCGCAGCCCCTCGGCAGCGGCCTTGATGGCCTCGCTGGCGTTGGCGGTGCCGAGGATGACGCCGTGGCCGGAGAGGATGAGTCCGGTGATGGGGACGGGAGTCGGGGTCGCGGCATCAGCGCCGCCGCCCATCATGCCGCCGCCCATGGCGCCGCCCATCATACCGCCGCCCATGGCGCCGCCCATCATACCGCCGCCCATGCCGCCGCCATCGCCGGCGGGCATGCCGGCACCCGGCATGGCACCGCCCATGCCGCCGCCCATGGCGCCGCCCATGGCACCGCCCATGGCACCGCCCATGGCACCGCCCATCATACCGGCACCGGCGCCGGCGCCGGCGCCCATACCCATACCCATCATGCCGCCGCTGCCGCCACCGCCGCTGGCAGCAGCGGCGGTGGTGACGGGCTGGAGGTCACCGAGGACCGGTTGGATAGAGTGGAGCCAGAGGTTATCGGGCTTGAGACTGTAGAGTTTGTTGTAGACTGCGGGCCAGCGTCCGCGCTGCTTGAGCAGATCCGCGATGGCGTTGATCTGGTTCTTGCGCTGGTCGGTTTCGCTGTTGTAGGTTTTGATCTTTGTGGCGAAGCTTTCGACGCCCTGGCGTTGCTGCTGGACACTTTCGACGGCGCGGGCGTAGAGTCGAGCGCGGTTGAGGACGCTGAACCAAGCGACGAGGAGGATGACGAGAACGCAGGCGAGGGAGGCAAAGACGAAGGGCTTTTTACGGCGGAGGGCCTGTTGCCGGCGGATGGTTTCGGGGACGAGGGTGACTTCGATGGGACAGGGGAGGCGGTAGCGCAGGCCGAGGCCGATGACTTCGCTGAACATATGGGCCACTTCCTGGAGGCGTTGGCGGTCGATGGCGGGTCCGAGGCCGACGACCTGGAAGGGGTTGAAGTAGACGACCTCGAGGTGGAGTTTTTCGGCGAAGAAGTGGTCGCAGTAGGTCATGGTCGAGCTACCGCCGGTAAGATAGAGGCGGGTAGGGCGGTTGCCGCGTTGCTGGGCGCGGTAGACGCTGACGGAGCGGTTGATTTCACCGTGGAGGCGGGCCATGACGTTGCGGATGATTTTGGAGACGGCGGCGGCGACTTCGCTTTCGGGTTCGGCATAGGCGCCGCCGAGGGCGACGAAGCCATGGCGGCGTTTGAGTTCCTCAGCTTCGGCGAAGCCGATGCCGAATTCTTTGGCGATCTGCTGGGTGATGGAGTGGCCGGCGATGGGGATGGTACGGGCGAAGAAGCGGGTACGGTCGACGAAGAGGAGGTTTGTGCTGCGGCCGCCGATATTGAGGACCATGGCGCACTCGTCATCGCCGACGTGGTTGGCGCGGGCGGCGTTATAGCAGGCTGCGGGGGCGACGTCGACGAGGAGGGGTTCGAGGCCGACGGCCTGGACGGCGCCGGTCATCTGTTCGACGATTTCGTTCTTGATAACGACGAACATCACGTCCATTTCATCTTCATCAGGACTGGCGATGAGCTGGTAGTCCCAGATCACCTCGTCCATGTTGAAGGGGACGTTCTGTTTGGCCTCGAATTCGACGATTTGGCGGATGCGTTTTTCGTCTTCCGAGAAGGGGGGGAGTTTGACGAAGCGGGTGAAGGCGGACTGTCCGGACATGCAGACGAGGGCACGGCGGGCGACGAAGCCGCTTTCGACGACCATCTGTCGGAGGAGGCCAGCGACGACGACCGAGCGGGTGCTTTCGGTGAGTTCTTCCTCGTACTCCCGGTGGGCGAAGTTAACCAGTGTACGCGTATCGCGGGTCGGGTATTCGAACTCGCCGACCTTGATACTGGTAGCGCCGATGTCGATGGCTAGGATACGGTCTGATCGTGCCATTCGGTCACTTCCCGAAGCCGCAGGTTAGGGTGCTTCCGGCGCGGACCCGACGCGATGTCGGCCGGTCGGGGCGCCACCTGCTACTTGCGTTTGGGGTGTTCATAGAAATCATAATCCAAGGCCGCGAAGGGGGTATCGTCAGGGGCCAGGAGTTCGCCCGCGACGAGGCGCACGGCGGGCTCCTTGGCGGTCCACCAGCCCTTGGGTTGGGCGGCGCGGCTGTATTCTTCGCGGGCCAGGTTCTTGCCTTCGCTGGAGATCTCGACATAGGCGGCGAAGTGGGACTTGTTGGGGGTCTTGGTATCGCAGTGGCGGCGGATGAAGCCAGGGCGGACGTACATGACGGCGCGGTGTTTGCCGTCGGGCACATCGACGTAGGTTGCGGTCTGCTGGAGGAGGATGGGTTTGGCGGTGTTGTTAGGGCGCACGAGTACGGACCAGTTGATGGTGATCTCGTCGGCCCACTCGCGGCGGGCGCCGGCGGTTTCGTACTCGACGTAGACCTGGAGCCATTCATACTCGGACGTTGCCTGGGGGTTGCTGGTGCTCTGGAAGATGGGGGTGCGGACCGTCTTCAGGTCGACCTTGACGTTGCCGACGCGGACCCGAGCATCCTGGGCACAGACGGTGTAAGTGAGCAGGAGGAGCAGGGCGGCGAGGCACGGGCTGAGTTGTCGGGCGTTGTGACTCTTCACGTTGCAGCTCCTCATCGACGGCCCTGGGAAGCGTAGGGCCGCAGCGCTACGCGATGGCACAAGAACTCAGTTCGTTCCGGTGATCGACGTCCCCAGCATGCCGTGCGTTAGATCGCGTTTCCGAGCACAGGATACCACCGGTTTATGCGAGACGCAAATCCAGATTGTCACTCTGCCTTCTTTTTGGTGCTGGTGAGGCGGGTCAGCGGCCGAGTCGCCAGCGCAGGCGTTGGTTGTGCACGGGGGTGAAAGGGCGGGGCGAGCCGAGGTTGGCCTCATCGAGAGCGCTGGCGATAGCGAGGGGCACGGTGGAGCGGGCGACGATGACGCGGCCGCGGCTCTCGACGGTACGGGCGCTCATCTCCTGCTGGGTGGCGACGGCGGCGGCGCGGCGGATTTCCGCGTGGGCCTGCGCGATGCGGGTATCGGCGTCGGCCTGGCTGGACTTAAGGCGTGCGGCGACGTTATCGACGACATCGACGTCGGCGATATCGACGGAGAGGATTTCGTAGCAGGTACCGCTATCGAGGCCCTTCTCGAGCAGGTGGGCGGAGATGAGGTCCGGTTTCTCGAGGATTTCGCGATGGCTGGGGGCGCGGCCGATAGCGGCGACGATACCCTCGCCGACGCGGGCGACGATGGTGTCTTCGCCGGCGCCGCCGACCAGGCGCTCGAGGCGGGTGCGGACGGTCACGAGGGCGCGCGCCTCGAGGCGGATGCCATCGCGGGCGACGCCGGAGATACCGCTGAGTCCGGCGCCGGCGGGCGGCACGGTAACGACCTTGGGATTGACGCGGGACTGGACGGCGTCGACGACATCACGGCCGGCGAGGTCGATAGCGGCGACGGTGCGGAAATCGACAGGGAGTCCGGCTTTCTGGGCGGCGATGAGGGCATCGACGACGGCCTCGAGGTGGCCGCCGGCGAGGACATGGGCTTCGAGGTCGTCGAGGGCCGTGGTGGCGCCGGACTTCCAGAGTCGGATGGCGGCGTCGAGGATGCGGGCGGGTTCAACGCGGCGGAGGCGCATCATGGCCATACGGGGGATGGAGAGGGGGACTCCGGCCGCTTTGGCATTGATCCAGAGGTTGAAGAAGAGGCTGAGGAGGAAGAGGCAGGTGACGAGGACGGCGCCGGCGGCGACCGCCAGTATGAGGAGGAGGGCTCCCATGGCTGCACGTCCTTGGCTGGCGAGTGGTTGTAAGCGGGCTGGGGGCCGGCCTCAGGTTGCCCGGTAGTTGGGGGCGTCCTTGATCACGGTCACGTCGTGGGGGTGGGCTTCGTGGCGGCCGGCGGCGGTAACGCGGACCATTTTGGCCTTGGCCTGGAGTTCGGGGATGGAGCGGGCACCGCAGTAGCCCAGAGCGAAGCGCAGGCCGCCGATGAACTGGTGTAGGACGGCGGCGAGGGGGCCACGGTAGGGGATCATGCCCTCGATGCCTTGGGGGACGAGGTTCTCATGGTTCTCGACGTCGCCCTGGCTATAGCGTTCGCGACTGCCGCGGCCGGCCTTCATGGCATCGAGGCTGCCCATGCCGCGGTAGACGACATAGGTACGGCCCTGATGGAGGATGCGTTCACCGGGGCACTCCTCGGTACCAGCGAGGGCGGAACCCATCATGACGCAGGAGGCGCCGACGGCGACCGCTTTGGCGGCGTCGCCGGAGTACGAGACGCCGCCGTCGGCGATGATCGGGACGTCGCCGGCGACGGCTTTAGCGGCCTGGTAGACGGCGCTGAGTTGGGGGATTCCGACGCCGGCGACGACGCGGGTGGTGCAGATGGATCCGGGGCCGATACCGACCTTGACGGCATCGGCGCCGGCCCGGACCAGATCCGCGGCGCCCTCGGCGGTGCCGACGTTACCGGCAACGACGTCGACGGCGGGGTAGCGCTGTTTGAGCATCTTGACCGTTTCGATGACGCTTTTGGAGTGCCCATGGGCGGTATCGACGACGAGGGCATCGACGTCGGCGCGGACGAGGGCTTCGATGCGGGCTTCGTCGTTGGGTCCGATGGCGGCGGCAACGCGGAGGCGGTGTTGGGCATCGCGGTTGAACTCCGGCTCCATATTGTCGATGAGGCTACGGAGGTCATTGAAGCTAAACAACCCGAGCAGGCGTCGCGAGGTATCGACGATGGGCAGTTTGCCGACCTTGCGTTCCATCATAATCTGGAAGGCCTCGGTCATGGAGGTGCCGGGTTCGACCACGATTGGGTTCCGGGTCATGACCGACTCAACGGGGACGTTGTAGTCGGTGAGGAACTTCATATCGCGGGCAGTGAGGATACCGACGAGGCGATCGACGCGGTCGAGGATCGGGAAGCCGCTGAAGGTGTACTTGCGGGCCGCTTTGGCGGCGAGGACATCGGCCACCGTCATATCGCTGTAGAAGACCACGGGTGAGGCGATGAGGCCATTGAGGTAGTGTTTGACGGTAGCGACTTCGTCGGCCTGTTCCTGGGGGCTGAGGTTCTTGTGAATAACGCCGATGCCGCCGAGTTTGGCGATGGCGATGGCCAGGCAGCTCTCGGTGACCGTGTCCATGGCGGCGCTGACGAAGGGCGTATTGAGGGTGATGCGGCGAGAGAAGCGTGTGGTGACGTCCGTTTCGGCGGGCATGAAGTCCGCGTACTGGGTCACGAGCGAGACGTCATCGAAGGTCAGGCCGGTGCTACCGGCTTCGGCCATAAAGGCATCAAGGTAGGGATTGCCCATCGCGGGTCACCTCCAGTCGGTCCAGGCTGCTTCCCTGGCAACTGTATGCCGAGGGCGGGCAGATGTCAAGCTTGCTGACGCTTGGCGCAGGGCGGTTCTAAGAAACCGGCGAGGGCGCCGACGGCTGGGTCTGCGATCGCCATTGGGCACCCCCGAGGCCCCCTTGCGGTCGCGCTATGGAGCATAGGGGGGCACGGCGTTGCGCCGGCGCTCGTCGCGGGCA
>CAILUI010000139.1 GCA_903837355.1 uncultured Victivallales bacterium
ACGGGACCGCGACCGGTTGCGCCATGCCGTGCTCACCAGTCTGGGTTGGCGCATGACACGCGTCTGGTCCACAGACTGGTGGCTCAGCCCGGCCAAGGAGGCCGAACGATTGCACGGCGAACTGGCGCGCGCGCGCCAGGAGTTCACATTGCCGGACAGCCAGTCGAGGGTGCCAGGAGGGAACGCCCGCTTTGTCGATGCGCCCGCCGGCGGCGCGGAGCCTGCTCCGGCTCTTGTTGCGGGGCTGACGCCGCTCCCGAAGGAAGTGATTGTCGACGAGAACAACGACGGCATCCCCGACTTACCGGGGCAGCGCCTCTACCGGAGTACTCCCCCGGCACCAAAGCCCCGCAGTCCGGATGAGTTCTACGCTGCACGGAGCGACATCGCCATCGCTTCCATCATCCGGCAGGTGATGGACGTCGAGGCCCCCATCCATGCCGACTTACTGGCCCGGCGAGTGGCAACGTGCTGGGGGATGGCCCGCATGTCGCCACGGGTGAGTGAGCGTGTCGCGGGTCTCATCCCGAGCGGGACGGTCAGGACTGGCGAAGCCGCTGACCGGGTCTTCCTCTGGCGTGCAGACCAGGACCCGGCCAAGCACGAGGGCTTCCGTGTGCCTGACCCGCGCGATGATTCTGCCCGAGAGGCTGAGCACATCAGTCCCCAAGAGGTTGCCAACGTCATGCACGAACTCCTGAAGGAGCACCTCAGCATTCAGAAGGACGACCTCATCCGCGCGGCCGCCGCCACCTTCGGGGTGAAACGGGTCGGCGTGCGCGTCCGGCAGTCCATGGAAGAGGGGCTTGATCTCTATCTCCAGAAGCAGAAGACGCCTGGTGTCTGATGCCCTCCAGGCACGCTACCAAGGTGACGAGAGGTGGTCGAAGTGCTTCCCGGGGGGGGGGGTGTGTGAGTGGTCGGTCTTGGCGGGATATGAAGACCGCACGGAAAGGCCCGGAACAGATGCTGACACTCGCAGCGATGGCCGCAGTTATGACACGAACGCACATCAAGACATGGCTCACGCGCGCTGAATCGTCGTTCGTCTATGCTGAACGTAAGATGCTGATGGGTAAGGTAAATGGGATGCGATGGACCGGGAAGAAGGGGCTACAGAAACAGGGGAAACGGCAGCCTGAATCTTGGTGCCATTTGGTGCCGTTTGGCGACCTGAAGGTGGCATTTTAGGCCGTTTTTCGGAGTCTCTTTCCTGTGCCTGGAATCAGCCAAATCCGGTACTTTCGTAGCTGAAACAGGTGGAACAGGCAGGTTTTCAGGCACGGCAGGATGGCGGCAATGGTGCCCTCACCGCCCACCACCCCCTGACGTCTGCCAGGCCGCCCCACAGCCCAGTGCATAGGCGAGGGTCCGACTGTCGAGGTGGACTCCGGCTTCCTGTTCGCGGCGCAGGAAGTCTGTGAGTTCAGCTCGCGGCACTAGGCACACTTCGATCTCTTCTTCAGGGCTGGCCGCCGGGGCGTGGTTTGCTGGCAGTGTTTCGTCGATGTTCATCAGCACCAACTGCACTCGTTCGGAGGTCATCCCCGGCGAACTGCAGGTCTGCGGGCCTAGCCAGGAGACGTGGCCGTGGTAGCCCGTTTCCTCCAGGAGTTCGCGGACGGCGGCCTGCTCGGGGGTCTCGCCTGGGTCCACCAGTCCGGCGGGGAACTCCAGCACGAAGCCGTCCATGGGTGGCCGGTACTGCCTGATCAGTAACAGCCGTCCAGAGGGCTGCAGGGTCGGGATCGCCAGTACAGCCCAGGCGTCGCCCTGCCGGCCTGCCGACTCCCAACGTCGCTGCCTGCCGCTCCCGTCCACGTACTCGAGTTCGTCCAGTCGGAGGAACCGGCCTGTCGCCAGCGCCGTCGTCTTCAGCCGTCGCGGTCTCATCGGCTCGGCCATGGTGGGACTCCTTTGCGGACGCCATCGCGTCGGCACGGGATTGCATTCATCGCGGACGCGGGTAATCTAATGCGATTTGGCGTAGGCCGGGTTTGGCCGTCCGCCAGGGGGAGCAGGAGTCGCGTCGCAGCAAGATTGGACCTTGGGTATTGTCTATGATGGCAACGACACGCCGCGGTTTCCTCCGCGGGGCTTTCACGGCGGCGACCGGCGCTGTGGCCGCGCCCCTCATCCTCCCCTCCCGCATCTTTGGTGCTGACGGTTTGCCGCCGCCTTCGGAGCGGATCGCGCTCGGCATCATCGGCATGGGCAAGATGTGTTCGGGGCACCTCGGCAATCTGCTCGGTCGCGCGGAGGTCCAGGTCGTGGCTCTGTGTGACGTCGAGAGCCTCCGTCTGGAGGTCTGTCGCAAACGCGTCGACGATGCCTACGCCGCGCGGGCTGGGCAGCCGGGCTACAGCGCCTGCGCCGTCTACCGCGACTTCCGCGAGCTTCTGGCTCGTCCTGACCTCGATGCGGTGCTGATCGCGACGCCCACGCACTGGCATGCGCTCATGTCGATCGCCGCCATGCAGGCCGGCAAGGATGTCTACTGCGAGAAGCCGCTGGCGCTGACGATCCAGGAAGGGCGGGCCGTGGTCACAGCAGCTCAGCGCTACCAGCGCGTTTTCCAGACTGGCAGCCAGCAGCGTTCCGACCACAAATTCCGCTTTGCCTGCGAGTTGGTCCGTAACGGCCGCCTGGGCCGCATCGACAAGATCCACGTCAATGTCGGCGGCCCGCCGGAGCTGTGTTACCTGCCTGCCGAACCGACGCCGGCGACGCTGGACTGGGACCTCTGGCTCGGGCCGGCCCCGGTGCGCGCTTACCACCACGTGCTGTGCCCCCTCGACAACTACGACACGTGGCCGCAGTGGCGCTCGTACTGGGACTTCTGCGGCGGCGGTATGACGGATTGGGGGGCGCACCACTTCGACATTGCCCAGTGGGCTCTCGGGATGGACGACTCAGGGCCCCTCGAGATCCTGCCGCCCGAGGGCAGTCCCGAGAAGCTCCTCACCTACCGCTACGCTAACGGTACACGGGTATTTCACGGCGGCGCGTCTGCCGAGGCTGGGGTCGAAATCCACGGCACCGAGGGTCGTATAGGGGTCGACCGCGGTGTTCTGGTAGCCAAGCCCGAGTCGCTTCTGCGTACCACCTGGGGCCCCCACGACGTGCGGCTTTACGAGAGCCAGGATCATGTCGGTAACTGGCTGGAGTGCATTCGCACTCGGCGAGAGACTATCTGCCCGGCGCTGGTCGGCCATCGCAGTGTTTCGGTATGCCATCTTGGCAATCTGGCTTACCGCCTCAAGCGCCCACTGGCCTGGGATCCGGTTCGGGAGCGCTTTGTTGACGACGCTTCCGCGGACCGCTTTCTTGCCCGGCCCATGCGCGCCCCCTGGGTCGTGTGAGGACAACCTGTAGCGAAGGGACGAATGCGAATGACCCCCAAGACGACGCGCTTTGCCAACGTTTTCGCTCTCGTGGCGCTCCTCGGCGGCCCTCTGGTTGCTCAGGATCAGCAGGTGCCGACGGCCGAGGAGGTCGAGCGTATCCGCGCCGCCCTGCCGGACAAGCCTAGCGTTGCCCCCGGGGCACCGCGGCGGTTGCTGGTGATGACCCAGTGCACTGGTTTCGTCCATAGCAGTGTTCCCTACGGCGCCAAAGCGCTCGAACTGATGGGGGAGAAGAGCGGCGCCTTCACCGTGGTCGTGTCGGACGATCCGCGCACCTTTGAGCCTGATTCCCTGGCAGGTTTCGATACCGTGGTCATGGATAATACGACCATGAAGATCCCGCTGGTCGCCATCGATCTCGACAAACGCACCCCCGCGGAACGCCAGACTCTCGAGGCCCAGGAGCAACGCCTGCGCAGCGGTTTGCTCGATTTCGTCCGTAACGGCAAGGGCATTGTCGGCATCCACGCGGCTACGGACTGCTTCTACGACTGGCCCGAGTATGGCGAGATGATGGGCGGGTACTTCTCGGGGCATCCCTGGAGTGAGACCGTCACCGTCAAGCTTGACGACCCCGGCCACCCGCTGCTGAAGGCCTTCAAAGGCAGCAGTTTCGCGGTGAACGACGAGATCTACCAGTTCCGTGAGCCCTATTCCCGTGCGGCCCTGCGCGTCCTGCTCAGCCTGGATACGACGCAGACCAACATGGCCAAGGGCGAGGCCATCCGCCGTCAGGATGACGATTTCGCCGTGGCCTGGATCCGCGAGTTCGGCAAGGGCCGTGTCTTCTACTTCTCCCTGGGGCACCAGCACGCAATTTTCTGGACGCGCCCGATTCTGCAGTGCTATCTCGACGGCATCCAGTACGCCCTCGGCGACCTGAAGGCCGACGCGACCCCGAGTGCGCAACTGACAGCGGAGTATCTCGACGAGTCCCGCCGGGCAGGGGAGACTATTGGTCTTGACGCGACCTTTGCGGATTTCGCCGCCTACCGCACCGGCGTGGACGACAGCGATGCCAAGCGCATTGCGGACCTCACGGTCGAGGCGCAGTTGCCCGAACGCAGTGTGTTGCGTTTCGCACTCGAGAAACGCCTGGTCGCCGTGATCGCCCGGCCCGACGCCACGGTGGATTGCCGCCAGTTCGCCTGTCGGCAGCTTTCGTTGATCGGCACGGCGACCGCGGTCCCGGCTCTCGCGGCCCTGCTCAGCGACGCCGATTCCGGGCAGATTGCCAGGTACGCGCTTGAGCGTATCCCCGGTCCGGAGGCGGATCAGGCCCTGCTCGCGGCCCTTGGCGGGGCTCGGGACGCGGCTCTGCTGGGCATCATCAACACCCTCGGGGTGCGGCGCTGTGCGGCGGCGCTGGAGCCGCTGAGCGGGTACTTGCGGAGCCCTGCGCTTCCGGTCGCCACGACGGCCGCAGGAGCGCTGGGCCGGATCGGTACGCCCGCGAGTGCCAATGCGCTCCTGGCCGTTCTGGCGCAAGCCGCCACGGCGGCGGCCGTTACGGACGCCCTCCTCGAGGCTGGCGAGCGGCTGGCGGCGACGGTCGGCCCGGACCAGGCAGCTTGCCGCGCCGCGGCGGCCACGGTGTTCGCGAAGGTCCAGGAGGCGGCGCCGGCCGTATACCAGCGCGCCGCCGGCTTTGCCGGCTTGATGAGACTGCGTGGTGCCGCGGCGCTGCCGGACATCCTGGCCGTACTGCGTCAGGAGCGTTCGGCGCTGTCGGTGGCCGCCGCGGCCCTGCTGCCAGGCCTGCCCGGGGAGGCGGTGGCGGCCAGCGTTGCGACGGCCTTGCCGGCCATGCCGCCGGCCGTTCAGCCCTTGGTGCTCGACGCCCTTGCGGCTCGGGGGGATCGTGCCGCATTGCCGGCGGTAGTTACCGCGGCCGGTTCCGCCGACGCCACTGTCCAGCTTCGTGCCGTCGCGGCTTTGGCCGTGCTGGGCGACCAGAGCACGGCGCTGCTGCTGGCCCGGACCGCCGCGAGTGCGGCTCCGAAGAGTGAGCTCCAGGCCGGGGCCCGCGACAGCCTGGACCGTCTTCGCGACGACGGCGCGGACCGCGTTCTCGAAGCCGCCCTTGCCGCCGCCGCGGTTCCCGAGCAGTGCGAGATCATCCGGGCGCTGGGCGCGCGTAAAGCGCTGGGTGCCGTGCCGGCCCTGCTGGGCACCGCCCGCTCGGCCGAGCGCCAGGTTGCCAGCCAGTCCCTCGAGTCCCTGGCCCAACTCACCACCACGGAGCACCTGCCGGCTCTGGTGGAACTGCTGACGCAGACGACGGCCGCGTCGTCACTGACGAAGCTTGAAGGCATTGTGGTCAACGTCTCGCGCCGCAGCACTGATCTCGACAGCGGGCCGCGGGCCGTGCTGGCTGGACTGGCCGGCGACATCCCGTTGCCGGCCCGTTGTTCCTGTATCGACGTCCTCGGTAAGCTCGGGCGAGACAGCGGTCTCGAGGCCCTCTACGCGGCTCTGGGTCACGCTGATGCCGATGTCCGCAAGGCGGCCATCAAGGCCCTCGCCGACTGGCCAGACGCCGCGCCCATGGATCGTCTTCGCCAGGTGGGGCTTGAGGCCGACAACGAAGCGCACCGCGTCCTGGCGCTGCGCGGCTATGCCCGCCAACTCGCCCTGCCCAGCCAGCGCCCCATGAAGGAGACCTTGCAGCTCTATCGGGACGCCTTTGGCATGGTTAAGGGTGATCAGGAGCGGCGCTCCCTACTCACCGGGCTTGGCGACATCGTCCATCCCGATGCGTTGGCGTTGGCCAAGGAGTATCTCGGCCAGGAGACCCTGCAGGCCGAAGCGCTGCTGTCGGCGGTGAAGATTATGCGGGGCCTCGACGGGGCTGCCATGAAGCTCTCCGCCTCCCATTCGAGTGGTGGCGAGGGGTTGGCCAACGCCATCGATGGCACGCGCGCCACGCGTTGGACCTCCGGTCGGGGGCAGCAGGGCGACGAGTGGTTCGAGATCGACCTTGGTTACGAGACCGAGATCAGCGAGATCCTCCTCGATGCCGGTGACACCGGTAGCGACTTCCCGGTTGAGTACCGTCTCTTCATCTCGCCGGACCGGACGCAGTGGGGAAATCCCGTCCGCGAGGGCAAGGGTGAGACCAAGGTTATGACCCTCAAGCTTCCGCCCACTGCCGGCCGCTACATCCGCATCGAGCAGACCGGTAAGGGCGGGCTCTACTGGTCCATCGCCGAACTACAGGTGAATGGCCGGCCGGAGCACCTCGACCAGGAGAAACTCAAGCTCGACCGTTCGCAGTGGAAGGTCAGTGCCGCGCCGGGCAGTGACGCCGCCGCCTTGGCCATCGATGGGGATATCAAGACTCGCTGGGGAACCGGCCGAGGACAGAAGCCTGATGACTGGTTCATGGTCGACCTCGGCCAGACCAAGACGCTACGCCGTATCGTGCTTGACGCCGCGCAATCGGGGGGCGACTACCCGCGCGGGTACAGAGTCATGATCTCCGACGATGGCCAGAGCTGGCGGGGGCCCATCGGCATCGGTGGCGAGGAAGCCAAGGTGCTGACGGTAATCCCTGTCCTGCCCACTGCCGGTCGCTACGTGAAGATCATTCAGACCGGCGAGCACGAGAACATGTGGTGGTCGATCTACGAGATGCAGATCTACGCTGAATAAGGCGGTCGCGGTCACGTAGACCAGCTTCGGGGTCGCTGGCCCGCGGTGCGCGGTGGCGGCGCATGCGAACTGCCGTTCGGGCCGGCGATCCGCTCAGCGCGCGGGTTCGTCGTCCCCGTCCTCCCCATCCTCCAGCAACAGGTCATCGATGCTGTCGTCGTCAAGGCCGTCAGCCAGGCCAAGAGAGACGAGTTCGACGACCTCTGCCTCGGTCGGTTCACGGCCGTGCTCGGCGACGAACCCGGCGCGCATGGCCTCCAGCGCTGCCACGACGGTTTCGAGCGCGTCGGCCTCCGTCTGATGGGCGGAGCTGGCGGCGGCGGGCGGGAGCAGGCGCCAGCCGGCAGGAAGGGCCGGCGGTGGCGGTGGCGGCGGTGCCTTGCGGCGGGCGGGTTTCCTGCCCATGGCGAACGTCCTCCCGAGTGTCAGCGTGGGCAGACGGCACGCGGTTCTGCCTTGAGGGTCTGGTAGGCCGCGACGACGGCTCGCCCGAGATCGGTGGCAGGATCGATGCCGGTCAGTTGGCGGAGGCCGGCGTCGAGGCCCTTTTCGCGGAGGAGGGTCTGCACCTCGACCGCGGCAGGGTCGTCGGCCGGGTCGAAGCAGAGGGCGGCGGCGATGCCCCAGGCCAGGTGCGTGGGGACCTGGCCGGTGGCTAGGGCCAAATTGGCGGCCCCGACCAGGCGGTCGGCGGGCTGGAGTTTGCGGATGGGATCACGGCCGAGGCGGAAGATGGTATCGGCGAGGAGGCGATTGGCGAAGCGCCGCAGGAGATCACGGGCGTGGTCTTCAAGCCACTCTCGCCGGCAGGCAAAACGGTGGACGATGCCGGCAATACTTTCGGCGATCCCGCCTTCGATCAGGCGCCGGACCTCGGGGTCTTCCAGGGCTTCGTAGCCATACTCATAGCGACGCCGGTAACCGGCGTAGGCGAGCAGGGCATGGCCGCAGTTGTGGATGTACAGCTTACGGGCCGTGAAGAGGGGGAAGTTCCCTTCGGGCGACATGGCGGCGATCACCGGGATCTCGCCGCGGAAACCGCTGCGATCGACGGGCAATTCCTTGTAGGGTTCCACCCGGATGAAGCTGACATCGCGGGCACGCATTTCCGGTGTCGGCATCGGGACCATGCGGCCGATGACGGTGTCGACCAGGCCCACGCGCGCGGCCAGGTAGTCCCGGCCGGCCGGGTTCATGGCACTGGCAATGAGATCACGGCAGACGGCCGCGGCGCCCTTGAGGTTCTCGCAGATGATCAGGTTCAGCTCTGGCGCCGCGCTGGCAGCGCGGCGTTCGAGGCCGCGGGCGAGGGCTGGCGCGATGTGCTTCAGGGCGCCAGCGCCGACCGCGGTAGCGCCCAGGGAAGCTTCGGCCACGGCGGCCGCGACGGCTGCCGTATCGCGGCCGTGGATGGCCCGCACGGGGCCGACGCGGCAGTCCTGGATGTCATCGTTGAAGACCGCCTGCAGGTGGTACGAACCCTGCCGGTTCAGGGCATCGACCAGCTCCTGATCGACATCGATAAAGGTGACGGCATAGCCCGACTCGCTGAACAGTTGTCCAACGAAGCCACGCCCGATGTTCCCGGCACCAAAGATGATCGCCTGGTGGTTCATAGTTCCTAGGGTTTGACGTTGAAGCAGTAGAGGGTGGTATCGTAGCGCAGATAGAGCCGTCCGCCGCTGACGACGGGGTGGGCCCAGCTCGGCCCCTTGCCTTCGACCTTCACGCGGCCTTTGATCAACATGCCTTCCGGGCTGCACGTGGCGAGGGCGGCTTCGCCGCCGTTCTCGCTGAAGAGGTAAAGCATACCGTCGGCCCAGCAGAGCGAGCCCTTGCCGACGCCCTTATCGAACCACTTCTTGACGCCCGTGCGCAGGTCCAGACAGGTCCAGCCGCCCTCGTGGTTGCCGTAGATGAAGCCGCCCTCGATGACGTAGCCGCCATGGTGGCAGATCAGTTCGCTGGTGCGCCAGGCCTCCTTGGCCGTGCCGCCGGGTTCCAGCTTCATGCAGATGCCGCCCTTCCCGTAGCCATTGGACCAGAAGATGAAGCCATCGCTGAAGGCGGGGGTCGGGCAGTTGGCAACGTTACCCGCGCAGAAGGGATCGGACCAGAGCATCTGGCCGTCTTTGGCGCGCACGCAGACCAGTCCGGCTTGGGTACCGGTCACGATCATCGGGACCTGTTCGAAGGTGAAGGGCAGGCAGGAGGTGTACTCGGGGCCGGCGCTGTAGCCCTGTGAGCGCCAGACGTCCTTGCCGGTGGTCTTGTCGAGGGCGACGATACAGGTCGGGCCGCCGGGCTTGAACACCGCCAGGTCGCCGTCGACCAGGACCGACTCGGCGTAGCCCCAACCGCCCGGGCTGCCGCCGAACTCCTTCGCGTCGCGGGTCCATTTCGGCTGGCCGGTCGCCGCGTCGAAGCAACCGAGGGCGCCGGTGCCCGAGAGCAGATAGAGGTTGCCGGCGTCGAGGGTGACGGTGTTGCGCGCACCGGTGGGACCGCCTCCCCAGGCCGGCCCGTGTTTGGCCTGCCACTGTGGCTTGCCGTCGAGATCAAGGGCGGAGATGACCATGGCTCCGTCGACATCGCCGGTCACATAGATCTTGCCGCCGCTGATGGCGGCACTGGAGAAACCGCTGCCGATGCCCTCGGCCTTCCACAGCAGTGCCGGTCCGCCCGCCGGCCACTCTTTGAGCAGTCCCGTATCGGGGGACTTCCCATCGTGGTTGGGGCCGCGGAAGCCGGGCCACTCCGTGTCCGCCGCCTTCGGGCTCCCCGCGAGCAGACCCCCGAGACAGCCGAACAGACCGACCTTGACCCAGGTGCGCATGTGCATCCCCTTGGTGCTCGTTCGTGCTTTGCAGAAACAAATGCTGCGCCGCTGCGGCTGTGCTCTCTCGCCAACGGCGTCGCGGGCTATGACCGGTGCTAATGTACCACAGTTCCTGGCTGTGTCTGGCGCTCAGCGGATGGATATCGGTGAACAGTGTGGTTGGTCGAAAGGGGTTCTCCATGCCGGACCATGAGGCGCTGGTGCATGCCTACAGTGGCGAGGGTCGCACGGGTCTGCGGCGCACGGATGCCGAGGTGCGGGCCTGGTTGCGCAGTCGCTACGGCATCGAGCCTGTCGACGGCTTTGCGGGCATGCTTGACGCGGGTGACGGCGTGGCGGGCGGTCCGCGCATATCCGGCTACATGGAGCGGCACACGCCCGGCGAGTGGCTGTTACGACTGTCGGCAGCCAAAGGGATGACCTGGCAGACGCAGAGGGTGCCGGCCACGTCGTGCCCGCGCGTGGCGTTTGTGCTGGCGTTGGGCTTTGGCAACGGCGCGGCATTGCCGCAACCGAGCGGGGCGTGGCAGGTGTATGTGAATGACCGGCCGGCCGTGGCGATTCGCATGGTCAACCATGGTCAGGTCTGGCGTTCCGGGGAGTGCTGGTTGGCATTCTCGGCGAACCGGGTAGAGGCGGCGGAACCCTTCGGCAGTCTTTGTCTGAGTTCGGTCTTGACGCAGGAGAGTCTGGCAGCCTTTGGCCCGGCCTTGCTGGCGGTGCCGACGACGTGGCTGGAGCCGGGGCATCCGGCGCGGTTACGTGTTGAGCCCCTGGTGTCGGTGCCCAGCGCCCGCTGGGTGCAACTCGAGCACAGCCCTGGCGTGGTGATGCAGTCGGACATCTACCGGCTGACGCGGCTGCTGGACGGCCCACCCACGGTGGGCGACTGGCGCTTGTATTTTGGGGATATCCACACCCATTCGGGGCAGGTCCGCGAGGAGTGTCTGGACCGGGGTTGCGGCCTCGGCACCCGGCGCGAGAACTATGAGTATGCGCGCGCTGCCGGCGGTCTCGACTTCTACGCGCTTACCGATCATGAATGGCAGGTCGACCCGGCGCGGGTGGCGGAGTTCCTGGCGCTGGCCGATGAGTACCAGCAGCCCGGGCAGTTCGTCTGTCTGCCGGCCTTCGAGTTCACCAGCGTGATGTACGGTCACCGCAACGTCTACTTCCGCGGCCCCGGCGGAACGGTGGTCAACTCCAATCGCGATGGCGGCGGGCCAGTGGCTGACGCCGCGCGCAGCGTCAGCCCTGCGGAGCTATGGGCGACGCTGCAACGCGGCGGGGTGCCGTTCCTGACGGTGCCGCATCACCCTTCGAGCACGTCGCATCCCTGCAACCTGGGGATCTTCGACGAGCGTTTCGACCGGCTCATCGAGGTCTACTCCGTGTGGGGGTCCAGTGAGTACTATGGCGATTTTCCGCGCGGGGTATCGGACCGCTTCCCAGGGCTCGACGTACGGGCCGCGGTGCAGCGGGGCTACCACTTTGGGCTGGTTGCCGGCGCGGATGGCCATGATGGGCATCCCGGCGATGCGCAGGGCCCCATCAGCAAGCACCCGCATCAGTACCACTTCTGCGGCAGTGGCCGGGCGGTGGTGCTGGCGACGGAACTGACCCGCGAGGCGGTTTTCGACGCGCTGTTCGCTCGGCGCTGCTACGCCACGAGCGGGCCGCCGATTGTCCTCGACGTGCGCCTCAACGGCGCCCTGATGGGGCAGCAGTTAGCCCTAACGCCGCGCGAAAGGCCCCAACTGACGCTGCGCTGTCGGGGCACGACCGGCATCGATCACCTACGCGTCGTGCGCAATGGGCGGGTGGTTCTGACCCAACCCTGCCACGGTGAGCACGAGGTTGGTCTGGAGTGGGAAGACACCGCCTACGACGGCAGCGGGCCGGCGTGCTACTACGTCCGCGTGGTCCAACGTGACCGTGAGTCGGCCTGGTCAAGCCCCATCCGCGTCGATCCGCAGGGCCGTTGACCCCTCAGGCGACGATGATCCGGCGCACCTGGTCAAGGTCTGTCTGGCCCATGAAGATCTTGGCGATGCCATCCTGCAGCAGCGAGCGCATGCCCTGTTCGGTGGCTAGCATGCGCACCACATCCGGCCCCGGCCGGGTGACCACGAGATTCTTCATCTCGCGGGTTCCCATGAGCACCTCGTGAACGCCGGTACGGCCGCGGTAGCCGGTGCCGCCGCACTTCTCGCAACCCTTGGCCCGGCAGAGCTTCACCTGGGTTAGGTCGAGGCCCAGTTCGGGGAAGGCGGCGACGCCGTAGAGGCCGACCAGGCGGTCGATCTCTACTTTCTCGGGGGCGTAGGCCTCCTTGCAGTTCTTGCAGAGGGTTCGCACCAGCCGTTGGGCGACGATGCCGATCATGGCATCGGCGAAGTTCAGCGGGTCGAGGCCCATGTCGAGCAGTCGGGTTACGGTCTCGGGTGCGGAGTTGGTGTGCAGGGTGGAGAAGACCAAGTGCCCGGTGAGGGAGGCCTCGATGCCGCTGTGAGCGGTCTCGAGGTCGCGCATTTCGCCGATCAGAATGACATCGGGATCACAGCGCAGAAACGCGCGCAGGGCACGGGCGAAGCTCAAGCCGATGGTGGAGCGGATCTGGAGCTGCTGCAGCCCCTGCTGCGTGATCTCGACGGGGTCCTCAGCCGTGAGAATCTTGCGTTCGGGCGTGTTGATCTTGGCCAGCAGGGCGTGCAGGGTGGTGGTCTTGCCGGACCCGGTGGGCCCCACCACGAGGAGGATGCCGTGGGGGTTCTCGACCATCTGCAGCAGGGCCTCCGCATTGCGCGGGCGCAGGTTGAGCTGGTCAAAGGGCAGGGGGTCGCCGGCGGTCAGCACGCGCATGATCACGCTCTCGCCGTTGACGGTCGGCAGGGTTGCCACGCGTAACTCGAGGGGGTGACCGCGCAGGCGACAGGTGATCTTGCCGTCCTGGGGCAGCCGCGTCTCGGAGATGTCGACCTTCGACATGATCTTGACGCGGGAGACGACGTAACGCACGTGCTTGGCGGGGATCTGGAGTACCTCGTGGCAGAGACCGTCGACGCGCATGCGGACGATGCCGGGCGCCTCGCCCTTGCAGGGCTCGACATGGATATCCGAGGCCTTCATCTCAACGGCATCGGCGATGAGCTTGTTGACCAACTGGATGACCGTCGCGTCCGTCTGGGCGGTGAGTTCATCCTCGTTGCGGTTCTCCTCGCCTTCCACGAGTTGGAGGGTCTCGAGATCGAGCTGGTTGATCAATTCGCCAAGCTGCGTTTCCGGAGGCACGATCTCCTGGATGACGACCTCGGGCTGGGCTTGTTCCTCGAAGGGCTTGACGCCGAGGAAGGTAAGGATGTCCTCCTCGAGTCCGACCATGTAGTCATACTGCCGGGCGCCCAGGATGCGCTGAATGTCGAGGAGTCGGGCGTTGTCGGTGGGGTCGTCGATGAGGATTACGGCCCGTTCGCGGTCGCCGGCCACGGGCACCCAGCGGTTGCGGACCAGGAAGGGGCGGTTGAGCACGGCCATCAGCGCTTCGGGCAGGATGACGGTCGGGTCGTAGGCCATGTAGGCAACGGAGTAGAATTGCTCCAGAGCCACCGCGATCTGCTCGTCGGTAAGCCCATAGTCGCGGCGCAGGATGAAGCCCGTTGAGTGCTTCTGAGACAGAGCCTTACGGTGCGCATCGTCCAACTGCCCCGCGGTGACTATGCCCTGGTCAATGAGCACCTGGAAAGGCCCGACCGTGGATTCCCGGTCCATCGCCAGTCGCTGCGCCAGAACCGCGGCCAACTGCTGGGCCAACTGGGTGTCCTGGCTGGAGAAGGCCCCCGTCAGTTTGTTCGCGAGTTCGAGGACACCCAGGACGCTGTCGTTGCTGGTGATCGGCACCGCCATGAGGGAGCGGGTGAAGAGTCCAGCGGTCTGGTCTCGCTCATAGTCAAAGCTCAGGTGTTCGTGGATGGCCAGCAGTTGCTCGGGATCGTATACGTCGTCGAGGATGGCGGCCTGCTGGCTCATGGCGACATAGCCCGGGATCGACGTCAGTCCGAGGGGAAGGCGATGCGGTTCGGCGTCGGGCACCGTGCAGAAGCGGGCGACCAAGGCCCGGCCGTCGGTGCTGCGCTCGAAGAGCGTGAAGCGCTCGACGTCGAACATGCTCAGCAATCCCGGCTGAATCTCTTCGAGCGCCATCTCGAGCCGTTCGGTCTCGTGAATGCGGTCGCAGATGGCGTGGAGCCGGATTTCGTAGTCGATATAGCGGCGGTTGGCGGCTGAGATGCGGGGCTGTTCCGCCGGCGTGTGTGAGTTCATGCGGCCGGGATCCTTCGGAGCGGGGATGGCTGCAAGCGGCTCGTCGCTGCTAACGTCGTCTCACGACAGCGTACGTTCAAGCCGGCCCGGTGGTCGCCACCGCGCTTTCGCCGGCGGCCTGCGCACGGACGGCGGCGGTGGTACGGAAATGCAGTTTGGCAACCGTCCCCAGTAGGGCCGGGTCACGGCGGGCCAGGAGCGTGGCTGCCGCGGTCACTGCAGGTCCAGCCCCCTTGGGGAGGTCGACGCCGATCTGCTGCGCCAGCGCCTCGAGGCGGCGCACGAACTCGGCCCGCGCCAGGATGGAGGCGGCCGCCACCGCGATGTCGGCCTCGGCCTTGGGGTGCTGTTCGAGGCGGATGCTGCGCCCACGCTCCTGCAGAGCCCGCAGGACGGTCTCCTTGCGGCCGAACTGGTCGGAGATGGCGCGCGGGCAGGAGGGCTCGAGTTCGAGCAGGTTCTCGAGGGCCTTGGCATGCCCCCAGGCCAGCAGGCGGTTGAGGTTGCCGAACTTCTCGTAGAGCCGGTTATAGGCGTCCGGCCCGATGGCGATGACGCTGAAGCGTCCAGCCGTAACGGTGCGGATCTTGCCGGCCAGATCCGCCATGCGGTGTGCGCTCTTGATTGTCTTCGAGTCCGCGACCTTCAACTGCAGTAACTGTCGGGCGATCTCGGCATCGGTGTAGCAGGCGGCGATGACGAGGGGGCCGAAGTAGTCGCCCTTCCCGCTTTCGTCGATGCCGGCATGCGGCTCGAACATGTCGGGGTGATCCTGTTCGACAAGCACCGATTCATAGCCGAAGCGGGCCTCATGGAGGACCTCGGGCTCAAGCAGGAACTGCACCAGCTCGGCCGTGCCCTTGCCCTGGACGGTCAGTTTGCCGGACTGATAGGCGACCACGGTGGTGCCAGCCTGGTCGGCCTTCCAGAAGGCGTAGGGGGCCTCGGCAAAGCGCCAGCCGCGGTCCTCCAAGTGGCCGCGGACGGCGGCGGCCTGGGCCGTCGTCAGAGTGCAGACGTAGCTCGTACGCTCAGGCATGGCGGTTCCCGTAATGTAAAGGCCCGTCCCGACCGAAGCCGGGACGGGCCGTACCGTAGTTCATCCAGCCGGGGGCTGCGAGCCCCGTCAGCGCAGGCCGAGCACATCCTGGACGATGGGGGAGAAGCGTAGGATGACCGGCGTGAAGACGATGGCCACCATGCTCATGAGCTTGATCAGGATGTTCATGGACGGGCCGGCGGTGTCCTTGCAGGGATCGCCGACGGTGTCGCCGATGACCGCCGCGCCGTGGATCGGGTTCTTGGCCAGAGCGCGGTCCGTGACCACATTGCCCTTGGTATCGACGTAGTCGCCCTTGGCATTCTTCATGTACTTGCCGCCGAGGTTGCCCTTCTCGATATGCTTCTTGGCGTTGTCCCAGGCGCCGCCGGCGTTATTGAGCATGCAGGCGAGCGAGAATCCCGCCGTGAGGGCGCCGACGAGCAGTCCCATGACCCCGGGCACGCCGAGGATGAGTCCGGTGATCACCGGCACCGCGATGGCGAGCAGCGACGGCACCATCATGGCCTTCTGGGCGCCCTTGGTGGAGATCTGCACGCAGCGGGCGTAGTCCGGCTTGTCCTTGCCCTGCATAATGCCCGGCTTCTCCCGGAACTGCCGGCGCACTTCCTCAACCATGCTGCCGGCCGCGCGGCCGACCGCCTTCATGGCCATGGCGCAGAACACGAAGGCCATCATGGCGCCGATGAAGGCGCCGCAGAGCAGCAGGGGGTTCATCACCGTCAGGTTGTACTTCTGCACGAAGAACATGATGGGGTCGATGACCTTGCCGGTGATGGGATTGACGACGGTGGACGGCAGGTCGCCCATACCCAGCTTGCGTGACCAGACATCCACTTCCTGGATTTCGGCGGCCAGCAGGGCCATGGCCGTGAGGGCGGCCGAGCCGATGGCAAAGCCCTTGCCGGTGGCGGCGGTGGTGTTGCCCAGCATGTCGAGGGCGTCGGTCTTCTCACGCACTTCCGGGGGCAGGTGCGACATCTCGGCATTGCCGCCGGCGTTGTCGGCGATGGGGCCGTAGGCGTCGGTGGCGAGGGTGACGCCGAGGGTCGCCAGCATGCCGACCGCGGCGAAGCCGATGCCGTAGAGGCCGAAGGCGAGGTTATTGAAGCCGTCGCAGAGGCCGAAGGCCGCCAGGATGGCGGCGCAGGTGACCAGGACGGGGATGCCGGCGGAGAACATACCGACGGCCAGGCCGTCGATGATGACCGTGGCCGGGCCCATCTTGGCCTGGTTGGCAACGCCCGCGGTGGGCTTGTACTCATCCGAGGTGTAGTACTCCGTGGAGTAGCCGATAATGACACCGGCCAGCAGGCCGGCCACCACGGCGCCGCACATGCCCCAGGTGATGGCGCCCATGGCCGCCATGATGATGCAGGCCACGACGATCAGCGCCGAACTGCCCCAGGTGCCCAGGCGCAAGGCCTTGAGCAGCGTCATCATGCTGGCCTTGTCGTCATTGCAGCGGACGGCGAAGATGCCGGCCACGGAGAGCACGGTGCCGATACCGGCGATGATCATGGGGGCGTTGACCGCCATGATCGGGCTGATGCCGGCGGCAGCCGGCAGGGCTGCGCCGAGGGCGCAGGTGGCGAGGATGGCGCCGCAGTAGGACTCGTAGAGGTCGGCACCCATGCCGGCCACGTCGCCGACGTTGTCACCGACGTTGTCCGCGATGACGGCCGGGTTGCGCGGGTCGTCCTCGGGGATGCCGGCCTCAACCTTACCGACCAAGTCGGCGCCGACGTCGGCAGCCTTGGTGTAGATGCCACCGCCAACGCGGGCGAAGAGGGCCTGGGTCGAGGCGCCCATGCCGAAGGTCAGCATGGTGGTCGTCATTTCCATCAGCTTCTGACCGGGGTCCATGTTCGCCGGCACCAGGAAGCCCCAGCCGTTGGCCATGTGGTCAGCGGTGTAGACGATCTTGTCGAGGATCAGGTACCAGATCGAGATGTCGAGCAGGCCGAAGCCCACCACGACCAGACCCATCACGGCGCCGGAGCGGAAGGCGACCTGCAGACCACGGTTGAGGCTCTCACTGGCGCCCTGCGCGGTACGGCTCGATGCGGACGTCGCCGTCTTCATGCCCAGGAAACCGCAGAGGCCAGAGAAGAAACCGCCGGTGAGGAAGGCCACCGGCACAAAGGGGTTCTGCACCCCAAACGCTGCCAGGGCCGCGAAGATGAGGACCAGGACGACAAAGACCAGGCCGACGCGGGTGTACTGCTGGCGCAGGTAGGCCATGGCGCCCTCGCGGACATAGCCGGCAATCTCTTCCATGCGGGCATTGCCCTTGGGAGCATCCATCATCAGCTTATAGCAGTACCAGGCGAAGAAGAGGCCGATCACCGAGGCGATGGGAGCAATCCACCACCAGCCCGTGGCGCAATTCATGACTTCGCCCGTGCCCTCTGCTGCCAGCAAAGGCATGCCGCTGAGGACCGCCAGACCCGCCATTGCCCGACTCATCAGCCTGCTCATCTTGCACCTTCTCTTTTGTCGTAACCTTTTGATCATGAGGTCATTAGATGGCAAGGCATAGGTCCTGTCCCCAATGTCCACACGTCGACATTCAATAAAATGCCGAAATATACAAATTCAAGACAGAATGCACGGATCTTGTCGTTGCTCGGTGGCCGAGGGCAGGGCCGGTCGCAGGCCCGCCGCGGCACGGGGACACGTCCGTCCGTGGGGCGGAACTGCGGCGCGCGGGAGCACCGTGCCGGGTCGGGGTGGCGCGTGCCCGCGGCGACCGTGCGCTGGCTGCAGTCTGGTCTTGCTTTCCGGCTCAGACGCCGACGTCAAGGAGGCGCTCGTACTCCGTGTCGGTCAGGCAGGCCTGGCCGAGGGCGTCGCCGAGGGGATCGCCGTCCTGGGCGGAGAAGCCGAGGTGTGAGCGTCGCCGCCAGCCTTCGGCCAGGCTGAAGCGCCCGGAGAGGGCCCCGACCTCGCGGGCGAAGTCCTCCATGGTCACCAGATAGGCGTCCATGCCCTGGCTCTTGTCGAGCCACTCCTTTTGGGAGCGGTGGCAGGCCAGCATGTCGCGCTTGGCGGCGATGACGGGGGCGATATCGACGTACTGGCCCGGCCGGATGCGCTCGCGCAGGGGTCCGCGCAGGCCGTGGGGCATGGCATGGTAGAGCGTGACCGCATCGCCGATCGGGCTGACGAACGGCTCCACCGGGTAGTTCCGCATGCCCCGGCAGAAGGCCGCCGTCACCGCCGTGCGGCAGGCGTTCATGTGCTCTTCCATGTAGTCCCGCGGCGATTGGGTCAGGATGATGCGTGGGCGTACCTGGCGGATCACCGAGCAGACCTGGCCGATCTGCTCGTTGGTGTGGTAGACCTCGAGGTCGTTGACGAGTGGCGGATGCCAGACAGCGCCGATGCGGTCACAGGCGTCCCGCGATTCGGCGGTGCGCTTCAGGATGATCGACGGCACGTCGTCGACGGCGGTGCCGCAACTGCCGTTGGCGATGTTCATGTAGTGCAGGCACCAGCCTGCCTCGCGCAGGCGCAGCAGGGTACCGGCCATCATGAACTCGATGTCATCGGGGTGGGCCGCCAGGGCCAGGACAACCTTGTCTGCCATCAGTGCATCTCCACTGCAGTAAGATTTGGCTACGAAACCACCACTGCATGTTGCCTACAGTGTCTCCTGTGGTACCAATCTACGGTACATTATAGGCAGTCGCGGTCGGAACGCTACCAGTAAGGACAGTCAAAGGCGAGGTGGGCACTCCGTAGCAGGGCGCCGGCTTCGGCGTCGCCGGTGCCCGTATCGTGTTCGTCCGGCCGCAGGCTGTTGGCGCTGGAAACAGCACGTCGTGGGTCGATACCTATACCGACCTTCAGCCTGCCCTCGCCGCAGCGGTCAACGGGGACGAGAACTGCTGTACGGCGATCTGCGTGGGGTGAATCTGGTGAAGCTCCACAAGCGCTCGGGCAAGGTGACCTTCCTCATCTAAGACGACTTTGAGCGCAAGCGGCTGCCCGAGCTGACCATGCGGGTCAAGGTCAACCTCCGGAACCAGCACGTGGATGTGTTCGAAAGTATGCCCGATGAACGCTTGCTCGCCTGTGCTGAGCGCGCACGATGGGGAAAGCCAGATGCTTGCGGGACGCAGGACCAAGGGAAGGCGATGGATGCGGATTCCGACGCATGGTGGACAGTGATTCCGGGGATGGTGAACAGTGATTCCGGGGATGGTGGACAGCGATTCCGACGCATGGTGAACACTTTTCGGTGGTGACTGGAACGGGTGTCCACCATGGGCTGGAACGGCACGGGTCTTCTGACGCGCAGGCGATGCTCAGCCGCTATGATCAGCTCCTTTCCGGGACGTCGGGGTGTCCGACGCCCGCAACAGGAAGGAGCGG
>CAILUI010000140.1 GCA_903837355.1 uncultured Victivallales bacterium
CAGCGCGCCGGGGCGGCTACGCGGCCCCTGTGCTCGCCCTCCAAGGCCTGAGACGATGCCGGGGGTTTGGAGGGCAAGGGCAGGGCTGCCGGGTGCGGCAGCCCGGACCGCCGCCGCTGGCGCGGCGCGAATGGCAGCGCGTCGGGGCGGCGATGCCGCCCCTGGGCTCGCCCTCCAAGGCCTGCGACGATGCCGGGGGTTTGGAGGGCAAGGGCAGGGCTGCCGCGTGCGGCAGGCCGTACCGCCGCCGGGGCAGCGCGTCGGGGTGGCGACGCCGCCCCTGGGCTCGCCCTCCAAGGCCTGAGACGGTGCCGGGGGTACCGGGCCGGCGTTCCTCCGACCTCACTCCTCGGCGTCGGGCTCGTAGCTGAGCCGGAAGGTCGAGGTGATGCGGGTTACTTCCTCGATACTGGTCATACCCGCCGCCACCTTCTCCCAGCCGTCCATGCGGAGTGTACGCATGCCGCGCTCGATGGCGGCTTTGCGCAGGTCGCCGGAAGTGCAGCGGTTGGCGACCATATCCTGCAGTTCCTCGTCAAGCAGGAAGAACTCGTAGATGGCCACGCGGCCGCGGTAGCCGCTCTGGTTGCACTCGATGCAGCCTTTACCGTGCCAGGCCTTCACATCCTCGGCTGCCACGCCGAGAACGTCAGCCATCTCTGCCCGCAGGCGGCGCGGGATCGAGTCCTCCTCGACCTTGCAGTTCTTGCAGATACGGCGCACCAGGCGTTGGGCCAGGGTGGCGCACAGCGAGGCGGCAACGAGGTAGGGCTCGATGCCCATATTCACCAGGCGGTTCACCGAACCCACCGAGTCGTTGGTGTGCAGGGTGCTCAGCACGAGGTGGCCAGTCAGGGCGCACTGGATGGCGATCTCGGCGGTCTCGTTGTCACGAATCTCGCCGACGAGGATGATGTCCGGGTCATGGCGCAGAATGCTGCGCAGAGCGCTGGCGAAGGTCAGGCCGATTTCGGAGTGCATCTGGATCTGGCTGGTGCCCTCGAGTTCGTACTCGACCGGGTTCTCCACCGTGATGATCTTACGGTCCGGGCAGGTGTCGCGGATCTGCGCCAGCGCCGCGTAGAGCGTGGTGGTCTTGCCGCTGCCGGTGGGGCCGGTGACCAGGACGATACCGTGCGGCAGATGGATGAGCTGAGACAGAATGCCGTGCTGGCGTTTGTTCAGGCCGAGCTTGGCCATATCCATGAAGATGCTGGCACGGTTCAGGATACGCAGGCAGACGGTTTCGCCGAAACGCGTCGGGATGATCGACACACGCAGGTCGCAATAGTCACTGCCGACGTTGACGCGGATACGGCCGTCGTGCGGCAGGCGCTTCTCCGCGATGTTGAGCCGGGCCATGATCTTCAGGCGTGAGATCATCGACTCGTGCAGTTCCACCATGCCGGGCGGGGTGGGGATCTCCCGCATCATACCGTCCATGCGGTAGCGCAGTCTGACCGTCTCGCGGTAAGGCTCGATATGGATATCGGTGGCGTGCTGCTTGATGGCCTCGAGGATGATCTGGTTGACCAGGGGGATGATCGAGGCGTCATCGCCTGTGGCGCCCGCGTCGACGGACTCCACCGCCTTGTCGTCGAAGGTGCCCTCGACCAGCTGTATCTTCTGGGCGCGCTTGTCCTGGCGCAGTTGGATGACCTTATCGGCGCCCAGGCCGTAGATGCGCTTCAGCGTGTTGCCGACTTCGAGCGGCGTGGCCAGCACCGGGTCCAGGCGTAGGCCCAGGAGCAGGCGCAGGTTCTCCCGATCGCGGATGCTGGGCGGGCTGGCGAAGGCTGCGCGCAGGGTACCGCGGTCCAACTGCAGCGGCACGAACTGGTAGTGCAGCGCTACCTTGGCGGGGACCTTGCCGGTGGCCGTCTCGCCAATCTGCTCGTCGCCAATGATGACGAACGGCAAGCCGTTGCAGCGGCTCAGAGCACGATAGACGACCTCCTGAGTGGCAAACTCCAGGTCGAGGATGGCCTGGTGACTGCTGATCTGGGCCCGGCGCATACGCCGCCTGACCCGATCAGCCTGCTCGTCGGTCAACGCCTTCTCGGCAACCAGTATGGACAACAGGTCGGAGCTGTCGCCACCGTCCATGGCCACGACCGTCTTGTCTTCGGAACTCATTCTAGGAAGATCTTCTTTTGCTGGCCGAGTTCGATGGTGACGTCCTCGCCGGCAGGGGAGGTCACGATCAGTGCCGCGGCAGTGAAGCTCTTTACGGTGACCCCCGCCATGGCTTGTCCAGCGCCGGCCACCATGGCGCCCGCCGCGCCGCTGGGGGTCTGCTGGCTGCTGACGAAGGCAAGCTGACGGCCGGCGTCTTCACCGCCCTTGTAGACGCCGCGGTAGAGGATGCTGACGGCGCGTTTTGGGGGCGGTGGCGGTGCTGGAGCGGCGACCACGGGCGCCGGCGCCGGGGCCGGCGCCGGAGCAGCCGCGGCGGCTGGAGGCGGTGGCGCTGCAGGCTTCTCGCGCTTCCACGCCTTACGCTGCTCGGTTCCCTGGGCCGGGGCGGCCTGGGCAGGAACCTTCCAGGAGAAGGCAAAGGGATTACGGGCGTCCGGCGCGGGGACCTGCAGCGGCTGCATGAAGGCAAAGGCCGTCGCTTCATTCAGGTAAGAGCGCCGCGGCTGGGCCGGCTTGGGCGTTGTGGTATCGCCCTGTTTCTCGCCGAGCAGGCCGCTGATCTGGAAGACGATCACCAGGGTGAGCAGTCCGGCACTGACCCACAGCAGGCTCTTCTCCCATTCGGCCACCATCCGCTTGAGCAGTGCTTTCATAGTACCTCATCCCCCAGCCGTAGGTCGGCTCAGGCCCCTGGCGGGACCTGCGTCTTCTGGCGTCTCTGTATCTCCGGAGCCCGGTCGCCGGGGCGGAAGAAAGAGGAACAGACGATGGTCGCTTCGATGTTCTTGACGGTGAGGACACCGTCCTCTGGTCGTTCACCACGTATCCGCGGGTGCTCGGTCGCAATCTCGACGCGACTGATGGGTAGGAAGCGCTCGGCAGTCTGCAAGTCGGCGACGAAGGCCAGGAAGTCGGGGAGTGTGCCGCGCAGGGTCAGGCGCACCGGGAACTCCAGCAGGTAGGGGCTCTTGTCTTCCGGGTTGACGGCGTAGGCAACGACGGGCAGAACCCGCAGCTTCGACGGCAACTCCGTTTTGCCTTCTGGTGTCGGCACGGCGTTGCTGGGGTCCTTGGCCAGCGCCAGGTTGTGGGCGACCGTCAGTTCCACCAGTTCGCGCACCGTCCAGATGTGTAAGAGGAGCTGATAGGTCTCGGCATCGGCCGTGTCCTGACTGATGCCGAAGGTCTTCTCGCTGATCGTCACCGCATTGCCCCGCAACCACGTCTCAAGATCGCTGAAGTCACTCTGGTAGTCCAGCCACCCTGACTCCTCCATAAACGTGGTGGTATTGCCGTAGTTGTCCGCGATGCGTTTCTTGAAGGTACCCGTGGCCAAGGCGAGGACCTGACCGGCCTTCTCCTCAATCCCGTCATAGCCCTTGTCGCCGCGCTCTCCTTTGGTGCCCTTGAGCTTCTTCGTGTTCTCGGCCAGCAGGGTCGCGAGGTTCTCGGCGTTGAGCGGCCACGTAGACCCCTTGAGTTTGTCCTTGATCTCGGTGAGCTGCCCCTCGAGTGCGAGGACGTTCTGCGCCTTCGGGCGGAGCACGAGGAGGTAGACCGGCAATAGCGCCACCAGCGTCAGGAGCAGGACGGCAGCCAGGTTCTTATGGGCCTGGGGCCAGGGTCTCATGTCTAGTCATCCGATTTCTCGGTGGGCTCCGGCGGCGGCGGCTTAGCCGGCTTAGCCGACTTGGCCGGGGTCGGAACGACCACGGGTTTGTTGATATCCAGTACGGCGAAAGGCAGCCGGAACATGTAGGGCACAAAGGGAGCGGTGGTGATACGTCGCTCTGCCAGGCCCTTCAGATAGCTGTCCCAAGGCAGGAAGATCTCGACGTCGCGGCCGCTGCGCTCAGGCTTCGGGAGCGAGTCGGCCCCCTCGAACAGGGCAGTCTCGTTGATGCGGTCGCGGATGGCTTTCACCGGCACCAGGAAGTCACCACCGGCCTTGGGCGAGTAGCCCGCCATCACCATGCTGCGTACCTGTTCCATGCCGCTGACCAGGGTCATCTGTAACGGCGGGGCGGCGGACTCGTTGGCGTCCAGCGAAACGGCCCCGGGGAAGGCCGCGCTCCGGGCGGGGGCGCGCTCGGGAGCCGGAGCGGCGCCGGTCTTATCATCCTTCGGCTTGCCCTCGTCGAAGCTCAGGTCATCGGCCAGGTAGATGAACCAGTCCTTCTCGCCCTGTGCCGCTGCCAGCACCTCCATGCTCTTCACGAAGCGGCCGCCGCGGTTGGCCTTTTCGACCACCGGCAGCAGCATTTTCTCATGGTGCTGGATGAGCTGGGTGTGGTCCTCGAGTTTCGGGATCAGGTCACGGCACTTTTCGAGGTTCTCCATCTGTGCGGTGAAGTCCCGAGCTTGGCGCTCCAGTCTGGTGGAGTACCTGAACATGAAGATCGCGGTCAGCGACAGCAGGATGATCACCGCTGCGAGCAGGTAGCCGAAGCGCTGCCTGCGGAGGCGGCTCCAGCGGATGACTTCCGGACAGAGGGAGATGGCGATCGTGGCTTGGCCCAGGCCTTGCAGGGCCAGGCCGAGAGCCACGGCCAACTGCGGATCCGCCGCGCCGCCGGCGCCAGCCGGGCCGAAGGCGTCGCCCTCACAGCCGTAAGAGCGGCCGAGGCTCGCCGCCAGTCCCTCGAGCTTGGCGCCACCACCACAGACCCAGACCTTGCTGAAGGCCTTGCCTGAGATCTCCGGGCGCTCGCCGGCGCGCCAGTGCTCGATGCTGTTGCGGATCTCACCCTCCAGTTGGCGGTTGACGCCGATCAGGGGGGAGTCGAACTGCGACAGGTCGAGGCGCGTGGGGGCGGTACTCGACGCGGCCGCGCCGCTTGAGCCATCGGCCAGAGCGGCCAGCGCTTTGGTGAACTTGTCCGCGCCGAAGAGCAGGGCGCCAACGTACAGCACCTGGCCGCCGGCCACGATCATGAGCGTGGAAGACTCGGCGCCGATATCGAGGATCAACTGCGGCGCCTTCTCGGCCAGCGCGTCAGGGTGCAGGAAGAACAGGGCATTGGCCGCCGCCATGCCTTCCATCGCGACCTCGCAGACGCGGAGGCCCACCTGCGTGAAGGAGCGGTTGCGCTCATCAATGGCGGTCTGGCGGCAGATGCCGATGAGTACCGGGTTCTTGCGGCCGTAGTCCGGCGCCATCACATGGTAGTCGGAGGCGAAGGCCTCGTCGGAGAGCCCCGCCAACTGCACCGTCTCAAAGCGCACCATGCCGGTCAGTTCGTCGCCGGTGGCCTCGGGTGGGAAATCGCTGACCTGCGTGGTCGCGAGGTGCTGCAGTAAGCCGATCGAGAAATCGCGGTCGGCCAGGCCCAGTTCCTTGAGCCAGGAGGCCGTGCCCGCGAACATTTCGGCCTCGTCGAGCAGGCCTTCCTTGCGCGCGTCGAAGGTGGCGCCGCGCACGATGTGGACGGTCTTGCCGCGCAGGGCCAGTTGCACCAATTTGGCACTGGACTGCCCGAGATCGAGCCCGACCGATTGCTTTTCGCGCATGAGCGGCATGATGGTGTTATTCTGAACGCGTCAACCACGAGGCGCTGACGAAACTGAGCCGATGATCACGATGGTGACACTCCTGGAAGCCGGGTTCTCCGCAACCCGGCCGCGGCATGCGGAGATGCCGCGTTCCAGCACATGATACAACGGCGGTCACTGGGCCGCATCCTTCACATCGACGAACTGTCCAGAGTCGCTGATCACGGTGGCGGTCACGAAGATCAGGAGGTGGCTCGGCTTCTCCTCATTGGCCGTGTGCCGGAAGAGGAAGCCCAAGTAGGGGATGTCGCCCAGATAGGGGATCTTCCTGACGCTCTTCGTGTTGGTGCTATCCATCATGCCACCCAGCACCACGGTCTCGCCACTCTTGACGGCGACGGCCGTACTTAGCGTGCTCTCGGTGGTGTCGGGGACTTTGAGCGGGGTCGTGTCACTCGTCTTCGATGAGGCGACCACAGGGACATCCCGCCACTCCTTGATGGCCCTCACCTCCGGCTGTAGCCCCAGGAGTACAGTCTCGCCGTCATTGCCGATACTGACCTTGACGTCGAGAGTGACCCCGATCTCCAGTTCCTTGGCTTCCCCCGCGAAGCCGGATTGGGTGTTCCCCGGGACGCCCTCGCTTCCGCTCGCCGTGTTCTGCTCGATATTGTCCCAGTACTTTATGGTGTCCCCCTTACGAATATGGGCGGTCTGGTTATTCAGAAGAGCTATGCGGGGAGAGCTTAGTGTGTGCGTCGAGGCGCTCTTTTCCAAAGCGTTGATCACCATATCGAAGGTGCGACCCCCGATGACGCCGCCCAGAGTCAGAGACCCAGCCGCGGGGTTGTCCGTGCTGAAAGCCCCCAGCGCCGTGCTCGCAAAGTCTGCGGCCCGGAGCCGGGTCGGATCGTTGGCATCCACCGAGCTCAGAGCTGACGGGGAAACCCTGTTACCTTCCGCATCAACGGTCATCGTCGGCGATGTGTCCGTAATGCCCACTCCGAACTCTCTAAGGTCGTCCTGCGAGATGGTCAGGAAGCGCGCTTCGATCAGTACCTGGCGGGGCGTCTTGTTGAGGTCCTCGATGAGCTTTTCGATCAGGCGGAGGTTCTCGCGCGTGTTGCGGACCATCAGCAGGTTGCGGTTCTTGAAGATGCGGTAGGAGGCGCCCTCCGGACCGTCGGCGCTGATGGACTCGATGGCGTCCTCGAGTTCGGTATCCTCGGCGCCACCGCCGCCGGCAGGGCGCTGGCCGCCGGCATCCGCACTCGGCTCGACCTTCAGCGACGGGACGAAGCCCTGTTTGAGGCGGTAGATGTGGGTCTCGAGCTTCGGCCCCTTGCCCTCGGTCTCCTCGGCTTCGGTGACCCAGACGACATTGTCGCCGAGGTTGAAGGCGATGCCCATGTTGCGGGCGACGTAGTTGAGGATCTCGGCCAGCGGCGTGTCGCGGACGTCGACCGTGAGCGTCTTCTTGGCCTCCAGAGCGTCGTCGGCGATGATATTCAGCCCCTCGATCTGGGTCAGCGCCTCGACCAGTTCCTTGACCCCGGCATTCTGGACCTTGAGGCTCACCTTCTTGGCGAACAGCGTCTCCATCGGGCCGGGGGGGAGGGTGAAGGGGCCGGCGTCGCCGTCGATGGTCACGGTGCTGCCATAGGTGCCTGGCAGGGTGTAGCGCTGGTCGACTTCGGAGAGGGCTCGGCGGTCCGCCTCGGCCTTGCCCTGTTCGATGGCGATTTTGTCCTTGGCCTGGCGGATATCAGAGCGTAACTGGTTAACCTCATTGGTGAACAGGCCCTGGTCGAGCAGCGGCTGCAGGCCGGTCTCGGCCTCGTCGAGGTCGCCACGCTTGAGGGCGGCACGGGTGTCGTCGAGGCGCTGGCTGGCGGCTTTGAGCACCTCGCGGTGTTCTGCCGACTTCAGGGTCTCGAGCAGCTTCCCGTCCTTGCTGGCAGGATCTGCCGGCGCCGGCGCCGGTGGTGGCGTGTGGGCGCATGAGAGCAGAATCACTGGCAAGGCTGAAGCGACAAGGACTCTCCAGTTCTTCATGGACCACTCTCTCCAGTCTGTCTGACCGGCAGGATACTGAGCACCTGTATGAACTCTGCGAACAGTGACCGTTCCGCGCCCTGCAACACAACGCCTCTGCCTATCACCAAGGGCCGCGGCTAGTCACGTGACAGACCCGCCCTCTGCGCTCGGGTTGGCTGTCCTCCCATTCCTTCGGCTGGCTTCACACCAGGCCCAACGGAATGGGAGCAATCCGCGCTTGCCTGCATCACGGCGTCCAGGCACCAAGCTCCCACTTGTTCTTGCTGAGGAAGAAGTTGCCGACATAGCCGATGTTCTGTATGGGGGCATTGTCCGGGCTGGCAACCGAGAGGCGCTTGTTGAGGTGCCAACTGCAGCGTAGCATGGGGAAGAGGCTGGCGTCGTAAGGGCCGACGTGGTCGGCATCGCCATTCTTCATCTGTTTGTCCTTCACCTCCGCCCAGGTGTTGGCTGAGGGATCAAGGCCCACGGCTCCGGCCCAACTGCACGCCGCGTCCGAGAACTCGTAGAAGAAGCTGATCGGCGCTACATCGGTATTCGGGTTGACATTGAGACCAACGCTCCCGACTCGGTCATAGGCCTCATCGAATTGGCCGTCCTGGCGCTGCAGCCAACTGCCGGCAGCAAGGTCTGATTTATTGGCGTCGCCCGGGCACTTGTAGACCTGCTTGTTACCGACGTAGTCCGGATAGAGCCTTGAGGTCCAGGCGGGCATCGCCTCTTCATTGTCGCCCCGGTACATGATCACCCCGAGGCCGACCTGTTTGAGGTTGTTCATGCAGGCCGAAGCTTGCGCCTTCTGGCGAGCTTTCGCCAAGACGGGAAGGAGCATGCCAGCCAAGACGGCGATAATGGCGATGACGACCAGCAGTTCGATGAGTGTGAATCGGCGCTTTGTCATGGCGTGTTCCTCAGATCCTATGCTACGCTTGAGGGCCGGCAGGGACCCCCGCATCACGTACCTTAGCGCTGACCTACGGCTGGCACAACCGCCCTGCCCGATTGGCTGCCATGCTCCACTGCATTCGACCCATAAACGCGCGGAAAGAAGGGTTTATTGAGCCCGGCGCGCAATGACTTGCCAGATTACATTACGCGGCGCTGAATCTGGTGTGATCAAGGCAGGGTGAACCATCATGAAGTACCGTTCGTTCGGCTCTCTGGGCTTCGAGGTGTCGGCGTTGGGCTTCGGCTGCATGCGGCTCCCGATCGTCGGTGACGACGCCAATGCCATCGACCGGCCGCTGGCGCAGCGTCTGCTGCGCACGGCGATCGACCGCGGGGTGAACTACATCGATACGGCCTATCCCTACCATGGGGGGAACAGCGAGACGGTCGTCGGCGAGGCCTTGCGGGACGGCTATCGCGCCAAAGTGCACCTCGCGACCAAGCTGCCGATCTGGATGGTGACCTGCCCGGAGGATGTCGACCGCCTGCTCGATGAGCAGTTGCGGCGCCTGGGTGATGAACATATCGACCTCTATCTGGTGCATAACCTGGCGCGTTCGACCTGGCCCCTGGTGGCTCGGCACCAGGTGCTCGAGCGCTTGGAAAGGGCCCAGCAAGCCGGCAAAATTGGCCACCTGGGGTTCTCGTACCACGACTCGTTCGACCTCTTCAAGGAGATCGTCGATAGCTACGCTGGCTGGCGGCTGGCGCAGATCCAATACAACTACGCCAATGAGACGGTCCAGGCCGGTACGCGCGGACTCGAGTATGGTGCGGCCAAGGGGCTGGCCATGGTCATCATGGAGCCCCTGCTGGGCGGCTGCCTGGCGAACCCGCCGCCCGCGGTGGCAGCGGTCTTCCAGCAGGCCGCCCCGGCGCGGAGCCCGGTCGAGTGGGCTCTGCAGTGGCTCTGGAACAAACCGCAGGTAGGGGTGGTTCTGAGCGGCATGGGCACGGTGGAGCAGGTCGAGCAGAACCTGGCCAGCGCCGAGCGTTCGGGCGTAGGGCATCTGACCGCGGCCGAGCTGGCCGTGGTGGAGGCGGCCTACCGCCTCTACGCGGGCTCGGTGCCGATCCCCTGTACCAAGTGCCGTTACTGCATGCCCTGTCCGCACCGTGTCGACGTCCCGGTGGCCTTTGACCTGTATAACGGCGTCAAGGCCTTCGGCGGCATGCAGGGCTTCCTGAATCGGCTCATCTACCAGGGGCACCTGGCGACCAACCACGCGGGACTCTGTGTGGCCTGCGGGGCCTGCATGAAGAAGTGTCCCCAGAAGATCGACATCATCACCTGGCTGCAGCACGTGCACGAAGAGATGATGCAGAAGCCCGCCGCCGGCGGGTGATGCCAGGCAAGTGGAGATGCGGCGGGCCTGCGCCGCAGGAGGTCAGTGCGCGCGGGTGCCCTCACCCGCGGCCGCGTGGGGGCACGCGGCGGTACGGTTCCGACCAGCGGAGATGCGGCGGGCCTGCGCCGCAGGAAGTCAGGACGCGCGGGTGCCCTCACCCGCGGCCGCGTGGGTGCACGCGGCGGTACGGTTCCAACCAGCGGAGATGCGGCGGGCCGCCGCCGCAGGAGGTCAGTGCGCGCGGGTGCCCTCACCCGCGGCCGCGTGGGTGCACGCGGCGGTACGGTTCCGACCAGCGGAGATGCGGCGGGCCTCCGCCGCAGGAGGTCAGTGCGCGCGGGTGCCCTCACCCGCGGCCGCGTGGGTGCACGCGGCGGTACGGTTCCAACCAGCGGAGATGCGGCGGGCCTGCGCCGCTACGCCCGCCCAGCGCGGCGTTCAGACCACCCAGGGCTCACGCGCGGGACGGCTCAGCATGCGGTCCGCCTCGGGGCAGTTGGTGATGCGCTCCGCGACCGGGTCCCAGGCCAGCTTGCGGCCTGTCAGCATGGCGATGTTGGCCAGGTGACAGAGCGTCGCGGTGCGGTGCCCGGCTTCGGCGGGTGCCATGACCTCGCCGCGATTGCGCACGGCGGCGAGGAAGTCCTGGTGGTGGCCGGGGCTGCGGCCGAGGTGGATCTCTCCCGGACCGATCCGCTCTTTCAGCAGCGACGCCGGTTCGGCCTCGAGGTCGCCTCCGTGAATATGGACGAAGACCCAGCCTCTGGTCCCCTCGAAGCGCAGGCCGCGCGGGCCCTGGTCGGTACCGACGACCTCAACCCCATTGGCGTAGCGATAGACGAAGTGGTATTTCATGAAGGTATCGAAGAGCCCATCGGGCGGGCGCCAGCCCTGACCCTCCACCTCCACCGGGCCACTCGCATCCATCCCCATCCCGAGTTGGCCGATATCGAGGATGTGGGCCCCGCGGTCCGTCATCTCGCCGCCGGCGTAGTCCATGATGTAGCGGAACCAGAAGTGGCAGCGCTTCTCGGTGTAGGGGACCCACGGCGCGGGTCCGAGCCACAGGTTCCAATCCAGCCCTTCGGGCACAGGCATCACCGGCTGTGGCGGGATGGCGCCACGGCCCTCGTCGAGAGGCATGTTGATCTGGACGCGGCGCAGGTCGCCGATGCGGCCGTTACGGACCAGCTCGCAGGCGTACCGGGCATTGGCGCGGGAACGTTCGTGACTGCCCACCTGTACGACGCGGCGATGGCGGCGCGCTGCCGCGCACACCGCCCGACCTTGGGCGACGCAGACCGAGATGGGCTTCTCGACGTAGACGTCCTTACCGGCCTCGATGGCGGCGATGGTGATGGCGGCGTGCCAGTGATCCGGCGCCGCGATCAGCACCGCGTCGATGTCGTCGCGGGCGAGGAGCTCGCGGAAGTCCCGGTACTGCGCGCACCCTTTGTAGCTGCCGGCCTTGGCGGCGTCGGCATAGGCCGAGTTCACGCGGTCGGCGGCGGACTTGAGGTGTCCGGCATCGACGTCGCAGACAGCGGCGAGCTGGACATCCTGGAACCCGGTCAGGCAACTGAGGTGATAGCCGCCTTGCCCCCCGATGCCGATGAGGCCCATGGTGATGCGCTCATTCGGCGCCACCGCACCCGCGGCGCCCAACACCCGCGACGGGAGGAAGGTCGGGACTGCCAGCGCGGTGGCTGCGCCCTTGAGAAAGGCCCGGCGAGAGAGCGGTGAGATGCTGTCATTCATCAGGTTGGCACCCCTTTTGAGGATTGGAGGTCGGAGGTCGGAGGTCGGAGGTCGGAGGTCAGTGGTCAGTGTCGAGTGTCGAGTGTCGAGTGTCGAGTGTCGAGTGTCGAGTGTCGAGTGTCGAGTGTCGAGTGTCGAGTATGGAGTGGTAGTCATTGGGCTTTCGGCGCCAGCGCGGCGGCGAGGCCGTTGATCTGGTCCTGGGTGAGGGCGCCGCGCCAGATGGAGAACTCATCGAGTTTGCCGGCGAAGCGGGTGCCCTTTTTCCAGTGGTCGGCGGGGGCCAGGGCGACGACGGCCGCCGTTGCCTCGAGTTTCTCGGCCTTGGCGAAGACGCATTTGCCATTCTTGTAGAGTGCGACCTGGGTGCCGTCGTAGGTGATGGTCGCCATCTGCCAGCCGCCGCCGTCGAAGGGCAGGCCGGCATTGACGTCGACCGCCGAGCCCCAGAAGTGGATGCCCTTGTGGAGGTTGATCAGATAGCGCTGGCACCCCTTCGGTTCGGCCGTGACGACATCGCCGAAGCCGCCGACGATGGTGAGCTCAGCCAAGGGCTGGTCGACCCAGACGAAGGCGTTGATGGACCAGGCATCGCCAGCGGCGAGCGGCAGGCCCTTGGCGGACTTCAGCCAGACCTCGTCGTCCACCCCGTCGAAGACCAGGCAGTTACCAACGAGTCCGGGCTGCACCGCGGCGCCGCCGCCAACCGCGCCGGCGCCGGCCGCGCCGGTGACATCGGGGGTGGTGGCGTTGTCGGCGCTGTCCAGGGGCCAGTGCAGAACCAACTCGGCCGCTGGCGCGGTGACGAGTTGCTTCGACTCTTCGGCGCTGAGCGTCGCCTTGACCTTCAGCCCTTCGATGGGCTTGCCGTCGCGGTCAACCAGGCGGGCGCAGGCACCCCAGTCACCGCCGCCCTGCACGACCTTGAGCAGGATGGTATTCCAGCCGGTCTGCAGCGAGATCGGCACCTGGTCATCTCCCGGCTTGACGCCGCGCCAGGCGGGGTTGCCGAGCACCGCTCTGCCGTTCACCCAGGCTTTGAGGCCATCGTCGCTGCCCAGGTCCAGGCGGGCTTTGAGGTCACGCCCGACGCTGACGTAGGCCCGCAGATAGGCGACACGGTCCTCGCCGGTGAGGGTTTGCCTGAGGTCGAGCAGCCACGGCTTGTCGGGCTGTGTGCCGACCGGCATCGGTTTCCACTCTTCGGGCTTCTCTTTGCCTTCTTCCGGGGGGAAGACGGTCGCGAAAAGCTCTTCGCGTTTCACCCCGGCGTAGGGTCCGGCGACCTGCCAGCTCATAGCATAGTCGGCCATTTCCGTCGCCAGTTTGAGTACGGCTTCAGCCTCGCGCTGGACCGTGTCTACGGGACAGGCCTGTTTGGCCCGTCCGGCGAAGGCGCGGGCCTGATCCAGGTCGATGCCGAGGATTCGGCGCGCCACGGTCAGCAGCGCGATGGCGGCTTCGTTGCGGACGGCGTCGTTGTCGAGTTCGGGCTGGATCAACTCGCCGGCCCGGGGATCGGCCACGCCGGCCAGGCCGCCGAGGACGGCCTTGCGTTCGTCCGGCCGCGTGGCCAGCTCCAAGGCTTTGCGGTAGTAGGCCAGGGTTTGGTCACGGGACACGGGTCCGTTCAGCCCCAGCAGGCGCACCGCGGCCCGCAGGGCCAGGACACGGTGGGTTTCGATGGGGGCCGTCGCCGCCAGGGCCAGCAGGCGCTCCAGCGCCGTCTGGTCAGGCCAGTCGCACAAGGCGCGCAGCGCCGCGTCGGCACAGGCCGGGTCGGGGTCACTCAAGGCGCCTTGGACGGCCCACAGGGCGGTGGGGCCCCCGAGCTTGCCGAGGCTGCGCAGGAGGGCAACGCGCACGCCGGGGGCGGTGGCGGTCAGCAGAGCGCTGGCGAGGACATCGGCGCCGCGGTCGGGGGTGGTGGCACGCATGCCGATGCCGGTCAGGGCGTCGCGGACGGCCTCGCGATCGGCGTCTGCCGGCGCGGCTACCAGCAGGCCAATGACCCGCGGCAGACTCTCCATGCCGACCAGGTCTGGCAGCGCCGCGCAGGCTTCGCGCCGAACGCCGGCGTCGGCGTCGCTGCCGGCCTCCAGGATCCGCGGTCCGGCGCCGGGTTCACGGCGGATGGTCAGAGCCCGAATGGCGGCGCTGCGCACCCCGGGATCCGCGTTGCCAACGGCTGCCAGCAGGGCCGGCCCGACGTCGTCGCCGGGGAGGCGGCTGAGCACGCCACAGAGGGCATCGCGCTCGGGGCCGCGGGCCTTGCCGATCGCCAGGCCCAGGGGCTCCACATCGGCGGCGCTGCCGAGCTTCTCCAAGGCCGCGGCGGCGGCTTCGCGGACTTGGCGGTCGGGGTGCCGCAGTGCCTCCAGCACGGCGGCCTTGGCCGCCACGTCACCACGGTCGGCCAGCGCGGCCAGCAGGGACACCTGGACGCCGGCGTCTGCCTGCGCGAGGCGGGCCGCAAAGGCCGCGGTGATGCCTGGGCCGGGCAGGGTGCGGACGTACTGTGCGGCCACGCCCTGCAGTTCCGGCGCCGGATCTTCAAGCGTCTGCAGGATCAGCGGCAGCGCCCGTTCGCCTTCGAGGCGGACCAGACCCTCGAGGGCCGCCACCCGTACGACCATCGGCTCGGCCGCGGCGAACAGGGCCCGGTAGGCCGTCAGGACGGCATCGCGGTCGGCGGGGCTGTCGGTTTGCTCCAGAGCCCGCAGCAGGGCGTTGGTGACCTGCTGCCGACGCTCGGCCGGGGCGGCGGAACGGGCGCTTTGCAGGGCGGTCATGGCCTGCGCTCCGCCGATCGCGCCCAGGGCGCGCAACGCCGCCTCAGCCAGGCTGGCATCGGGCGTGCCGGCCAGGTCGATGAGCCGGGGTACCGACTCGGTATCGCGCGTGTTGCCTAACGAGTGCAGGACGCCGATCTGCTGGGGTCCGGCCAGGCGTTCGAGCGATTCGCGCAAGGCCTGCCGCGCCGTCGGGCTGCCCAGACGCTCCAGCACGCAACGGGCCGGATGCGACAGCTCCGGGTCCGCCAGTAGCTTCGCGAGCGGTGCGACGCAGGCGTCAGAACCGACGCGCAGCAGCAGCCGGCAGGCCAGTTGGCGTCCGGCAGGGGTCACCGTGGGCGCCTCCAGGATGGCGATTAGCCGGGTCTCGAAACCAGCGAACTCCTCCGGCGTTGCCGTGGCCAGGCGGTCCTCGACCGCCGTGAGGGCCTGGCGCGGGCCGGCGTAGTCAAACGTAAGCAGTGGGTCGAAGAGATCCCCGGGGACTGGGGCTGCGGCGACTACGACTGGAATGGCCCCCGGCGCTACGGGTGCGGCGGCGGCCTCGAGGACCGGACGCACACGGACGTTGCGGTAGTGGACCTCGCTCTCCGGGTCATGCGCCTGCAGAGCGAAGGTACCCGAACCGAGGCGGGGCTCGGTCGTGCGTTCGGGGGGTTCGTTGTAGTCGGCCACAAGCTGGCCATTGATCTTGACGACGACATGCTTGCCACGCACCGCAATGTGCATCTCCCACCAGACCTCGTCGGTCACGGGGGAGCTGTCGGTGTTCACCAGGTTGTAGAGACTGCCGGTACGCTTGGGGTCGGCGGGGAAGGTGTTGTTGACCTGCACTTCGATCCCCTGCGCCGGCCAGCCGGTGTCCTGGTAGGCCGTGTGAATGAAGATGCCGGAGTTGGCGCGTGGCAGGGTCAGGATCTCCGCCTTCAGGTCAAAGTCCGTGAAGACCGGTGCCGCCGCGCCGGTGCCGACGTAGAAGAGGTGCGCGCGGCTGCCGTGCACGACGATCATGCCGTCGCGGACCGCGAAACTCGCCGGATTCTCGCTGGCTTTCCAGCCGTTCAACGTCTGGCCGTCGAACAGCGGCGTCCAGCCCAACTCCTGGGCTGGCGCCGTCGTCGGCAACCGGCAACAGCCGGCCAGCGCCGCGGCCGCAACGACGGCCAGAAACCACGAGGAGTGCTGCCGCCGGCGGCTGCAGAGTCTTACGTCAGTTGTCGTCACGGAACGCTCTCTCCTTGGACCGAACCCGCCAAATAACGCCCCGCCCGCGGCCGACCGAAAGTGACGGCCATCGCGGCACGGCGGCCAAAAAGGGGCCCTGGACACAAACCCTTCAGTGTATTCCCTGAGCTGACACTTTCAACCCCACCACGCAGCGGCTACGGCTGGTCCGGGACAGTGGCCATGCGGCCCAGGCTACTGACCTCCAGCGTCGCGATCTCCGCTCGGGCATAGCGCGAGTGTTCGCCCCACAGGTAGGCGCCAACCGTCAGCGGGACGCTGCTGGCAAAGTCGCCGGAGGTCAGGTCCTGGCTCTCGCCATCCTGCCGGCCATCGACAGTTAGGCGCAGCATGCCGTCGGCCACGTCACGTACCGCCCGCAGGTCGTGCCAGCGGCCGTCCGCGAGGAACGTCTCTCCGCCGACATGGCAGTTGACCTCTCCCGCCGGCGAGGATAGATACAGGTCCGCTCGCCCGTTCTGCAGTGTCAGGCAGTACTGCTTCAGGTCCATGCTGCACAGGAGCGGAGTCATCCCCGCCGCGGCGTCCGGCTGGGCCCGGAAGCGCACCGCGATGGCGAAGCTCTCCGTGGCTGCGAAGTTGAACGCCGGCGCACGCCCGATCTCCGCGTACTGCGAATCGCCGGTCAGGCTGAGCACCCGCTTCTCGTCCGCAGTCGCCAGGGCGGCGCCCTGGCGCAGGATGGCGTCGTGTCCGTTTCCGCTCTCATCCCGGACGACGTCGTTCACGCTGCGGGCGAAGCTCCAGCGGCCGACCGTCTGCAATGCCGGCACGAAGCGCTGCTGCGCCAGCGCCAGCTCGGGACCCGCGAGGACGGCATAGCGGCAGCCCGGCTGCGTGGCGAAGACGATGGTATCGGCCACCCAGGTATGCGCGACTGCGGCGCGCGTCGGCATCTCGATGACCTTGACCTCGGTCAGGCCCCACGGGCTCTTCAGCCGACACTCGCGCCCTGCCCGCGAACGGATGCGTACACCCGTGATGTCAGCCCCGGCGTGTTGAGCCGCGACCTCGAAGCCGCCTACGGCCAGCAAGCCAGAGAACGTGTCGTTGACGGGGGCGCCGGTTGGCACTCCGGCATAGAGGTGAATCCGTCCCGGCCACGAGAACACGCGCCCCATGGGCGAGAGGTCGACCCGTTCGGGTATGCCGAGGCAGGTGGCAATCTGGTTCAGGTACCCTGGCCGCATGCTGCGCTCCTTGTTCGGCAGGGCCCGGTACGAACGCCGCGCCAGTTCCAGCACGTCCGGCGGCGAGTCCAGGCTGATATCCTCGGCCCACAGCGTCATCACCAGATTGGCCGTGATGTTGTAGTCGAGCAGGCTTGGGGCGTCGCGCACATCGCAGAACACGGGTCCTTGTTCGGTCTGCAGTGTCGGGTACGGCGCCAGGTGCCCGGCGATCTCGCGCCAGGTCGTGACCTCTGCAGCATCCTGGCCCAGCAGTTCCGCGGCCTGCACCGCGGCCTTCAGGTGGTACTTGATCATGCTCAGCGCGCCCACCGAGTCTCGGTTCAGCCGCCACTCCGGGCTGAAACCCCAGTGCTCCTGCGAGACCGTGGGGATGACGTGGTAGAAGCCGTCCTCGCCCCGCTTGACATAGTCGGCGTAGAAGCGCGCGCCCTCCGCCAGCAACGGGTACACCCGGCGGCGCAGGGTCTCCAGATCCCAGGTGTACTGGAACGCCTGCCAGAAGGGCTGCAGCATCAGCGCCGTGTTCTCCATCCCCCACTCCCAGACTGCGTTGGAGTAGACGACCCGAGCGGCTTTGATGGGGTAGTGGACCAGCGTGAAGGCCAGCCCCCGGCAGCCATAGACCTCGCGCGCATTGCGCTGCAGGGCCGGGACCATCTCCTCGACCAGACGCAAGCGCTGCTCCAGCGCGGCGACATTCCCGGCCACGATATCCTGGCCGGCGTAGACCTCGTTGAAGTGGTAGTCGCCGTGCCACGGGGTGGCGTCGGCCCAGGTGCACGAGGTGGCGTTGTAATGCAGCACGCGCGAGTCCCTCCAGGCGCGCACCTGTTCTCGGCTGGCGGTGAAGCTCTCCTGTAGAACGCGTTCCGGGCCCTCCTCCAGAGCGCTTGCTAGGTCCGCCTTTGCCGCGGTCAGCGGGTCGGGGGCGTCGCGGCTGGTGCAGACGGCAACGAACAGCGTGAAGCGTGGGTCGGGGCCGGGCAGCGTCGCCGTGGCCAGGCTGCCGCTGGCGGCCTCGTTCAGGCGCTGCGCCGCCAGTCGCATCTCCTTGAGCCAACCCGTCGGTTCGGCGGTCACGGGGTGGAGAGTGGCCCGGATGCCGGCGCCCGCGACGGCGTTCTGAGCCGCGGTCTCGCAAGGTGTCCCGGCGATCACGCCTGCCATGACCACCTCAAAGCCAGCCGGGAAGGTCTTCTCGGCCGGGAAGCGCTGCCTGATCCAGAAGAGAGGCCCATCACAGCCTGCCTCTGGGGAGGGCAGGGGGCCGTTGCCCGGGTCCTGGCTGTAGTCGTAGCCCGTGTCGCCGCCGAAGTGTGCCAGCCCCGCGATGCTGCTGCCCTGCGGCGTCGTGTCCTGGTGCCGGTAGAGTTGCACCTGGAGCGGTTGTGTCAGGCTGGCGTACTCGCCGCGGATCAACAGCAGGTTCCGCGTGCGGTGCAGGCTCGCCCAGAGGCTGCCACGGGCTGTGCCCTGTGCCGCGCGGGCCACCAGTCCGCCCGCCGCCTCTGCGCCGGCCTGCCATTCGGTCTGGCCCTGCAGATCGGCGCAGTGCACGATGATCTGGCCGACCGGTTTGGGGCAAGGGAAGTCGTACGCCAGGTACAGCGCCTGTGCTGTCCCTGGCAGGCCGAGGGCAGAGCCGTGCGGGCTGTTGGGCGAGCCCAGGGCGCCACTCCCGGCAGCGGGGGCGAAGCAGACCCGCCGCACGTCGTCCAGGGTGATGACGCGCTTGCTGTCCCCGAAGTAGCGGCGGTCCCAGACGTCGTTCTTGGCAACGCTGAAGGTCATCTCCGCCGGGCCGTGCCAGAAGCTCAGTTCCAGGTCCTCATTGTAGAACCTGTGGATCGGCGTGGCGGGTCCGGTGACGTGGGGCGAGTCGGGGACATCGCCGCGGTTGGGACGCATGTCTGCAGGAGTGACGATCGCCGGCGGGAAAGCCTCGGTCGCCAGCCCCCATGCCAGCCCTGCGCAGAGCAGCGGAATCCGTGCCATTTTCATCCGTGTTCCCCTGGTTTGTCCGGTGTCTCCGGTTCTGGACTGTAGCGCTCCCAGCCGTTGCTGACAAACGGGCCCCGTCCCCCTCACTCGACCGGTCGGCCGCGGGAGGGGCCTGGTTCCGCGGAAGCCGATGACGCATTGGGGTGGTGGCGCTGCGCTCGCGAGACCCAGACCGTCGCGGCCTCCGCCATGGTCTCGTGAGACGCGCTGTGGCCGGGGCGCCGTTTCTACGCTGGGGACAGGGGCGCGTGCAGGGGCTATGTTGTGGGGACAGGGTACGGCGGGTCATGGCCCCGCCGACGGTCGGCAAGGGCAACCCGATCACGGTGTCGAGTGGAGGAACGGCAGCATGATCCGCATCCAGGACCAGGTGGTTACGGTGGAGACGTGCACCCTGACGGCGGAATTGCGCCGTGGGCTTCTGGTCTCGTTGCGCGACCGGGCCAGCGGTCGCGAGTGGATCGAGCCCTTCGATCCGGCCCCGCTCTCGGCGCTGGAGGTGGTGTACGCCAGTGGTTCAGGGACGGGTTTCGGGCCGGCGAAACCGGTGGCGGTGACGGCCCTGGCGATCTCGGATCACTGCGCTGAGTTCCGCTTTCACGGCTGGGATGCGGATGGGGTGCTGCGGGTCAGTACGTGTCCGGCCAGCGGCGCGTTGCTGCTGGAGCCCTCGGCGTACTCGTCACGGCCAGGGGTCCGGGCCTGTCGCTGGAATCTTGCCGGGATCGGTCCGGAGTTGACCCTGGTGGCGCCGGTCTACCAGGGCATCAACCTGCCGCTCGACGATGCCCTGATTCGGAACAGCCATTGGTCGTGGCCGATGCATTGGGAAGCCGGCTTCGCGGTCCTGCAGGGCCGCGGGGGGGGCTTCTGGGTGCATGCGCAAGATACCGCATACCGCTACAAGGCCCTGCAGGTGGGCCGGTCGGACGGTGCCCACTGCCTGGGCTTTGACACCGAGGCCTATGGGCCCCTGGACACCGTGCTGGGCAGCGGCGGACTGGTGTGGCGCCTCAACGTTTTCCAGGGCGATTGGCAGACGCCAGCGGGCGCGTACCGCGACTGGTGGTGGCGTGCCTACGACCTCGAGCCGCGCCTGGCGCAGCGCCAGCCCTGGCTGCGCGACCTCGGCTTTGCCGTGAGTTGGTGCAACGGCGACCCGGATCTGCTTGACGCCCTGGCGGAGAAGGTGTCGCCGGCGCGCACGCTGATCCATTTCCCCAACTGGCGCACGGACGCCTACGACGAGAACTACCCCGACTTCGTGCCCTCGGCCGCGGCGCAGGCGTTTATCGCCAAAGGCAAGGCGATGGGCTTTCACATCCTGCCGCACTGCAATGCGGTCGACATGGATCCGACCCATCCGACCTACGCCTACCTGCGCGACTTCGGTTACCGGGACCTGATTGACAAGGGCCTGCTGGGCTGGGGCTGGGAGGCGGGGAAGGGGGTTCTGAGCGTGCCGAACGGGAATGCCAGCCTTGCCGAAAACCGTCGGCGCAAGGTGATGGTGAAGATCCATCCGGGGTTGAGCATGTGGCGTTCGCTGCTGACCGAGCACATCCAGCGCGGGCTCGACGGGTTGGGGCTCGACGGGGTGTTCATCGACGTGACCCTGTGCAGCTTCAACATCCACAACTGCCTGGTCGAGAACATGACGACTACCGAGGGCATGCGGCGACTCATCGACCAGGTCGCGGACATCGGACCGGGGTTGGCGGTTGGCGGCGAGGGGCTGAACGAGATCACGGCGCAGGGCCTCAGTGTGGCGCAGGCTCACCTGTTCCGCAGCCACCACGACTCCTGTCCCGGTCTGGAGCGCGCTGGCGGCTGCCCGCTGAATGCATTTCTCTTCGACCGCCTCTGCCGGACCTTCGGCTACAGCCGTTTGTCAGGCGCCACTGAGGACGAACGCACGCGCAGCCGGATCCATCTCGCGCTCGGTGCGATCCCGACGATCACCGGTCCGAGTGTCGCCGATATCCGTCGCCCTAATCCGGCGGTGCAGGAACTGTTTGACCGGGCAAACGCATAGGGAGTACCAGCATGGCAGGTCCGACGATTCGCGACGTGCGGGTGATCATGACCTCACCCGGAACCGGCAGCATTCAGAAGCGCCTGATTGTGGTCAAGATCGAGACCACCGAGCCGGGGCTGTACGGTCTGGGCTGCGCTACCTTTACGCAGCGGCACAGCGCGGTGAAGGCCGTGGTGGAAGAGTACCTCAAGCCCCTGTTGGTTGGGCGCGACCCACAGCGCATCGAGGACACTTGGAACACGATCCACGTCAATGCCTACTGGCGTTCCGGACCGGTGATGAACAACGCCATGTCCGGGGTGGATATGGCCCTGTGGGACATCAAGGGCAAAGTGGCGGGGCTGCCCGTCTACCAGCTCCTGGGCGGCAAGTGTCGTGAAGGGGCGGCGGTGTACCGCCACGCCGACGGTCGCGAGCCCGCCGAAGTCGCCGACCGTGTGCGCGCTTACCAGGCTCAAGGCTTACGCTTCATCCGGGCGCAAGTCGGCGGCTATGGCGGCCACGCGACCATCACCCCGCCGCCGGGCTCGCTGCCGGGCGCCTACTTCGATCCAGCGGCCTACACCCGCGCTGTGCTTCGGCTCTTTGAGCACCTGCGCGAGACCGTGGGTGACGAGGTTGAACTGCTCCACGACGTCCACGAGCGCCTGGTGCCGATCGAGGCCGTGCGCTTTGCCAAGAGCCTGGAGCGCTTCCGGCTGTTCTTCCTTGAGGACCTGCTGCCGCCCGAGCAGGTCGAGTGGTTCCGGCTCGTGCGGCAGCAGTGCACCACGCCCCTGGCCATGGGCGAGTTGTTTGTCAACACGCGCGAGTGGCAACCGTTGGTGGAAGGACGCCTGATCGACTTCATCCGCTGCCACGTCAGCGCTATCGGCGGTCTGACTCCGGCCCGGAAGCTCGCCATCGTCTGCGAGGCGTTCGGTATCCGTACCGCCTGGCATGGCCCCGGCGATGTGTCACCCGTGGGACATGCGGCGAATATCCATCTCGACGTCAGCAGTCCGAACTTCGGGGTCCAGGAATGGGCCGGATTTTCCGAACTCGAGCAGGAGATTTTCCCGGGCTGCCCGGAACTGCGCGGTGGTTACGCCTATCCCAATGACAAGCCGGGATTTGGCGTCGATCTCAACGAGGGGTTGGCGGCGCGCTATCCCTGTCCGGACGGGGTGTTGGACTGGACGCAGGCGCGGACCCCGGATGGAGCGTTAGCTTACCCGTAGGCCGCGCCCGCGCCGCGCCGTGTTCCTGCCTACGCCAGGCCGACCATGCGCAGGATGGCATCGAGCACGGCGTTCACGCCCATGCCGATACTGGTCACGCCGGAGGAGACCAGGAACGAGACGCCGATGATCAGGCCGCCGTAAACGACGCCGATGGCCACGTTGTTGGCCTTCAGTTCCTCGATCTCGTCGATATTCGTGGTCAGCTTGTCCAGAGCCCGGAAGACCACGGTGATGGCGAAGCTCGCCACGCCGATGGCGACGGCCAGGTTGACGACCGCCGAGATCAGGCCGACGAAACTGCGCACGAAGCCCTGGCTGGTGATGCTGCCCAGCACGTTGGACATCGAGTTGATACCTGACCCGATGACGTTGCAGTAGCTGATGATGACGCAGGCGCCGACCACGGCGACAGCCACGTTCTTGCCGCGGATCTCCTTCCAGATATCGAGGGTCTTGCCGCCGCGGGTGAGGAGCTTGGCCAGCAGATCGAAGCCCTTCTTGATGGCGAAGGCGGCGATGGAGAGCCCGACCACCAACTGGATGGCGGCCATGAGCAATTGGATCGCGCCACTGCCGAGGGCGCTGAGCGCCGACGGCTGAGCAGCCTCCTGAGCGAGTGCCGAGCCGGCGCTCAGAGCCAGCGCGAGACTGGCGAGGCCAGCCCTACGAGACGAGGACGTCGTGTGAGTGCGCATTCCCTTCTCCCTTCTGTTGCCGTGATGACCCCCGGCTGCCCGCGCGGGCCACGCCGCCGCTGGACCGTCTCGTGCACGCCTGACGCCAGGCGCCCCAACTCGCGGTCAGCGTGCACTAACAGTAACCGACGTCCGCGTCCAGTGCAATGGGGGAGTCGTTGGCGGCGGGCAACTGGCAGGCTGAAGCCGCGGCCGGTATGTTGGTTCGGCACGATCTGGGCGCGGCGGGCGGTACGCGGACCCGCTACCGGCGAGCGTGGCCCCCGCGGGCCGCGAAGCTCTCTGAGCAGGCAAGGGATAGGGCATGCTGAAGCTTGATGGGGCCGAATACGGCATACACTTCCAGACGGCCGATGGCAAGGCCCTGTGGCATGGGCGTTTGCTGTGCAGGGATGATGACGGCGAGCACGCGGCCACGATCACCGGAGAGGCCGTGCAGGCGGGGCCGTGGGCGCTGACCGTGGCCGTCTCGACGGCGGCTGGGATCGACACCCTGCGGCTGGAGGTGGCTCCGGCCGGTGACCGGCGACTCCACGCCGTGCTCCTGGAGGTCGTGGGTGGCCGGGAGGCGGTTCCCGACCTGACTTCGCCGCACACCAAGGCCTTGGTCTTCAGCCCCAAGGCCTTCGGTCCTGACGGGGTCGTGACGCTGGGGCCGGATACGGACCTGCGTTCGCGGTTGGCGGTAGTACTGGGCAAGACCGCGCGGACGCCGGCCCTGCTCTGGGGCTTGGGGGGTCCGGCCGAGGATCTGGCGCTATTTACCCTGCACGCGGGTCGGCTCCGGGCCGGCTTCGATGTGAACCGTGCGCTGACGGTGTCGACCTCGTTTCCGCTGCTGGTGGGTTCCGCCCCCGAAGCGCTGGACCTGCTCGACGCTTACGGTAAGGCGCTGGCTGTCTTTGCCCGGCCGCGTAGCCCGGCCCCCACGGGCTGGAACACCTGGGACTACTACGCCGGCGCGATCACGATGAACGACGTCCGCCGCGAGATGGCGGCATTGCGCGACGCCGGCATGACCAACCGCCTGCACCACGTCGTCATCGATATGGGCTGGGAGCAGACGTGGGGTGAATGGGTGCCCAACCGCCGTTTTCCGGCCTCCCTGCGCGAGTTGGCGGCAGAGATCACCGCTGCCGGCTTCTCCCCGGGCATCTGGATGTCGCCGCTGCAGTGCCACAGGTTCGCGCCGCTCGGGCGTCACCGCCAGGACCTGCTGGTACGCGGGGACGACGGCTTCCCGGCGCTGGTCGGCCCGTATGGCATGTTCGATTTCACGCAGGACGACGCCCTGCACATCATCCGGCACTGGTGCGGCGAGATGCGCGAGGCGGGGTTCCGCTTCTTCAAGCTCGACACCCTCTACGCCGAGTACCTGGAGGCCATGTCCGGCTATGCGGACCCGCGCTACGGCAAGGCAGGCGTGATTCGCCGCGGTCTGGAGGCGATCCGGCAGGCCGTGGGCGCTGAAAGCCACATCCTGAATTGCGGGGGACCGGTCGAGGCTGCGCTTGGCATCGCCGACAGTTCCCGGGCGACGCTCGACATCCACACTTTCTGGGGGCATGTGAAGGCCAATGCCAGCCAGCTTGCCGGGCGCCTGTGGCAACATGGCCGCTTGTGGACGGTGGATCCGGACTTCGCCATTGCCCGCTGCCGACAGACGAGCAGTGACCCCTATCCGAACGGGCTTTACCAGCGCCGGCCGCTGACGGCCGGCCAGAGCCACTGGCTGGCGGGCGACGAGGCGTCGCTGCCGGAACTGCAGGTGTGGCTCTCGCTGGTCTTCCTTTCGGCCGGGAGCGTCTTCCTCTCAGACTCGGTTGCCCGGCTGACTCCGGCTGGCCTGGCCGTGCTCGCCAAGCTCTTTCCCGCGCTGCCCGAGGCGGCGCGCCCGCTGGACCTCTTCCTCAACCCCATTCCGCGCTTCTGGCTGGGGTCCGATGGGCGCCGGCAGGTCCTTGGCATTTTCAACTGGAGCGTCGAGGATGCGAGCGCGGTGGCGCCGCGCGGCATCGAGGTGCCCAGCAAGGGCGTGGATATTTGGACGGGGAAGAAGATCGAGATCGGTCTGGAGACCCGGATCAAGCCGCGCACGGTCTGGCTCCTGCGCGTCTGAACGCCCCGGCGAGTTCCGGGCCACTCAGGGGTGCGGCCGGGCCAGGCCATAGGCCCGACAGGCATTGCCGCCGAGGACGGCCTGCTCGGCGGCAGCGCCCTGGCGCGCGGCATACTCGCGCCAGAGGCTCAACCCCGCGGCAAGGGTTCCGGAGCGTGCGCTGACGGGCCAGTCGCTGCCGAACACCAGACGCTCGGGGCCGAAGGCCTGCCAGACCGCGTCGAACACGGGCTCGTAGTGGCTCAGGGCCAGCGGTCCCGGTTGTACGCGGCTCAGTTCCTGGAAGGCGGACACTTTCATATACACCGACGGCAGTGCCGTCAGCGTCTGCAACGCCCGCAGCCACTCGGCATCCGGTCGCCCGCCGTCGATGGCCACCAGTCCGAGGTGATTGACGACGATGCGCAGTGTTGGCAGGGCCCGCGCCAGGTCGGCGACGGCCGCCAGGTGCGGCATCCCCGCCTGCAGGTCCAGGGTCAGGCCCTGGCGGGCCAGGCCCGCCAGGTGCGCTCGCGCGCTGCCGTTCGCCGCCCCGGTAACCTGCGCGCCGCCGCAGCGGATGCCGCGGAACCGCGGCTCCTGAGCGAAGCGCTCCAGGTTTGCCGGGAAGTCGGCAGACTGAGGATCCAGGTTGCCGATCACGCCCAGCACAAACGGCTCCGCACGCACCACGTCGAGCAGCCACTGGTTATCCTCCAGCCACGGACTGGCTTCGACGACGACGGTGCCGGTGATGCCGAGTGGTTCGGCCAGAGCCCGGTAGTGCACGGGTAGAACGGTCCGGTAGATCCAGGTATCGGCGGGCTGGGGCCAGGGGACTCCCTGCGGTCGCGTCGGGTCGTAGAAGTGCGTGTGCGTGTCGATGATCATCAGGGCCTCCCTGGTGCCGGCAAAGGGAAGGCCTCCCGGGCCCTGCGGCGCGGGAGGCCTTGGAAGTCTCGGGTGATTCGCGGTCCGCTCACTTGCCCTTGGCCGCCCCTTGGGGAGCGTACTTGCCCCAGGGATCGTTGTAGAAGACCTCGCCGAAGAAGCCGCTGACCTGTTGCTTGAATTCGGCGTGGGCTTTGCTCAGCGTGCGCACCTCGATTTCGGCCTGGCTGACCTGACGGTCGACCTCCTGCACCTTGGTCTTCATGCTCGGCAGGTCCGCCTCGGTGACCGTCTTGGCCAAGGTGGTGACGTCCTTCTCGGCCTTGTCGATGCGCCCCTTGGCGTCGGTGATCTGGGTCTGCAGGATGCCGGTCTCCTTCAGCACCACATCGTTCTTCAGGCGCTCGATGCGGTCGCCCAATGCCGACAACTGGGCCACGAGCTCGGGCTGGGACATGGTGGCCAATTCGTCCTTGCTGGGGTTCTGTCCAGGCGTCAGTGTGGGCGGTGGCGCGACCCGGACCCTGATCTGCACGGTTGTCAGGTCGGTCCGCAGCGCACCCAGCTCCTCCTGCTGCTTGGTGCTGGTCTCGGCGAGCGTTTTCAGTTCGCCGTTGATGCTGGTGATGCTGGCCTCGATTTTGGTGATCAGGTCCGTGACCAAGCGGTCTCGCGCCGCCGCTCCTTCGCGCTGACTGGCCAACTCCGACCGGAGCTCGTTCAGCGTTACGCGCAGGCTGTTCGCGCTCTTCGTCTGTACGCGCCAGTCAGCGACGATGGCGCCGGCCAGCAGGACCACTGCGATCCAGAGCAACACGATGATCCGCTTACCGCCCGGAGCCGGCGTCGCCGGACCGGTCTTTTCCTCTGCCATGTGCGTACCCTCCGCGTGCGATTGGGGCCATACCCAAGAGGCCACTGTACGATGTATGATTCCAATATCCATTATAGCAAGTTTCAGGCCTGAGTCAAGAGGAACAGCCGCGATCGGTACGGGGCCAGGTTCCACGCCGTCGCCGACGTGTTACCTTATGGCCGTAGGCGGGTAGGCTGCGGATCTGCGCGGTGGATGTCGGCGGCCAGGCGTGTGTCCCCGGCCGCCGTGCGACCGTCGTTGACGTGAAAGGATAGCGACCAATGGCGGGAAGCTCGTTCGGAACCCTGTTCCGCGTGGCCACATTCGGCGAGAGTCACGGTGGGGCGGTGGGCGTGATCGTCGATGGCGTGACGCCCGGTCTCGAGCTGTCCGAGGCCGATATCCAGGTCCAGCTCGACCGTCGTCGCCCCGGGCAGTCAGCGGTCACCACGCCGCGGCAGGAAGCCGACGCGGTGCGCATCCTGTCGGGTGTGTTCGAGGGCCGCGCCACCGGTACGCCGGTGCTGTTACTGGTTCAGAACCGCGATCAACAGCCCCAGGCCTATGACGATATCAAGGACCTGTTTCGGCCCGGGCACGCCGACTACACCTACCACTGCAAGTATGGCCTGCGCGATCACCGTGGCAGCGGCCGCGCCAGCGGCCGTGAGACCGTCGCCCGGGTCGCCGCGGGCGCCATTGCCCGTAAGCTTCTGGCGCAGCGTGGGGTGACTATTACGGCCTACTGCAAACGGGCCGCCGGGATCGAAGGCGCGACGGTTGACTTTGACGAGATTGAGCGCAATATCGTCCGCGCCGCCGACCGTGAGGCGGCGCGGCGCATCGTGGAGCGGATCATCCAGGCCAGGGACGCCGATGACAGCGTTGGCGGCATCGTGGAGTGCCGCATTCGCGGCGTCCCGCCTGGCCTCGGCGAACCGGTGTTCGACAAGCTCGATGCGGACTTGGCCAAGGCCGTCCTCTCCATCGGGGCCACGAAGGGCATCGAGTTCGGTACCGGTTTCGCCGCCGCCGACATGACCGGCAGTCAGCACAACGATCAGATGGACGCCTCCGGCTTCCTGAGCAACCACGCTGGCGGTATCCTGGGTGGCATCTCGACCGGAGCAGAGATCGTTTTCCGCGTCGTTTTCAAGCCGACAGCCTCCATTGCTCGGCCGCAGAAGACCGTCGATATACACGGCAACGAGGTGGTCTGTAGGACGCACGGCCGGCACGATCCGTCCATCTTCCCGCGTGGGATCCCGGTCGTGGAGGCGATGGTGGCGCTGGTGCTGGAGGATCACTTCAAGCGCCAGGCTGCCTTGCGCGCCTGACGGTTCGCGTCTTGGGACGGCTAGTGTGAGCCGCGGGCGCTAGGTCGTGGCGTCGCCATAGAATTGGCGGATGTGATTCCAGCCTTCGGCGGCGTCATCGGACAGGTGGAACAAGTCCAGATCCTGCGCCGAGATCAGCCCCCGCCGGACGAAGGCTGGCCAGTTGATGATGTCCTGCCAGAACTCCCGACCGAAGAGCACCACGGGGATACGCGGGATCTTGCGGGTCTGGATGAGCGTCAAGGTCTCGAACAGTTCGTCCATGGTGCCAAAGCCGCCGGGGAATGCACACAGCGCCCGTGCCCGTTTCAGAAAGTGCATCTTGCGGATGCTGAAATAGTGGAGCTCGAAGGACAGCTCCGGGGTGATGTAGGGGTTTGGCGTCTGTTCGAAAGGCAGCGAGATGTTGAGGCCAATCGATACGGCACCCACGTCATGGGCGCCGCGGTTGCCTGCCTCCATAATGCCGCCGCCGCCGCCGGTGACCACCACGAGTTCGCGGCAGGACGAGCCCTGGCAGTACTGGCTGGCGAGGGCCGCGAACTCGCGGGCGGTGTCGTAGTAGTGGCTCTGTTCCTGGAGGGCGCGGGCGACGCGCACCGCCTCGAGCCGAACCGCATCGGCAGGATCGCGGCAGAGGGCTGCTTCAGCCTCCGCGAGCCGTAGGGCGGCGGTCGTGGGGCAGGGGATACGGGCACTGCCGAAGACCACGATGGTTGAACGCACGCCGACGCGGTCCATGGCGGCGTCGGGCTTGAGGAACTCAAGCTGCAGGCGTACCCCTCGACAGATGTCAGAGCGCAGGAACTCCGCATCCTCGTACGCCTTGAGCAGCGGGGACGACTCGGGACTAGGCGTTGTCATTGGTTGTTGTCGAAGGGGTTCTTCTCGCCCGCGGGCTTGGCGGCGCCCGCGGCGGGCTTGGCCGCCCCCGCGCCCGGCTGCCCCGGTCCCATCATCATGCCGGGCTGCCCCTGACCCATACCGGGCTGCCCCGGTCCCATCATCATACCGGGCTGTCCGCCGGCACCTGGTTGTCCGGGACCCATCATCATACCGGGTTGTCCCTGACCCATACCGGGCTGCCCCGGTCCCATCATCATACCGGGCTGTCCGCCGGCACCTGGTTGTCCAGGTCCCATCATCATACCGGGCTGTCCGCCGGCACCTGGTTGTCCGGGTCCCATCATCATGCCGGGGCCACCGGCCGGTTGTCCCGCCGCGGGCGTCCCGGCGCCCCACGGATCGGCAGCGTCCTGCTTGGCACCCGCCTCAAGCTCGTCTTGCTTCTTCTTCTCGATCATCTCCTTGAGGCGCTCGCGGAAGGTCAGAGCCTGCTTCTTGGGCATCCACTCCTTGGTGTTCTTTTCGGTATCCTCAACCAGTTCGTAGCCATTGCTCACGAACACCTGTTCGGTGATCTCCGGCTTGGCCTTGGCTTCGACGATATCCACCTGCTTCTTGTGGAAGAAATCCAGTACCTCGGACTCGGCAAACCACTCCGTCAGTTTCTTGTTTGCGCCTTTGGCGGGCTCCGGGACATTAAGCGCCGCCTTCAGGACCTCCAGCAGTTGCTTGTTTTGCACGTGGACGTAACGTGCCGTCCGCAGCGCCTCGGGGAGCTTGATCTCGCGCTGCTCATCCTTGAACGCCGTGATCTTGGCGTCGTACTGCGTATTCTGGACCCGGATGTAGTTCTTGCGGAACTCGTCGTTGACGTCTTCCCAGAAAAGGGCCTGCGTCTCCGGGTCCATGTCCGAGCGCAGCACATAGCGGCCGCTGGTCTTGATGCGCTGCTTTGTCTGCTCCTGGAGGTGGCCCTTGATGGCGGCGTTCGGCCCTTTCCCACCCCGGATCGAGAAGGACACATCATCCCCGACCTTACACATGCGGTACTTCGTGGCGGCGTCCTTCTCGAACTCCTTCCGCCGGGCTTCAGGGAATTGCGTAGCGACGATCTCCTCGAGCTGCTTCTCGACGTCGGCCTCGACCTCTTCCTTCTTCTTTGGCGGCGCCAGCACGGGCCACTTGAACCCCAACTTGGCGGCGACATCCTGCTTCTTGGCGTTCTTGTCGACCTCCTCCTTGAGGCGCTGCGCGATGACCTCCTCGAGCTTGGTCCGCTCCGCTTTCCAGGATTCGTCGTCTCCCGCCGCCGGCGCGTCCTCTGCCCAGGTTAGGGGCAGCAGCAGGCACGTCGTCAGCCCGATCCCCCACGCCGCCATGATCGCCCAGTGAGCCTCTTGCTTCCCCATCATCAGAGCAGCCCCTTTCATGGTGTCCAACGGGAGACCCGTATTTCAGTCGGCAGAAGGCATCGTCAAAGACCCGCGGCTGAAACCGCGGGGCGGGGGCCTCGGGCGCACCGACCAAAGCGCCGTCGGCATCGGCGTTTCCATCCTCGCCCTGAGGAGACCGTCCCCTGGTCAACCTGCTGATGTTAACAGCCAACAGTATAACCTGGCCGCAGCGGCAATGTCAAATGGAGAACGGCCAGACGGCCAGAGTCGTTGCCGGTTTGCTGACAGCAGAGGCCAGGACCCGCCCTGCAGCCGCTGTCTCGCGGGCGCTGGCCGGCGGGGCGGATCCCGCGTGCGGGTCAGCCGGCGTTCGGGACAACAATAATACCAAGGAATGGTGCGGGCCGAAGGCGAGGTGATGCCATCTCATCCGTGGCCTCTGTGCAATCCGTGGTCAAACAATCTGGATTTGGAGCCTGCTGAACCACGGCTGACACGGAGTACACGGATAAGGCAAGGGCAAGAGGATACGGCACCCGAGCAAGGTGGCCGTAGCCGACCGAAGTACGGCGGCTAGACTCGGCGTTGACTTTTCGTCGGAAGGGCACACCTTACCAAGGAATGCGTTGACAGGAGACTGCACTCATGGCCCTCTACCTCGGCCTGGACTCAAGCACCCAGAGCCTCACCGCCGTCGTGATCGACACCGTCAGCGGCGGCGTGAGCCAGCCGTGGAGTGTCAATTTTGGCGCGGATCTGCCGCAGTACGGTTGCCCACAGGGCTTCCTGCCCGACCCTGACCCCTTGGTTCGGCATGCCGATCCGCGTCTGTGGGCGGCCGCCCTGGAGCGGGTGCTGGCGACGTTGCGCCGGGAGGGCGTGGATCTGGGCGCCATCGCGGGCATCAGTGGCAGCGGTCAGCAGCACGGTACCGTCTACCTGCGGCGGCCGTTTCCTGGCACGCTGGCGCGGGGCGAGACGCTGGCCGACCTGGTGGGCCGGAGCCTGACGCGGCCCACCGCGCCGATCTGGATGGACAGCAGCACCGGCAGCGAATGCCGCGAGATCGATGCCGCCCTCGGGGGAGCGGCCGAGGTCCGTCGCCGCAGCGGCTCGTCGGCTGTCGAGCGCTTTGCCGGGCCGCAGATCCGGCGCTTTGCGAAGACCGAAGCGGAACGCTACACGCGCACGGAACTCATTCACCTGGTGAGTTCGTTCATGTGCTCGCTGCTACTGGGGAAGAGCGCACCGATCGATCTCGGGGACGGTGCCGGCATGAACCTGCTCAACCTGGCGGCTGCGACCTGGGATCCGGATCTGCTTCAGGCTACGGCCCGGGGACTGGCCGCACGCCTGCCGGCGACCGTACCCTCCACAGCCTGCTGCGGAACCGTCGCCCCGTATCTGGTGGAACGCTACGGATTCCAGCCCGGTACCCAGGTCGTGGCTTGGTCCGGGGATAACCCCAACAGCCTGATCGGGGTCGGGGGCTGGCGTCCGGGAACGGCAGTGATCTCGCTGGGCACCAGTGACACCTATTTCGCCGCCATGAGCACTCCGGCCGTGGACCCGCAGGGGTGCGGCCACGTCTTTGGCAACCCGGCCGGCGGTTTCATGTGCCTGATCTGCTTCAAGAATGGCTCCCTGGCGCGCGAGCATGTCAAGGACGAGCACGGGCTGTCCTGGTCGCAGTTCGACGTGGAGAGCTTTGCGGCCACGCCGCCGGGCAACGGCGGCCGCCTGCTGCTGCCCTACTTCGTGCCGGAGATCACGCCGGTGGTGCTGCGGCCTGGCGTCGTCCGCCGCGGGGACGCTGACTTTGTCGCCGGCCGGGACGCCGCGGCCAGCGTCCGGGCCATCGTCGAAGCGCAGGCGTTGAGCATGAAGCTGCACTCTGGTTGGATCGGCGAGACCCCGGCGGCGATTCGGGTCACCGGCGGCGCTAGCCGTTCGGATGGCATCTGCCAGGTCCTGGCGGACGTCTTTGATGCCTCGGTCGAGCGCTTGGAGGTGGGGAACTCGGCGGCGCTGGGCGCGGCCCTGCGGGCGGCGCAGGCGCTGGAGAAGCTGCCCTGGGACGAGGTCAGTGCCAGGTTCTGCCGCTGCGATGTTGCCCGTACCCTCACCCCCAATCGGCGGAACGTCGCCGTCTACCAGGCGCTGCTCCCGGCCTTTGCCGCGTTCGAGGCGGAACACCGCGAAGCCTGCCGCCGCGAGGTCAGTCCCTGATGTCCATACGCTTCGAGAACGTCAGCAAGGATTTCGGCGAGGTGCGGGCGCTGCGCCAGGTGACGCTGGACGTTGCCGATGGTGAAGTGGTATTTCTGCTGGGGCCGTCCGGGTGCGGCAAGACGACGCTGTTGCGCTGTTTGGCGGGGTTTGAGGAGCCCAGCGCGGGGCGCATCCTGATGAACGACCAGGACCTGAAGGGGGTGCCGACCCATCGCCGCAACACGGCGATGGTGTTTCAGGGCTACGCGCTCTGGCCGCACATGACGGTGGCCCAGAATGTGGCCTTCGGGTTAGAGGTCAAAGGTCTGCCGAAGGCCGAGCGCGAGGAGCGGGTGCGCCGCGCCCTGGGTGTGGTCCGTATCCAGGCCCTGGCCGAACGGAAGCCGAACGAGCTCTCTGGCGGCCAGCAACAACGCGTGGCCCTGGCCCGGACGCTGGCCTTGGAGCCGGCCTGTCTGCTTCTGGACGAGCCGCTGGCCAACCTCGATGCCAAGTTGCGCCGGGAGATGCGCTCCGAGATCCGCCGCATCTGCAAGGAGAACGGCCTCACGGCGGTGTACGTCACCCATGACCGCGAGGAAGCCTTGAGCATGGCGGACCGCATCGCCGTACTCCGGGATGGGCACCTGCTACAGGTCGGCGCCCCGCGCGCCATCTACTCTCGGCCGATCTCGGCCTTTGTTGCCAGTTTCATCGGCGAGACCAACTTTGTCGAGGCCTCCATCAGCGATCGGATCGGCGACTGCACCAGCCTCGACGCTCTCTTTGGCCGCTTCCTCTCCACGGTTCCCTGCGCCGACCTGCCCGTGGGGGCGGCCGTGAAGCTCTCGCTCCGGCCGGAGGCCTTGCGCTGGGGGCGGGCGGACGCGAACACGTTTACGGGGCGGTTGCGCGAAACGACCTACCTTGGCGAGCTCGCCGAGCACACCATCGAGATCACCGCGGCGGTGAGTCTGAAGGTCTTCGAGCTGAACCCACGTCAGGCGACGGCGCCCGGGGCTCCGGTCTCGTTGTGCATCGATCCCGAGGATGTGGTCGTGCTGCCAGGTGGTGAGCGTTGAGGGTGCGGCGAGGCGAGCCGCGGCAGATCACGCCAGAGCCAGTTCATCACTGCCGGTCCAGGCCAGCCCCTGCGCCGGCGCAGGGTCCAAACCCAGGATGGCGGCTGCCATCTGGCTGAGTCGGGTGGCGGGCTGCGCGGTGGAGAACAGTCGCACCTGGCCGGGCGTAGCGCTCGGCGGGAGCAACAGGCCGTGTTCGGTCAGCAGATGCCGGGCCTGACGGGCCACGGCCGGAGAGGGGTCGATCAGGCGCACGTCCGGCCCAGCCGCCGCCTGGATCTGTGCTTGTGCTAGCGGGAAATGCGTACAGCCGAGCACCAGGGTGTCGACGCCCTGTCGCACCATGGGCTCGATGAAGGAGCGCAACAGCGCTGCCGCCTCCGCCGTATCGGCTTGGCCACCCTCGATGAGTTCGACCAGACCGGGACACGGACAGGTCACGACCTCGATCCCCAGCGCAAACTCGCGCAGCAAGTGCGCATAGCGCTCGCTCCGGAAGGTGCCCGTTGTCGCCAGAACGCCAATCTTACCCGTACGCGTGCTGGCGGCCGCCGGCTTGACGGCAGGATCCATGCCGACAAAGGGTGTCCCCGGGAAGGCCCGGCGCAGCGGCGCCAGAGCCGCGACGGAAGCGGTGTTGCAGGCGAGCACAATCAGTTTGGCGCGACGCGCCAGCAGGAAGCGGGTGATGCCGGTGGCGAAACGGCGCACCTCGTCAGCCTGGCGCAACGCATAGGGGACGTGGGCTTGGTCCGCCACGTACTCCAGGTCCTCCGCCGGCAGCAGGTCGCGGAGTTGCCGCAGTACCGACAGCCCGCCAACCCCCGAGTCCAGCACGCCGATCGGGCCCGCTCCTGCGTCCTGCTGCCCCTCCGCCACGGCGTTGGTCCTCCCTGCGACAAACCCGTCCGGCACTGCCGGCGGGGCCGAGGCGGACGGCTCTACCGCGTCCGCCAGCCCCCGCGGTTTCTCAGATGTAACCTTCCGCCTTCAGCAGTTCAGCCGTAAGGATGGCGCCGCCGGCGGCGCCGCGCACCGTGTTGTGACTCAGCGCCACGAAACGGTAGTGGTAGAGGTTATCCTCGCGCAGTCGCCCGACCGCCACGGCCATGCCGTTGCCGAGATCGCGGTCCAACCGTGTCTGTGGCCGGTTGTCCTCCTGGAAGTAGACGATGAACGGCTTTGGGGCCGACGGCAGATTCAGTTTCTGCGGCGTGCCTTCATAGGCCGCCCAACGCGCCAGAATCTCAGCCTTCGACGGCTTGCGCTCGAAGCGCACCGCCACCGCGGCGAGATGGCCATCGCTGACCGGAACGCGGATGCACTGCGCTGAGATCAGCGGGCCCGCGGCCGGAACGATGGCGCCATTCTGGACCGTGCCCCAGATCTTCAGCGGCTCACGGATGCTCTTCTCTTCCTCGCCACCGATGTAGGGGATGACGTTGTCCACCATTTCCGGCCACAGGGCGAAGGTCTTGCCGGCGCCCGAGATGGCCTGATAGGTGCAGACGGAGACCTCGCGCGGGCCGAAATCCCGCACGGCGTCGAGGGTGGGAACGTAGGGCTGGATGGAGCAGTTCGGTTTGACGGCGACGAAGCCCCGCCGCGTGCCCAGGCGGCGGCGCTGGGCCGCGATGACCTGCAGATGCTCCGGGTTGACCTCCGGGATGATCATGGGCACGTCCGGGGTCCAACGGTGCGCCGAGTTCGCCGAGACCACCGGGACCTCCTTGAGGGCGAAGGCGTCCTCGATCTGGCGCACTTCGTCCTTGGGCATATCGACCGCGCAGAAGATGAAATCGACCTCCGCGGCGATGCGCTCGATCTGGGCGGCGTCGCGCACTTCGAGTCGCCCGACCGCTTCCGGCAAGGCCCCCGGCATGGCCCAGCGGTCCGCGACGGCCTCCGCGTAAGGCCTGCCGGCCGAACGGGGGCTGGCCGCTACGCAGGTCACCTCAAACCACGGATGGTCCGCCAGCAGGGCGATGAACTTCTGACCAACCATACCCGTGGCGCCGACGATCCCGGTACGCAGTTTGCGGCTCATGGTGTGCAGTCTCCTGGTGCGATCCTGTGCTTTTCTCTCTGGTCCGCCTGTCCGGCCCGTTCCGGCGGTCGGGTCTCATAACCACGAAACCCCGCCACCGAGCGGATCTCGAGGACGGGGTTTGCCACGCTGCTACTCATCGAGGGTCAGGCGCAGGGCCCCCCGGCCAAAGGGCCGCTGCCCCGCGGCGCCCAGCGGCGTCCGCGTGCGGCCCCAGCCGTCTTTGTGGTGCGGGTGTATGCCACCCTGGGTCTCCTGCGCCAAACACACCTACACGCGAACATCGTGTCCATGCAAAACATAGCGCGACGTCCGACGCTCTCAAGCGCGGCGTTTGCGGCAGCGCTCGTCGCGGTCGGGGTTTTCCTCACCGTATCGAGCTACTCGAGGTAGTGGATGCGTTGGGCGTTGGCGCGCAGCAGGCGCGCGTTGTAGGCATCGCCACCGTCGAGATTGGCGCTCATGAAAACGGGCGGCTCATAGCCTTTGGCCAACAGCCGCGCTACCGTCTCCGCGACCAAGGCGTTGGCGATGGCGCAGCCGGTTACCGACGACAAGGGCCCGACCGCCTGCGCGAAGCCCTCGATCTGGACCGCGGCATCGCCGTAGGGGGCGCCGTTGTCGATGACCACCGTGCAGATATCGGCCAGCTTCTTGCCTGAGGCATGCCGACTCGAGACCCCTTGCGTATAGGCCAGCGCCGTGATGCCGATCACCCTGGCCCCGCGCTCGAGCGCGGCCAAGGCCAGGTCGATGGGGACCGGATTGCGGCCGGAGGTGGAGGCCACGAGGACCACGTCGCCGGCCTTGACCGGCGCCGTCGCCAGCAACTCCTTGCCGAGCCCAGGCACGCGCTCCAGTTGCGAGGTGGCGGGCATCGGCCGCACCGAGAGATTCATGCCGTGCGGATAGATCGGGTTCCACAGCATCAGGCCGCCGGTACGGTAGACGAGCTCCTCCGCCACCATGAACGAATGCGTGGCCCCGAAGGCGTACAGGGCCTTGCCGTCGACCACGGCGTCAACGACCAGGTCTGCCGCGGCGTCGATGGCCGTCGTCTGGGTGGCGGCTACCTGTTGGAGGGTCTCGATGGCACGGGCAAAGTAAGCCTTGGCGCTCATGGCTCAGTAGCCTTTCTCATTGTAGCGTACCCGACCTGTCTCGTTGAAGGCCGGCCCGCCATCGCGGTTGTGGCTGATATAGACGCTGGCCGGGGTCCCCGCCGCCGCCATCTTCTCCATGACGCTGCCCCACAACATCCACCCGGCCACCACCGTACCCAGGCCGGACATCGGGATGAGCTGCACGTCGTAGCCCGGCACCGCCACGCCCGCGTCGCCGTAGGGCGCGCCGCAGTCAATGACCACGTCGACCGCCTCGAACAGCCGCTTCCCCGTCGGATGCAGCGACACCACCTTCTGAGTATAGGTCATCGAGGTGAAGCCGATGACGCCGACGCCGCGCTCACGACAGGCCAGGGCCAGTTCGATGGGCGCCCGGTTGCGCCCGGACACCGAGGCCACCAACATCACATCGCCGGCGCGCAGAGAACTCTGGGCCACCGCGATGCGGAGGCGCTGCAGATCCTCGTCCGGGTCCGCCGGCTGCGCCTTGCGTCGGCACTCCGGGAGTGGGTTGTTGACGTTCACCGCGTAGGAGAACGGCTGCACCGCGAAGAGCCCGCCCGCGCGGCCCAGGAAGTCCCCCTGGAGGCCATGCCCGATCTCCGAGCAACTGACGGTGCCACCTTGGCGCAGAGCGGCGACGACCAGATCGGCGGCGGCTTCGATGTTGGCTGTCTGTTGCGTCTCCAGGAAGTCGATCACGGAGCGCGCGGCGGCAGTGTAGCGGGGGATGATCACGGGAGCGTTCCTTTCGGTAGGGGGGGGATGGGGGTCTTCCGCAGGCGGTCCAAGGCCGCGCTGGCGGCCTCGCCCAGGGCCTGGCGCAGTCCAATGGCGGCCAGGCCCACGACCGGCGGTTGGGTCAGGCGGCACGGCGTAAAGCTGGGGGCGATGGTCCCGATCTGTCGCTGCAGGGTCTGCCAGTAGATATCCGAACAACGGATCAGGCTGCCGGTGCCCACCACGACGTAGGGGCAGGCGGCGATCCCCAGCACCGAGACCAGGTCCCGGAACGTCTCCGCCAGCGTCTCGGCGGCCCGTACGAGGATGGCCCTGGAGACGTCATCGCCTGCTTCCGCTTCCTGATTCACCAGTTGCGCCAACGCCGCCACGACCGAGCGGTCCTGGGCAAATAGGTTCAGGCTGAACAAGGCCTGCGGGCTGGTGACGCCGAAGCGCTTGAGGATCTGTTCGCGCAGCGCCGTCCGATGGCGGGGATGCCAGTCCGAGCGTACGGTGGCGTTGAGGGCCATGCGGCCGACGTGGTACCCGCCGCCAAAGTCGCCCAGGAGCGGTCCGCTACCATCGAAGTGGCACGTCCGGCCGTCCTCCAGGGCGGCGTGGACAAAGGCCCCGGTACCGGCCAGCAGGACGCAGCCGTAGCGCAGCCCCGCCTGCGCCAGCGCGGTACCCGGCTCGCTGCAGGGCACAGACTCAACCCGCCCCGGCTGCGCCCCGTCCGCGGCGGCCCCCAGGAGCGATCCCCAGAGCCCCGCGGTGAACAGGGTCCTGAAGTCACCCGAGACGTAGGCCTGCGCGACCGCGGCCTCGATGGCACGCCGATCGCGCCCGCTCACTCCCGGTTGCCGGCAGTATCCATAGCCGAGCAGCGTCCCCGCGGTATCCAGCAGGATCGCTTCGCACTTCGAGCCGCCGGCGTCGACCGCCAGGATGGCATCGCTCTTCACCACAGTAGGCCTTTCCAAGGGTGTGCACACTGAGCGGTGTACCATAAGAACGGAGTGCTCCCATGCAAGGCCGCCCGCGCTTGCTGCCAGCACTGGCCCCGGCTCCTCAAGGCAGTACATTACTGACTTTACCCACGGAGACCGCCCCCATGTCCCGCTTCTCTGGCTCCTGCCGTGCGCTGTTCATTGATGTTGACGGGACCTCACTCAACTCGGCCAAGGAGTTGACCGCTGGCGTGCGTGCGGCGGTCGTCGAAGCGCGCCGGACGGGGATGAGTGTCTGCTTCGCCACCGGTCGCATGTTCGAGGCCGTGGCACACTGGGTTGCCGACCTTGGTTTGACGGCGCCTCAGGTCGCCAACAACGGTGCCTATGTCATCGATCCAGCGGACGGCCGCCGCCTGCTGAATCGGCGACTGACGCCCGCCAGTGTGGCCTGGCTGCTCGACCAAGGCGAGGCCCGCGGTTTCGTCCCGGTCGCCTTTGCCGGTCACCGCGTGCTGGCGACGGCACGCACCGCCGACCACGAGCTGATCGCGCGCAACAACGAGTTCGTTGAGGTCGTCCCCGCAGCCGTCCTGCGCGCTCCGGACCTGGGCGTCGAGAAGGTGCTCTACCTGAGCGTGTCGCGCGCCCATGAACTGCCTGCCGTCAGGGATGCGCTCAACGCCGCTCTCCCGGGCCCCACCGCCGTGCGCTTCGCCGCTCAGATCACCGAACATGGGTTCCTCAATCTCTGCGACCCGGACGCGACCAAACTGCAGGCAGCGGCATGGGTCTGCGCCTTCCTGGGATGCCGGCTCGACGACGCCATCGCCGTCGGGGATGGTGACAATGATGTCGACCTGCTCGCCGGCGTCGGCCTTGGCATCGCCATGGGCAATGCCAGCCCCGCGGCGCGGGCCGCCGCCGCCCTCGCGGTTCCTGACAACAACCACGACGGACTGGCTGTCGCGATCCGTGATTTCGTGCTGCCGGCAGCGGCCGGACGCCCGACGCGCTGACCCGAGGAGTCCGTGGGGGCATCAGCACCGGAACGGCAGGCCCGCCAGGAGTGTCAGCGCACCCGTATGTACCCCGCCTTGTCCCCGAAGGCGCGAGTTGCGAGAGGCCCTGCAGGACCCTCTGCGCCGGTCGGCGTCCGTGAGCAGAGCGCCGGCCACGAGTCAGCCCGCGTACCCCCGAAAAAGCCAGGGGTCCGCCTTGAAATGCCGCCGCTCGCTCCTATCTTAACGGTCCGTTGCTGCCGCATCGCCGCAACCGTCGGGCCAGCGTAGCTCAGTGGTAGAGCAGCTCATTCGTAATGAGCAGGTCCTCGGTTCAATCCCGAGCGCTGGCTCCAGTCTTTTAGCCTCAGTTCGTGCCTAACCTCCCGCCCCCCGTCCTCCTCGGTCCGCATTGGTCTTTGGTACTCCTTTTGGTACCGTAGGCAACACCGTAGGCAACACGGACTCGGAGCCTACACGTTAGCCTTTCGTAGGCAACACGGCGGCCCGTCATAGGCAACACGGCCAGCGGGGCATCTTCTGTCGATGCACCACATGCGGGCCACTTCCCTGAACGAGAAACCGTTGCGGGAACCCGCGCATCTCCTCGTCCGCCCCCGCCTATGGGCGAGGATTGGGGGCCCCCGATGGAACCGCGCGAGGGCCAGGGATTCGCGGCTCAGTCGCCCACAGGGCGAAGCTCCAGTGCCTGCGCCGTGGTGTCCCATCCTGTGTACCATCAGGCCAGGCCGTCGACCCAGCGTCCGGCCTCTGTCGGGTAGATGCGCCATCGGCACCCCCGCCGCCGTGCCCGAAGCTGGCCAGAATGGATGGCCGCGCAGACCACCCGGTTACGCACGCCTGCCGCCAGCCCGTGAGGACCGGCGGCCGCCGTGGTGGTGGTGTAACCGCTCGAGGAGCCAGGACCGTGGGAGAAGTCAGCGGCTGGCGGGAACCGAGAGAAGATGCTGTACGCGCCGAGCAAAGGACGGGTACCGCCACCAGGCGGGCACCGCGCCGGCGATAGAGATTCCCAAGTCTTTGGCCTCTCAGGCGGACCGGGACTGCATTCCTCCGCCTACTCGAAGAGGTCCGCGTGGCTCCCCGTACGTTCGAAGACCACGGCGTCCGCATCCGCCTTGTAGATGAGCAGCCAGTCTGGAGCAATGTGGCACTCGCGGTAGGCCCCGCGAAGCAGGTGGTCCCTGAACTTGGAGTCGAGGGGGTGCCCCTCCAGGAGGTCGAGCATCACCCGGTCCAGCTTCTCGATCTTCAGTCCTCGGCCCATGGCGAGCCGGTAGTCCCGTCTGAACTGGCTGGTCGTGACAGCCGTCCTCATTTTGCGCCCTTGAGCTCCTGAAGCATCGCCTGAGGACCTTTGTGTCGGCGCAGTCCGATGCCGCGGTCGGTGTCCTCAAGCGTTTTCCGCGTGACCGCGTTGGGCACCCTGACGTCAAATGGCAGACCACCGATCATGACCACCTGCCGATAGAGCATAGTGACCGCCTGCGTGGGGTTGATGCCAAGTTGGTTGAGGATCGTCTCGGCCGCGGTCTTCAGGTCTGGTTCGATTCTCGCTCTGAGTACTGCTGTCTTCATGGCTGTTCCTTTTGCTCTGGCCCCAATGTAGCACAAACGGGGCACGCGCCAAACGGGTCACGCTGAGACTCGGCCCGGGCCATGGCGCTGACACAGGTCGGCCGTTCTCCGGAACAAGGGGCTCGCCGAGGACGTATCAACTTTCACTCCACCTCCCAATTCACCTCCGGCAGCGCTGCGGCCAGCATCGTCTGCACGGTGTCTCGCCCATGGGGCCTCCGGGGCAGGGCTGGGGCATGGGCCAGCGCCGACGGGTAGGAGTCCCTCATGGTCGAGCCCTGCCATGGGGCCTCACTGGCAACGGTTGCCAGTTGCCATGGGCCGACCCGAGGGAGCTGCGCGGTGTGGTGTTTCTCCCGGCCTGTGCCGGGCAACTGGTGGTCAGGGCTGCGCAGTGGGGAACGTCCTGGGGTAGTCTGTCCCGAATCCGCGCAATCCCGCCCATGGTCTCGATCGGGGGAATGGTATGTCCATCAGAACTGGGCATACCACGCCGGGGATCGCGTTCGGTGCCAAGCTATCCCACCAATGGCGGGAACAGCCAGCGCCACGGCAGCGCAACCACGTTCTCGGCCAGCGTGCGGACGCTGTCACCGCCATGCAGCACCGCGCCCGGCAGCTCGGTGGCAGAGCGGTTCTTCAGCGTTCGCCTGAGCGCCAGAATGCCGGCGGCATCATCGACCGTGGCCTGCGACGACAACTTGACTTCGAGCGCCACCAGTCGCTCCCCCTCTTCGAGCAGGAAGTCCACTTCGTTCCCCGACCGGTCACGCCAGTAGTAGAGGCGGCGCCGGCCCACGTCCAGGGATCGCCACGTCTGGAGGGACATGAAGATCGCCTGTTCGAGCCAGAAGCCGAGGTCCTGGCGCCGCTTCAGCACGGCAAGGTCTGAGATGCCTGCCAGCCAGGCCGCCAGGCCGCAGTCCGCCCACAACAGCTTCGGGCTCTTCACCAGGCCCGTGGTTGGGTTCGAGGCGTAAGGCGGCAAGCGCACGAGCTGGCAACCCGCCTCCAGCAGGTTCAGATAGCGGTGACAGGTTGGGTGGGACATCCCGGCATCGCGCGCCACGTCCGACTGGTTCAGCAACCGTCCGGTGCGCTGGGCCGCCAGGCGCATCATCCGCTGGAAGTCGGGCAGGCTGGAGATGGCGCTGAGATCGCGCAGATCTCGTTCCAGGTAGGTCTGGACGTATCCAGTGAACCAGAGATCCCGATCCACGTCCGCCGCCAGTTCGAGGGCGGGCGGGAACCCGCCCCGCAGTAGCCACCCCTGCCACGTGTCCTTGTCGCTGAGATCCTCTGGTACTGGCCAGTCGCCCGGGCCGAGGCTCCCGGAGACCAGCGCGTCCAGTGGCCTGAGTTGCTGCGGGTCCGCGGCCCATTCGCGGGGGCAGAACGGCGGCAGGTCGAAGTAGACGGCGCGGCCTGCCAGGCTGTCGGCCGCAGCCTTCAGCAAGGGCAGTCGTGCGGAACCGGTCAGCAGATAGTCGCCTGGGCGCCGCGCCACATCGATGCGGCGCTTGATCGCCAGCGTCAACTCCGGCGCCCGCTGCACCTCGCCCAAGACCAGCGGCGGCGTTGCGACCAGCGAGTCGGGGTCGCGCCGAGCCTGATCCAGGACGTCCAGTGAGTCCAGGGTCACGTAGGGGCGGCCAGCGTCGACGAAGTGCTTGGCCAGGGTCGTCTTGCCCACTTGCCGCGCGCCGGTGAGGCATACCGCCGGCATGGCTCGCAGGGCTGCCGCCAGGCGCCCTTCCACCCATCTGTTTCTAATGTTGTTCATGGCGTGAACAATAATTGGCATCGCATGGAAAGGCAAGCGCCCGCCACGCAGGGTCTCACTGCTTGATCACCGCGTCCATCTCGCGTTTGCGGGTGATCCTGCAGAGGTTCTGCAGGACACGCCCCCCTCGATCCGGGCTCGAACTCTGCTTCAGGCCCTTGCGGCGTCGAGTACCGGCTGGAGGGGCTTGTGCGAGGCCCGCAGTTCGCGGCGAACGTCGACGGCCATTCCCGGCGTTCTGTGGGCCGTGCGGCAGAGGACCGATCCCCGGCTGGCCTTTGGGGTTCGGTTTGGCAGCGCTCTGGAACTGCGGACAGTAGTACTCACTGCGTGAAGGCGACGCGGAGACTCCGGCGGTGCCTGGCGCAAGCAGCACCACGGGGCGCGATAGCCGACGGCTGGAGGGGCACGGACGTGACGAGGTCGAACCTATGCGAACGGCCGGAACGCCGGCCAGCAGGCAGTGGTGAGCGTCAGCGAGATCGGGGTAGACCCGGCCCCGGCCCACGGTCACGGCGGCGGCATTGCGGGCTTCGTCATGGCCAACGGCTCGTTGTCGTCGAGCAGTGGCGGCGAGGGCGACATCCGCAAGGCGATTATCGAGGCGGACCTGGTGGACTGTATCGTGCCCATGCCGCCGCCGCTTTTCCTGACCACGGGCATCCCCGTCTGCCTCTGGTTCATTGCCCGGGACAAGTCCGGGCGACCCTCACCCCGGCCCTCTCCCGGTGGGAGAGGGGGAGACACGGCTCAGCGGGGCTTCGGCCCGCCGTCCGCAGGACCTGTGGGGCTAAGCCCTCCAGGGAAGGCACGGCTCAGCGGCGCGGGCGCGCCTGGGGAGCTTCGCCCTCCAGGGGAGGGTGCGGCTCAGCCGGAGCTTCGCC
>CAILUI010000141.1 GCA_903837355.1 uncultured Victivallales bacterium
ATACTCTTTGGAAAAGTCAAGAGGGCTCCGCACATTTCTCATGAAATTCGTCACCGGCGAAATCGATGCCCCGCGCGGTAGAACCGCAGAGCGCCCCCGGACCCAAACCAGCAGGCCCCCCCATCCAGTGACCGGTTACACCCTCGGCTCACAGCGCTTGGTTGCATTCGCTCCAGCGCGGCCTAGATTATCCCCTATTCACTCCTGCCGGAGTGGCGGAATTGGCAGACGCGCTAGACTCAAAATCTGGTTGTCGAAAGGCAGTGTGGGTTCGAGTCCCTCCTCCGGCACCTTGATCCTTTTCCTTTTTTCCTTCAAAACCCCCATTTTCTGCCAGATTCAGCTACGAAAGTATCGAATTTGGCTGCGACCACGCACGGGAAAGAACCCCCCTCGAATGGCAGAAAATGGCACCTCAAGGGGTGAAAGTGGCACCAAATGGCACCTCTGTTTTGCCTGCCATTTCCGCCTCGAAGAAGCCCCTTCTCCAGTCCATCCAGCACCCCTCCGGGGGGCACTTCCGGTGCCCATAGCGCCTGATCGGGCAGAAACTGCACCCCTTCGCAGCCTTTTCCTCGTCCGGTGACGAGTACTTCTGCCGGTGCGTGACTTTCATCGCGCCGCCGTGCCTTCGATGGGTGATCTGAGGCGGCTCCAGGGCTGAGGTCGGGCCGGCATTCTGACCAAGGCCCCCTCATGATCGCCCAAGACGCAGCGCCTGGCGTTCGGAACGCGCACTCAGCATAGATGGTTCGCGTGCCTCGGTGCATCGGTACCGCCCCCTACGCGCCATGCCAGGCACCATCGCGCTGCCATCGCCGTAGGTTCTCCAGCGTCAGCATCTGCTTCGGATCCTTCCAGGCGGCCATTCCCGCGCGGTCAGAGGTCTGGGTGCCATCATCCTTCTTGGGTATGTCGGCAAGGAAGCTGCGGAGCAAGGCCTGGTCATCCAGCAGCTGGCGCCCATAGCAGACGATCCTCTCCTTGCGGACGCACTTCGGCGGGCTCGGAGTCACGAAGACGTCGTTCGGGCAGGTCTCTGCGACCTGCCTGACGATCTCGCCTATGCGGTCGAGCTTCCGGTAATGGAATGCCGCCAGCCGCGGTTCTCCCGTGCGTTCAGGCCCTTTGGCCCAGTCCGCCCGCAGAACCAGTGGTGCATGCACCAACACCAGCACACCCGACCGTTGGTGCTTGTACACGTGCTCCGTGAAGAACTGCCGTGTCGCGGGCGCGCCGTAGGGAGGCTCCTCCAGCGGGACGGCCCGCACGTCGGTCTCACCAGTACCCGAGAGTGTCCCTTGGATGAAGTAGGTAGGCCAGGCTTTGCCCGGCCCGTCCCATAGAGAAACCAGGTGCCCCGGGCGAGCCGCGTTCCCTTCGTGCTTGTACTGATGATGGTGGCCCAATGCGCAGTATGAGAAGGCCTCTGCGCCTGCAGGGGCTTCGTCACAGTGGGTCAGGAGAACTGAGCGCACGCCGTTCGCTCTCCTCTTCCTGTCGTCAGGCACGGATCCTGGGAGGCCGGTGACCCAGACCCCGTGCTTTTCCACAGTCTGCCCCCTCCTGAGCAGCCAGTCCCAGTCCAGTGTGCGCCTGAGCCGCCACGCAGGGGGGTCATGCTTGCGGTCGCCCGTCACACCGACGACTACCGCGCCATGTCTCTCTGCAGCCCTGATGAAAGCCTGCAGAGGCTCTGCAGCCTGCTTGATCGTCTCGGTGGTGGCGGCTCGCAGGTTGAGGATGTCGCCGGCGAAGAGGACCAGGTGCGGCGGCCATTTGGTCCGCTCGAGTTCCTTCCTGAGTTCCGCGAGAATCCGCTCCGAGATGCATCTCCGGCAGGGCTTTCCCCCGGCGCAACCGTCGTGCGCTCCCAGATGCAGGTCGGCGAAGTGCCAGAACCGTGTTTCGCCCCGAACTCGACTCATGCGTTCTCCCTCCGCCCAGGCACAGTCATCAGCGCCGCCCCGTTGCTTTCCCTTCTCGCTCTCTACACGCTGGTAGGTGTGGCCGCACCCTTCGCTCCTACGTCTCCTCGGGTGCCTTCCTCTTTGGCCGTTTCGCCAGCATCCGCTGGCCCATCTGCTCGATGCGAGATGCAACGCGTGTGATCAGGTCGATGCTGACAGCTGCCAGATCGTCTTTTGACCGGATGTGAGTAGAGAGGTAGGCTGGGGACGTAGTCCGTATGCCCAGCCGAGAACAAACGATGTAGGAAGCCGCCTCGGCCTCCACCTCGACCACCCGGTGTGTCAACCCACGACGATAGGGCCACCACCCGTCCTCGTCTGCCCCCAGGTGGCCGAGGAAGATGTGCGCGAGTTCGTGGCATAGCACCGCGTAGCGACTTCGGGGGTCAAGCTGTTCGCGTACCACCACCCTCATCTTGCAGTCCCCGAACCGGACTTGTGTCGTGGCGAACCCGCCGTACAACTGCCCCATGGGTTTGAACTCGACACGGATCTCTTCTCGGAGTGCGTTGGCCAGAGTCTTCTCCAGGATCCTGGGATCAAACGCCCCCTCCGTGAGCGTGAACTCCATGAGCTTCTTCGGGAGCGGCGGCCCCACTGTGTCATCCAGGTCATACACCAAGAGCACGGGTGTCATCGGGGCAAGGATGACCATGGCACGGGCGTCCTCCTTGACCACGCGACCGAACTCTCGGTGCCAGTGCCTCTCTGTGGCGTAGTATGTGACCATGGGGTTCTGCATGTAGACGAGGATGTTGTTGAACGGCGAGTACTCCCGAAACCTCGCGGCGAACCTGATGGCCTCACCGAACTCCTCTGAACCGCGAAGCAACCAGCTTCGCGAGAACAGCTCATCCAAGGTCGATCTCTCCTCCGTACTCGGCCTCACACCGTTGTTGATCACGTCCGCGATCGCCTCATCCGTGAGCGTCTTGGCCAGGTATTCCCTCTGGAATCGGTCCAGCTCCCGGTCCTGTCTAAGTTCGCCCAGAACAGATAGGACGTGATGGCGGGCCTGCCATCCAAGCGTGGAGTCCAAAGCGGCAACGAACTCACTTGGGGATCCCAGTTGCCGGCCGATCCAGGAGACCACGAACTCAGCGACCCGCGCCCGCGCCTCTCCGTGGTCGATCCCGTCGAACTCCGCCAACAGGAGGCCGGCTAGCCGCCGACACTCTCGCTCTTCTGGTGTGGAGAGCTCTTCACCTAACGGCAGCATCGGCTGGTTGGCCTCAGGGATTGGGTCACAGATGCGGTGCAGGATAGCGCCAGCGAAGGGCTCGCTGACAAGCTCGAACCCGTGCTGACGCGGCTCGGCCGAGTCGGCCATCGCGACATGTTGCCAGCACCTGTGGACAAGGGGCATGACCTGTGGCCACCGACTGCCTGTCAGTTCACGAACCCTGCACGCCACCTCTTGGAACGAGGTGATCCCCTGGCTGAACAGGCAGGTCACGAGAGAACGCACCCGGCCAACCACGTCGCCGTACTCAGGCTGTCCTCGGCACACAAGTCCGCCCTCCATCGTCGTCCGCCCAGGCATAATCCCATAGCCCAGGGCACGTCACCATCAAGTTACCTCCGGATGCTCGCCTCGGCCATGCCAGAGGCCGGTTACCAGCCATACCTCGTAGAAACAGAGCCAGAGGGCGGCCCAAGGGATGGACGTCTGGCCAATCGGCTGCGCCGGGTCCCATTCACCGTAACGCCCGCGGTACAGGCACCGAACCAGGCGACGTAGCCCTTGGGGTTCGTCTCCTTCCACGCGGCCAGTTCGCGGTCCGGCACCTGCAGGTTCGTCCCGCCGCGGCGGACCACGGGGGCGCCCTTGGGATGGGTCGGCCATACGCTCGCCGAAGGTGTGGAGCCATACAACGACGCGCCCAAGCTCGACCGCTTCGGGAAATGTACTCCTGTCGGCGGTGACGGGGATGTGTGGTTTCCGGTGTGGACAGATCATCCTGAAATCGTGCAGTGAACGCGGGGGCGGAACGCCTGACTCGCCATCGGTGCAGGGGATTGATGGCCGCGTTACCGGAGTTACAGTTGATCTGTCTAGATTGGTACCCGTTCGAGACCGGGACCAGACAGGCATTCGCCCGGGATCAGCCGAGGGGGGCAACGCATGTTCCGCCGTGTGCAACTACCTGGAGACGTCCGCGGCTGCCTCCTGTTGCACAGCATGCTCGGGCTCAAGGAACCGCTGGAGTCGGCCTGGGAGCAAGTACGGACCCAAGGCGTGCAGGCCATCGTCAACCTGGCAGAGCAAGACGAGATCCGGAGGAAGTCGCCCGCCTATGCACTGGCCCTGGAGGGCAAACACGTGCCGTGTGCCGTTATCCGCTTCGCCGTGAGGAACCGCCGAACCCCAAATGACAGTGAAGCGTTCTGGCAAGTCGCGGTTGACGTGGCTCAACGGCTTAGACTCGGCGAGAGGATCCTCATACATTGTATGCATGGGCAAGGCCGAACCGGGACTATGGCGACCTGCGTCCTGGTCGCCCTTGGCGAAACGCAGGAGGCGGCAGCCGATGCCGTAGAGAAAGCCGGATCCACTCCGGAGACCAAGGGTCAGGCCGGTATCGTCGCCTGGTGCGTGCAGCGCCGCCAGCAGCAGGGATGATCCCAGCCGAGGCTTCTGCGGCTACCTTGCTTCACCTGCTTCATAGCCACCTCACCGCCAGCGCGACGCTACGGGCGTAACGTCAGGTTTGCGGACTCTGGTGCTGCGACACGGTGGGCTGGCAAGAGATGCTCCCGCCGTCCGGCCCCCGGTCCAAGGTGATGTGGTAGGCGTTGTGCATGATGCGGTCGATGATGGCGTCGGCAATGACAGGGTCGCCGACCAGCCGGTGCCAGCCATCGGGCGGCAGTTGGCTGACGATGAGCATGGACCCCTTGCCGTCACGTTCGGCGATCAGCTCCAGGAAGGCCCGGTACTGGGAAAGCCGAACGGATTCCGCACCCCACTCGTCAATCACCAGCAAGCGGGGCCGGGTCAGGCGGCGGATGACACGCGCGAGCGAACCGTCCGAAGAGGCGACGTGCAGGTCGTGGAAGAGCTCTGCCGCCCGGAGATAGAGCACGCGGAAGCCATCACAGTGGACCCTCTGGGCCAGAGCGCAGGCGAGCCAGGTCTTGCCCACTCCCGCGGGCCCGGTGATGAGGCAGTGCCGGTGCTGGCGTACCGACTCTCCGGTGGCCAGTTGGGCGACCAGTGCACGACACTGGCTGACTGGGAAGGCCCAGTCGGCGTCCTCCAAGGCAGCGTACTGTGGCAGTCTGGCATAGCCCAGGCGCCGGCGCAGCGCCGAGCTTCCGTGCTGTTCCCCCTGACGGTCGCCCGACGAGACCAAACGCTCTTCGATGCCCAGATCGGCACGGTCGGGGCTGCTGGGCTGGACCTGTGCCTTGTGGACCTGGGTCTGTTCGGGCCCAGCACTCGCCCTGGGCTGGTACCGTTTTGCCATGGTCACGCGGCTCCCTGCTCAAACCCGATCTGGCGGACCGGCTGCAGCGGGGTCTCCGCCGCCGCGCAGCGCCGCAGGATCGCTGCGGTGATCACCTGGCCGTCGGTGGCCGCCTCAAAGGCGGCACGCAGCAACACGTTCCGAATGGTGCCGCCGGCGAAGTCGTACTCCTGCGCCAGGCTGGCAAAGTCGATGCCGGTGGCGACGGGCGCCTCCGCCGGCAACAGGGCGCGCCAGATGGGACACGCCAGAGGATACTCAACGTCCCATGCCATGCCAGACCTGGGGCCTCTGCGGCCAGGCGCCCCGATGGAGTGCTTGCCTGCGGGCAGGGCCACATGCCGTGGTATCTCACTGGGCCGGGGTGGCGATAGCGGGAGCCAGGGACACGCGGAAGCCGATGTTGTCGTTGGCGCGCTCGGGCCTCCAGCCGCCCCTGTGGCTTGAGCGTGCCCACTCGGCTGCATGCACCCAACTGCCACCGCGCGTGACGCGAAGCGTTGCCGCCTCCGCGTTGAACGGGTCGGCGGCGAGCGAGCGGGAGTAGAAACCTGGGTCCGACCAGTCCAGGCACCACTCCCAGACATTCCCGGTCAGGTCATGGAGGCCCAACTCGTTGGGCTCCTTGCCGCCCACCGGATGGGGGGCGCCGCGGCTGTTGTTCATATGCCAGGCGACCTCGTCAAGGCGGTCCGAGCCGGCGTAGACGGTGCCGCGGCTCTGCGTACCGCCGCGGGCGGCGTACTCCCACTCCGCTTCGGTCGGGAGTCGGTACTCGCAGCCATCCGGCAGCCTTCCAGCGCCGCGCTCGCGCTCGGTGAGCTTCCGGCAGAACGCCTCGGCATCGTACCAAGACACGTTCGTGACCGGGAGACGAGCGTCAGAACCCGGGTCAGAGCCCGGCGTCGCCAAGGCTTGGTACTCGGCCTGGGTAACCTCGTAGCGGCCAAGCCAGAAGCCATGAGAGATGCGTACCTGATGCACAGGGCGTTCGTGATCCTCCCCATCCTTCGCGCCCATCTGGAACTCACCCGGTCCGACCCACACCAGTTCCATGCCAAGGTCCGGCACGGTCCAGTCCTGACCCGAGGCGGGCACAGAGGCCACCGTCCCCACCTTCGCCGGAGCACCCGCCGCTGGCGTCGTGCCTTGGAACTCGTAGGCGCCGAGGTCCACGTAAGGGGGCGTGCCGGTCCCGGTGTCGGGCCTGCTGGGGTCATCGTAACGCGCGTTGCCAGCGAGATCGTTGACCGGCGTGTCGGCGTCGCCCAAGCCAGCGTCGATGCAGGACGAGGCCGGCCGTAGCCGGTAGTCGTTGACCTGGAAGGCGTCGCCCACGGCCGTGAAGCTGGTAGTATCCCCGTAGATCGTGATGGTGTCCACCGTGTTGCTGACGATGTAGAACAGATCGGGCTGGGCGATGTCCGGGTTGAGGATAAGGCCGGCGAAGGCAGCGGGCGCCCAGGCGGCACCGGTGCAGGTCAGGGTCATCCGCCCGTTGGTGGGGCTGCAGGTGCCAACCGCGGTCCAGACGCCGGTCGCCACGGCGCCCACGAAGGCCGGATCAGCATCGAGGTTCCCGCCGCCATCCCCGATGGTACAGGACTCGCCGCTCGAGACGTGGGGCCCATCCCAACCTCCCGCCACGAGCGTCGAGATCAGGGTCGTTGTCGCCTGGGGCGACCCGGCCTTGGCCAAGCTCATGATCTCGGCTGCTCCCGTGGAAGTAGTGTTGCCCCAGAGCACGGCGTTGGTGATCGTCACATGAGTCGCACCTGTCGGCAGAGACAGGCTGTAGATGGCGCCGCCGGAGACCGCCGAGTTCTGAGCAAACGTGCAGTTAGTGATGCGCGGGGTGCCGCACACAAGCTCAACGGCGCTGCCTACTGCTTTGGCTTGGTTGCCGACGAACAGGCAATCGCGCAGGCGAGGCGTCGAGACGCTGCACGATACCGCTCCTCCCCTGTCTGCCGCGTGGTTACCAACGAAGACGCAGCTATCCACGTCCAGGCTGGGGCAGGACCCAATGTGCAGGGCGCCGCCATACTCGCCCGACGAGTTGCCGGCAAATACGCAGTGGGTAATGGTCGAGGTGCTTGCGCCGTTGATGACCGCCCCAGCCCCCATGCCCGCCGTGTTGCCGTAGAAAACGCAGTCGGTCAGCACTGCCGCGGAGTCGTAGTTGCCCGCGGCCCCGCCCTGGTTCCTGGCCGCGTTGCTGATGAACAGGCTGTTGGCGACGGTGGGGGAGCAACCTCTGTTGGCCATCCCTCCGCCCATTGCGTCCTCGCCAACACCGTCAGCGTTGCCGGAAGTGATCGTGAACCCATCCAGCCTGGCGGAGTTGGCCCCCTTCACTACATGCCGTGAGTTATCGGTGTTGTCCCCGGGCGCCCCGATGTCGCCGCTCAAGACCGTCTCGTTGGTGGTCCAGTCCCTCTGGGTGCGCAAGGTCTCGGTACCCGCGAATCCACCGTACAGGCCGACCCCGCGCCTCATCTGGAAGGAGATGCTGCGGTCGCTGCCGGTGGTGGGCTTGTAGGTGCCCGCGGCGACCCAGATCTCGTCCCCGTTGACCGCAGCGGCGAGGGCAGGCTGAAGATCGGTATAGGCATCAGCCCACGACGTGCCGTTGCCGGCGCCAACAGCATTCGGGCGAACGAACACGATACGG
>CAILUI010000142.1 GCA_903837355.1 uncultured Victivallales bacterium
CAGACCGCCTGAAGGCGGGACTACGAACCTGATACCCCTGTCCATCCTCTTCGCCATCCCAGACCACCCTTGGGTAGACTCGACCGACGGCGCCGCCGTGCGTATCGCCATGACCGTCGGCGGCCTCGGCAAGGATCTCGCTGGCACCTTGGCCACCGTGACCCGCGAGGAGTCCGGCGACGGCGAGGGGTATGGCGTGACCCTGGCTGAGGCCCACGGCGTCATCCATGCGGACCTGACCGTGGGGGCCGACACCTCGTCTGCCGGACCGCTGCAGGCGAACGCAGGCATCAGTTGTCCGGGTGTCATGTTGTCCGGCGCCGGTTTCATCGTCACGTCCGAGGAAGCGGCACTGCTCGGCCTGGGCCGCATACCCGGCTTGGAACGGCGCATCCGGCCATACCGTAACGGCCGCGACCTGAACCAATGCCCGCGCAATGTCATGGCCATCGATCTCTACGGCCTCACTGCTGAGGAGGTCCGGGAGTCATTCCCGGAAGTGTACCAGCGCCTGACCGACCGCGTGAAGCCGGAGCGGGACCAGAACAACCGCAAGAGCTACAGGGAAAGGTGGTGGGTGTTTGCCGAGCCGCGTGGCGCCTTCCGCCCAGCCTTGTGCGGCCTCTCGCGCCATATCGCTACCGTGGAAACCAGCAAACACCGCTTCTTCGTCTTCCTCGACGCCGCCATACTGCCAGACCACATGCTGGTCAACATCGCCTCAGACGACGCCTGGATTCTCGGCGTCCTCTCCAGTCGCGCGCATGTCACCTGGGCGCTGGCTGCCGGAGGGCACCTCGGCGTCGGCAATGACCCGCGCTACAACAAGACGCGCTGCTTCGAGCCCTTCCCCTTCCCCGCGGCGAGCGAAGAGCAACAGGCGCGCATCCGCGCCCTGGGCGAGCAGCTCGACGCGCACCGCAAGGCGCGCCAGGCGCTGCACCCCGAGCTGACCCTGACTGGCATGTACAACGTCCTGGAAAAGCTGCGGGCGCTGGATCGGCAGGCCTGCACACGGACGGAAAGCGGTGTCGAGCCACCGACAGTCCAAAGCTTGGCCTCGCGGCCGGCGCAGTCTGTCACCGAGTCCCAGCGCCAGCGGGACTCTTTGGACTGCCTGCGGCTTGACGCAGCTTTCCCCACCCAGCGGAGCGCCCAGCACTCCCTGCCGGACGGCGCCCTCGCCCTCACCCCCAAAGAGCGCCAGATCCACGAGCAGGGCCTGGTGACCGTCCTGCGCGAACTCCACGACGAACTGGATCGGGCCGTGCTCGACGCCTACGGCTGGCCGCACGACCTCGACGGCCAGGGCCTGCTGCAGCGCCTGGTGGACCTCAACGCCGCGCGTGACCGGCCGGCGCGACGTGCGGTGACCGGCGTCGCCGATGTCCGCGCGCACCTGCTGACTCTGGACAAGGCGGAGCTCGTCGAGCGTCTGCTCGCCAGCGCCGGCCACGCGGGAGAGCAGATCGACGCGCTGAAGCTCGAAGCCTGCCTCGCCCGCCAGGGACGCACTGAGCGCTTCGGCGAGTGGCTGACCGACACGCTGGCGGCGCATCGGGATGACGATGGCTGGCGTCGCCTGCTGGCCAGCCACAGCCTGAACTGAGGGCCGGCGCGTGCATGGCGAAGACTCGCAGGACCAGGCCCGGCCATGGTTCTCCGAAACGCGCGGCTGACCAAGGCTCTGCGGAGTGCGCACCCCGACGTGCCCAGGCTACATTGGGCGGGTTCCCAGGGTCCGCCGCAGAACCCCGACAGCATGGAGTATAGAGCCATGGCACGACACCGATACTGGGATGATTTCCACTACACGCCGATCCACGAGAAGCAGGACAAGGCGAAGCGCTCGCAGGCGCAACTGACCAAGGCCCGTGGGACGCTGCAGCCGGTGGTGGTCACGGGACGGAGCCTGGCCGCAAGCTGGTGGGGCAAGGCCTGGGCTGGGAACCTCGAACGCTACTCGGACTACTCGAACCGTCTGCCGCGCGGCCGCAGCTACCTGCACAGCGGCATGGTGCTGCATCTGGCGATCGAGCCCGGCAAGATCGAGGCGCTGGTACAGGGCTCGCGGACGCAGCCCTATGCGGTCAGCATCACGGTGGCCGCCCTGAGCGCGGCGCGCTGGACCAAAGCCAAGGCCGCCTGTAGCGGTCAGCTCGACTCGCTGCAGGCGCTGCTGCGCGGGGAGTTCCCGGACGCGCTCAAAGAGCTGTTCATGGTGCAGGGCGGCGGGCTCTTTCCGGCCCCGAGCGAGATTCAGTTCGACTGCACCTGCCCGGACTGGGCCAGCATGTGCAAGCACGTTGCCGCGGTGCTCTACGGGGTGGGGGTGCGACTCGATGCCGACCCGAGGCTGTTCTTCACCTTGCGGCAAGTCTCCATCGAGGATCTGGTGGCGAAGGCTCTGCGGGGGACCTCGCGGACGCTGCTCGAGAAGGCCGGCCAGGCCGCCGGAGGCGCCCTGGCGGATGCCGACCTGGGCGCGGTCTTCGGCATCGATCTCGACGATGCCCCCGCGGCGGCCGCTGAACCGACCAAGGCCAAGGCCAAGGCCGCGCCGACCAAGGCCAAAGCCGCGCCGACCAAGGCCAAAGCCGCGCCGACCAAGGCCGAAGCCGCGCCGGCCAAGGCGCCGACCAAGGCCAAAGCCGCGCCAGCCCCCCGACGCGGTCAACCCCACACCGAAGAAGCCAAGCAACGCCCGCAGAAGGCGCGGATGATCGCCAGCCTGCAACGGGCCATCCGCGCTCTGGAGGCAGAGGATGATGGCGACACCACCCCGGCCGCCCGCCGTTCAGCGACACCGCCTGCAGCGGCACCGCCTGCAGCGGCAAGGGCGCCGCTGCAGGAGCGCCTGCTGGCGGCCCTGCGCGGCAAGCGCGCCGGGCTGGCGATCCCGGCCATCATGCGGGCTACCGGTTTCACCGAGATGCAGGCGCGGAACGCGGTGGCACGGGCGATGACACTGGGCCGGCTGACCTCGCCGCGCCGTGGCGTGTACGCATTGGTCCAGGAATGAAGGGTGCCACGGGGCAGAGTAGGTCGCGACTCCGTTCGCGACGCAAACCAGAGGCGCCAACGGCGTGGCGCCCCACATTCGGCGGCCGGCCAGGAGTCCAGATGCACCACGATATCCAGAAGGCCTTTATCTCCTTCCGTATCGGCGTACCCCTGTGGCTGCGGGAGGAGCGCTTTGCGGAGGTCCTTGCCCGCTTCGATGGGCATCCCGGGCTGACGGACGAGATCTCGTTCTTCACCTCGGAGACGCATCCGCCGCTGCCCCTGGGCGAGGTCGTCCGGCGGGCGGAGATCCTGCAGCGGCGCCAGGCCCAGGCGCGGGAACACGGCTACAGCGCTGGCGTAAACGTGCTCGCCACCCTCGGCCACCATGAAGAGAACCTGCCCCATGCCCTGGTCGGCGACTACACCTACATGACGGACCTCGACGGCAGGACGTGCCGGGGGTCGTTGTGCCCGCAGGATGAGCGCGTGCAGGACTACGTGCGGGAGGTCTATCGGCTGGTGGCCGGCAGCGAGCCCGACTTCATCTGGATCGACGACGACGTCCGCTGCATGGGGCACATGCCGATACGCTGCGGGTGCTTCTGCGACGCCTGCCTGGGGCGGTTTGCCGAGGAGAGTGGCCAGGAGCACACGCGGGAGAGCCTGCGGGCGGCCTTCGACGCCGGCAGCACGGCCGCCAAGCTGGCCGCCCGGAAGGCCTGGCTCGCCCACAACCGGCAACTGCTGGGCCGGCTCTTTGCGCTCATCGAGGAAACCGTCCATGGCGTGGCGCCCGGACTGCCACTGGGGTTCATGACCGGCGACCGCTTCCTGGAAGGCTATGACTTCGACACCTGGGCCGCGGTGCTGGCGGGAGCGGGTGGCGCCGAGGTGCGCTGGCGGCCGGGAGGCGGCTTCTACGCTGATGAGGCCCTGAGCGGCCTGGCCGGCAAGTCACACGACATCGGCCGCCAGGTGTCGCTGCTGCCCGCCACAACCGTCAACGTGCAGTCCGAGATCGAGAGCTTCCCCTATCAGCGCCTGCAGAAAGCCGCGCGTACGACCGCCCTCGAGGCCGCCTCGCACATCGCCGCCGGCTGCACGGGAGCCGCCTTCAACGTGTTGTCGATGTATGACGAGCCGCTGGCGGAATACGAGCCGCTGCTGGCCGAACTGCAGGCGTCGCGACCGTTCCTCGACCGGCTGGCGTGCAGCTTCGGGCGGCTGCCGCCCAGCGGGGTATTCTGCGCCTGGGGTAAGGATGCTTTCGTGACGCACAACCTGGCCGCTGGAGCCTGGCTGGCCGAGGGTGACGCGCCGCTCGCCATCGCCCACGGCCAGGAGCTGCTGCAACTCGGCCTGCCCGCGGCCTACGCCCCGGGCGCGGCGCGCCTGGTGACCTTGGCTGGCGACGCGCCCATGGGCTTCGATGACGCGACCCTGCTCCGAATGCTGTCCGGCGGCGTGCTGCTGGATGCACGGGCCCTCGCCCGCCTGCACGAGCGGGGCTTCGGCGCCCTGACCGGGTTCGCGGTGGAGCGGCTGCTGGAGGTCGACTGCATCGAGGTCCTCAACGGGCATCCGCTGAATGGTCCCTTCGCCGGCCGTCGACGCGATGGCCGGCAGTCGTTCTGGAAAGCCCCGGCGGCCGCCCTGCTCCCGCTGGCGCCGGGGGCGCAGGCGCTGGCGCGACTGGTGGACTACGCCGAGGCTGAGGTCGCGGCCTGCGCCATGGGGGTCTTCGAGAATGCGCGGGGTGGCCGCATCGGCGTGGCGGGCTACTACCCTTGGACCAACCTCGCCAACCTCTCCAAGTCCACCCAGATCAAGCGAGTCGTGGCGTGGCTCTGTCGCGAGACCCTGCCGCTCTACGTGGAGTCTTTCCACAAAGTGAACGCCTGGGCGCGCGAGAGTGCGCCGGGAACGATCACCTTCGGGCTCACCAACGCGAGTCTGGACGAGGCGCGGGAGCTGACCGTGATGCTCCGCACAACAGCCACGGCAGTGCGCGTGGTCGACCGGCACTGCCGCGAAACCGAGGTGACGGCGAGCGGCGCGGCGGGGCCATACCAGCGCTTCGTGCTGCCGCTGTTGGGCCCCTGGGAGATGATCCTGGGCAGGGCCTGAGATCAAGAGCGCGGGGGGAGAGGGCGGGAACGGGGACAGTTGCGGTTGCGGCCACGAGTACGAGTACGGGGACGGGGACGGGGACGGGGACGGGGACGGGGACG